>NZ_LIQQ01000086.1 GCF_001418565.1 Streptomyces graminilatus | reverse complement strand
TTCCCCGCGCCCCTGAAAGGTGGCCTGGCGGCCCCTTTCAGACCTCTATGCCGGTGGTGACCAAGGGTTTCCGGCCATCAGGTTGTCCAAGCCCGACCAGGCGAAGTTCATCAGAGTCGTCGCCGCCTGTTTCGCGGTGATGCCGGGGGTGGTGTTGGCCCAGGCGGCCAGCGACTCGGCGGCGCCGACCAGGGCCACGGCGAGGCCGGCGACCTCGCGCTCGGGGAGCGAGGGGTCGCGGTGGGCCTCGCGGGCGGCGACCACGATCAACTGGGTGACGAACGCGACGATCTCCTCGCGCATCGAGGCGACCTCGGTCGCGAACGGCTCGCCGTGCGTACGGGCCTGGAGATGGAGCACCGACCAGCCGTCCGGGTTCTGGGCGGTGTGCGTGAAGAACGCGCGCAGGCCGTTCCAGAGCTGGCGGTCGGCGGGCAGGGCCGGTTCGACGCCGGCGCGGACCGCTTCGGTGAGCGTCCTTGCCTCGCGCCGGATGCAGGCGGTGAAGAGGTCTTCCTTGGAGTTCAGGTACAGATAGACCAACGGCTTGGAGACACCGGCGAGTTCGGCGATCTCGTCCATCGACGCGGCCATGTAGCCGCGCTGGCCGAAGATCCGTACGGCGGCGTCCAGCATCTGCTGCTCACGGACGGCACGCGGCATCCGCTTGCTCTTCACAGCACCCATGGGGGCAAGGGTAGTTGCGCGGTCCGGTGCGCTGTCAGGTCAGGAGGGCTGGCCCTGGGTCTGGGGCTGCCCCTGGGACTCGGACTGCGCATCGGCCTGGACATCGGCCTGGGCGCGGGCCGCCTCGTCGACGGCCTCGTCCTCCTGGCTGCGGTTCGCGTCCAGGTTGGCCTTGACGCGGTCCACCTTCGCGACGATCTGCACCGAGGCCCGGTCCCGCTCCTTGCGCAGCACCACGAAGCTGATCGGGGCGGAGATCACCAGGGAGAGCAGGATGATCCACATGCCGTTGGAGTCGCCCAGGCCACGCGGAGCGATACCCGACTGGACGAGGCCCCAGACGACCAGCAGGCAGGCCACCAAGATCCCGAGGCGCATCAGCGTGTAGCGGAGCATCTCAATCCAGTCTTCCGGTTCCGAAAAGGGGCACCGTCCAGTGAAGCACGGCGAGGTCCCGATCTTGCAGCGGGGTGCACGGGCCGGACGCGCCCGGGCTCACGCCAGTGGCAGAAGCATGATGATGTCGTCGCGGTCGTCGCCGGGCGCGACCCGTATCGCACCGGGTATGCGACCGACCTCCTTGTAGCCGCAGGAGCCGTAGAACTGCTCCAGGCCGAGGCCACCCCGGCAGGTGAGCCGGATCGCCTCCACGCCCTCGATACCGCGGGCCGCGTCGGCCGCAGCCGCCAGCAGGTCACGACCGTACCCCCGGCCCTGATGACGGGGATGCACCATGACCGTGTACAGCCACACCCAGTGGGCCATCAGACGGCGGGCGTTGAAGGCGAGAAAGGCGGCCGCGGCGACCCGCCCGTCCTCGTCGTACCCGGCCAGCAGCCGGGTCCGCCCACCCGCCATCCCAGCGAAGTGCTTCACCAACTCGGGCCGAACGGTCTCCCGGTCCACAGGGGCGACGAAGCCAACGGCACCGCCCGCGTTGGAGACGTCCGTCCAGAGGTCGAGGAGCCCGTCGCGGAGGTCAGGGGTGATGGCGGGGTCGAGGGTGAAGGTAAGGGTCACAGGGAAAGAATACCCATTACCGTACGGGCGGTTCGCCCCCGTACCCTCACACTCACCGCGCCCACACCCCTCCCCCTCGCTCTCACACCCGCATCGCCTGCGGCGAATCCCGCCGCGCCGGGTCCGGGCCGTCGTACTCGCGGATGATCTCGTACCGCGTGTTGCGCTCCACCGGGCGGAAGCCGGCGTCGCGGATCAGGTCGAGCAGGTCCTCGCGGGTGAGCTTGTTGGGGGTGCCGTAGTTGTCGGCGTCGTGGGTGATCTTGTACTCGACGACCGAGCCGTCCATGTCGTCGGCGCCGTGCTGGAGGGCGAGCTGGGCGGTCTGGACGCCGTGCATGACCCAGAAGACCTTGACGTGCGGGACGTTGTCGAAGAGGAGTCGGGAGACCGCGAAGGTCTTCAGGGCCTCGGCGCCGGTCGCCATCTGCGTGCGCGCCTGGAGGCGGTTCCTGACCTTGCCGTCCTTCATGTCGACGAAGTCGTGCTGGTAGCGCAGCGGGATGAAGACCTGGAAGCCGTTCGTCTCGTCCTGGAGCTCACGCAGGCGCAGGACGTGGTCGACGCGGTGGCGGGGCTCCTCGATGTGGCCGTACAGCATGGTGCAGGGGGTTTTGAGGCCCTTCTCGTGCGCCAGGCGGTGGATGCGCGACCAGTCCTCCCAGTGCGTGCGGTGGTCCACGATGTGCTGGCGGACCTCCCAGTCGAAGATCTCGGCGCCGCCGCCGGTCAGCGACTCAAGGCCCGCGTCGATCAGCTCGTCGAGGATCTCGGACGCGGTGAGGCCGCTGATCGTCTCGAAGTGGTGGATCTCCGTCGCCGTGAACGCCTTGAGGGAGACGTCGGGCAGCGCGGCCTTCAGCTCGCGCAGGGAGCGCGGGTAGTACCGCCACGGGAGGCTCGGGTGCAGTCCGTTGACGATGTGCAGCTCGGTGAGGTTCTCGCCCTCCATCGCCTTGGCGAGCCTGACCGCCTCCTCGATGCGCATCGTGTACGCGTCCTTCTCGCCCGGCTTGCGCTGGAACGAGCAGTAGGCGCAGGAGGCCGTGCACACGTTGGTCATGTTGAGGTGCCGGTTGACGTTGAAGTGGACCACGTCACCGTTCTTACGGGTCCGCACCTCGTGCGCCAGCCCGCCCAGCCAGGCCAGGTCGTCCGACTCGTAGAGCGCGATGCCGTCCTCGCGGGTCAGCCGCTCACCGGCCCTGACCTTCTCCTCCAGCTCGCGCTTGAGCCCGACGTCCATGCTCATTCCTCGCTCATCCCTCTCCCAGACCGACTACGTACAGACCTCGTACAGACCTCGTACGGACCTCTTACGGACCTCTTACGGACCTTGCACGGGCCTTGTACGGACCTCGTAAACCGTACGCCCCATCCCCTACTGCTCTTCCGGCAGCTCACCGACCCTGTTCTCCCACTTCGTGGAGAGCACGATGGTCGTACGGGTCCGGGAGACGCCCTGGGTCCCGCTGAGCCGCCGGATGGTCTTCTCCAGGCCGTCGACGTCGCTCGCCCGCACCTTGAGCATGAACGAGTCGTCGCCCGCGATGAACCAGCAGTCCTCGATCTCGCTGAGGTCCCGCAGGCGGCGCGCCACGTCCTCGTGGTCGGCCGCGTCGGAGAGCGAGATGCCGATGAGCGCGGTGACACCGAGGCCGAGCGAGGTGGCGTCGACGGTGGCGCGGTATCCGGTGATGACACCGGCCGCCTCAAGCCGGTTGATGCGGTCGGTGACACTGGGCCCCGACAGGCCGACGAGGCGCCCCAGTTCGGCGTAGGAGGCCCGGCCGTTCTCCCTCAGGGCCTGGATGAGCTGCCTGTCCACGGCGTCCATGCGATCGAGCCTTCCGATGAAGAATCCTGAACGTGACGTCCCTGAAAGTCGTGACGTTCCTGAAAGTGATGAGCGGTACCGGCGGTTGCTGATACGTACGCCGGGTCAGTCGTTATCAGTACTGGACGTACGGGACTCCCCGGACCCGCCGCCGAGTTCACCCTGCCAGCGGCGGTACAGCCCGTGCGAGACGCCCGCCGCGTCGAGCACGCGTCCGGCGACGAAGTCGACGAGATCCTGGATGTGGGTGGCGCCGGCGTAGAAGGCGGGCGAGGCCGGTACGACGCTCGCGCCCGCGTCGTCCAGGGTCACCAGGTGCCGCAGTGTCTGCCCGTTCAGCGGGGACTCCCGTACGGCGACGACGAGTGGGCGCCGTTCCTTGAGGGTGACACTGGCCGCCCGCTGCAACAGGTCCTTCGACAGCCCGAGCGCGACCCCGGCCACGCAGGCGGTGGAGGCGGGCACGATCAGCATCCCCTTGGTGGGGTACGACCCGGAGGACGGCCCGGCCGCCAGGTCCCCGGCGCTCCAGTGCCGTACGCCGCTGATGTCCACGTCGAAGGTGCCGGGCTTGCCGTCGGCGCCCCGGGCCAGCCATTCCCCCAGGTCGCCTTGCCAGTGGGCGTCCCGGAAGGCGATCCCGGTCTCGTCCAGCAGCGTGAGCCGGGAGGCCCGGGAGACGACCAGGTCGACGGCTTCCCCCGCCGCGAGCAGCGCCCGCAGCACAGCAGCCGCGTACGGCGTCCCCGACGCTCCGGACACCCCCACGATCCAAGGCGCGCGCTGCGTTTCTCCTGCGTTCACACCCTGAGCCTACCGGCGGGCGAGGCCGAGTTCAGGACAGGGCGCTCGCCTTCGGGTCTACGGGGAGACGAGCCGTGGCCACGGTGAACTTGCCGAGCGGGGAGTCGAGGGTCACGTCGGCTCCGTACGGGACGGTGTCGCGGCCCCGGCATCCGTCGGGGCCCGGGTTCCACATCGTGACGGCGTGGCCCTTGAGGGGGTCCAGGATCAGGTAGTTGGCGATGCCCCGGGAGGCGTACCAGCGGGGCTTGACCTCGTAGTCGCGGCGGATGCCGCCCTGGGACACGACCTCCACGACGAACTCGATGAGGTCGGCCGGGTAGGCGCCCTCGTTCTTCGCCGCTTCCGATGCCGGGATGACCGCGAGATCCGGGCAGAACTCGTTCTGGGAAACGCGTCCTGGAACCGGGTGAGATGCGCGTGCGGACGGTTCACGGTCCGCACCGTACTCAGACCGTCAGGCCCCGAACCAGAAGATCCAGCAGCGCACACCCGAAAAGGGCGATGCCGATGAATCCGTTGACCGAGAAGAACGCCCTGTTCAGCCGCGACAAGTCATGCGGCCGCACGATCCGGTGCTCGTACACGAACGCGCCCGCCACGATCACCAGGCCCAGCCAGAAGAACGCGCCCGCGTCCGTGACCAGGGCGTACCAGATGAACAGGGCCGTCGTCAGGGCGTGGCACACCCGTGCGCTCCACACCGCCGCCGGGATGCCGAAGCGTGCCGGCACCGACAGGACGCCGGTCTCGCGGTCGGTGTCGACGTCCTGGCAGGCGTAGATCAGGTCGAAGCCGCCGATCCAGATGCCGACCGCCAGACCCAGGATCACCGCGTCCCAGGACCACTCCCCCGTGATCGCCAGCCAGCCGCCGACCGGGCCCATGGCCTGGGCGAGGCCCAGGATGGCCTGGGGGAAGTTCGTGAACCGCTTGCCGTACGGGTAGACCACCATCGGGATCACCGCGACGGGGGCGAGGGCCAGGCACAGGGGGTTCAGGAGGGCCGCCGAGCCGAGGAAGACGGTGACGGCGATCAGGGCGCCGGTCCAGGCGTGCTTCACCGACATCGCGCCGGTGACCAGCTCGCGGTGGGCCGTGCGCGGGTTACGGGCGTCGATCTCGCGGTCGATGATCCGGTTGACGGCCATCGCGAACGTACGCAGGCCGACCATGCAGATCGTGACCAGGAGCAGCTTGCCCCAGTGGATGGTCTTGTCCACCTGGAACATCGCGGTCAGCGCCGCGATGTAGGCGAAGGGCAGCGCGAAGATCGAGTGCTCGATCATCACCAGCCGCAGGAAGGCTTTCGTGCGGCCTGGCTGGGGCAGCGCGGCGGATGCTGAACTCACAGGCCGTATTCCTTCCAGCGTCTGTCGACCTTCGCCGCCGTGTCCGGGTCGGACACCACCATCTCCGGCCACCCGCCGTCCCGCGTGTACCCCTCCTCGGGCCACTTACGGGTCGCGTCGATACCCGCCTTACCGCCCCAGAACTGCTGGTAGGAGGCATGGTCGAGATGATCGACTGGCCCCTCGACGACCGTCAGGTCGCGGGCGTAGTCCGTGTTGCCGAGGGCGCGCCAGGCGACCTCGTGCAGGTCGTGGACGTCGCAGTCCGCGTCGACGACCACGATCAGCTTGGTCAGGGACATCATGTGGGCGCCCCAGACGGCGTGCATGACCTTCTGCGCGTGCTTCGGGTACTTCTTGTCGATCGAGACGATCGCGCAGTTGTGGAAGCCGCCCGCCTCGGGGAGGTGGTAGTCCACGATGTCCGGGACGATGATCTTCAGGAGCGGGAGGAAGAAGCGTTCCGTGGCCCGGCCCAGCGGGCCGTCCTCCGTCGGGGGCCTGCCGACGACGATCGACTGGAGCAGCGGGCGCCGCCGCATCGTCACGCAGTCGATGGTCAGGGCCGGGAAGGGTTCCTGCGGGGTGTAGAAGCCGGTGTGGTCGCCGAAGGGGCCCTCCGGGAGCATCTCCCCGGGCTCCAGCCAGCCCTCCAGGACCACTTCCGCCTGCGCCGGCACCTGCAACGGCACCGTCTGGCAGTCGACCATCTCGATCCGCTTGCCCGCGATGAACCCGGCGAACAGGTATTCGTCGATGTCACCGGGGAGGGGCGCGGTGGACGCGTACGTCACGGCGGGCGGGCAGCCGAAGGCGATGGCGACCGGCAGCCGCTCGCCCTTGCGCGCGGCCACCTGGTAGTGGTTGCGGCTGTCCTTGTGGATCTGCCAGTGCATGCCGATCGTGCGCTTGTCGTGCCGCTGGAGGCGGTAGAGGCCGAGGTTGCGGATCCCGCTCTCCGGGTCCTTGGTGTGCGTCAGCCCCAGGTTGAAGAAGGAGCCGCCGTCCTCCGGCCAGGTGAACAGGGCCGGGAGGGCGTCGAGGTCCACCTCGTCACCCTTCAGGACGACCTCCTGTACCGGCGCGTTGTCCGACTTCACCTTCTTCGGCGGTACGTGGACCATCGAGCCGAGCTTGCCGAAGGCCTCCCGCACGCCCACGAAGCCGTGCGGCAGTTCGGGCTTCAGCAGCCCGCCGATCCGGTCGCTGATCTCCGCGTACGACTTCAGCCCGAGCGACTTGAGCAGCCGCCGGTCGGTGCCGAACACGTTCATCGCCAGCGGCATCGCCGATCCGCGTACGTTCTCGAAGAGCAGCGCGGGCCCGCCCGCCTTCTGCACGCGGTCGACGATCTCCCCGACCTCCAGGTACGGGTCCACCTCGGCCTTGATGCGCTTGAGGTCACCCTCGCGCTCCAGCGCCCTGAGCAGGGAGCGAAGATCGTCGTAAGCCATGCGTTCCAGTATCCGTCACCCACTACCCTGGACAGGTCAGCGGGGGCCGGACGCGACCGTCAGCGCGCCCGGACAGCGACTCAAGGGGATCGATACATGCTCCGGGTGCTGATGATCCTGGTGCCTCTCGCACTGAGCATCTACGCGTTCATCGACTGCGTCACCACGCAGGAGAAGGACGTCCGCTTCATACCCAAGCCCGTGTGGGCCATCCTGATCCTGCTGTTCCCGCTGGTCGGCTCCGTCTCCTGGCTGATCATCGGCCGCGACCGCGCCACCGCCGAGCGCATCGGCGGAGCCCCGGGCGGCCGGTGGGTCGCCCCGGACGACAACCCGGAGTTCCTGAAGTCCCTCAAGGACGACGACTCGCATCTGCGCGACTGGGAGGCCGATCTGCGCCGCCGCGAGGAGGAGCTGAAGCGCCGGGAGAGCGGCGAGGAGCCCAAGGAGTAGGACGGGTACGGGGGTTGCTCCCCGTCGGCGTACACGCATACAAGCTGTACGCCGTCGAGCCCCCCGAAGCGGACAGTGCGCCCCTGGGCGTGGCCTTGCGCGGGCCGGACACTTGTCCCGTATGACGACTGCTCGGACCGGGGCTTCGCCAACTGGCCCGGTGTGGCCGCCCTGGTGGCGGGCGTCGCGGTGTCGGTGCCGCTCTTCTCGAACCAGGAGGAGTACGTGGGCTGGGTGCCGCGGCACTGGCCGGCCTTCGGGGACATCACCTGCCTGGTGGGGTTCGCGGTGAGCGCGGGCCTGTACCGGGTGCTGCGGCGGGCGGCCGGCTGACCTTGCCTTGATTCCGCCGGGCGTGCATCCCCGCTGCTCGCCCGGCGAACGGCGAACGGCGAACGGCGCGCGGTCGGGCGCCCAGCCAGAGAGCGGGGCGCCATGGGCACGTCATATTTAGGTCAGGAGTCGGTCGTCCCTACGATCAGGCGCCGCTCAGCATCGGCAGTGACGACAGGTGTTCCTCGGGGAGGCCGAAGGCCTGTGTCAGGGTGCCGAGGTGCGGGGCGAGGCGGGTCGTGAGGGTCTGGAGGGTCTGCGGGATGGCGCGCACCTGGTCGGCGGTGAGCGCCTGTTCGGCGAGGAGCAGACCGCTGCGGGCGCTGACCTGGCGGAGCAGGAACAGTGCGGCCAGGTCCTCCAGGACGGCACGCGTGATGGGGTCGGACACGCGGTCGCACGCGGCCAGTAAGGCGTCGGCGGCCTTGCCCACCGTGTACACCTCCACGAGGTCCAGGGAGGCGGAGGACGCGTTGTTCCAGCGGCCGAGCGCGTCGCCGCCCTGACCGGCGCGCAGGTCGCGGCGGGCGGCGAGGTGCCAGTAGCGCTCGGCGGCGGTGAGGGCGCGGCGCAGCAGCCCCGGGTCGGTCAGCGGCTCGTCGCCGGTGGGCCTGGCGGGTTCCTCGGCGAGGTCGTGCCCGAAGATCATCTCGGCGCCGGCCTTGCAGCAGATCGCCAGGTTGTCGCCCTCGGCGGTGATGCCGCCGTCGATGTTGGCGGCCATGTCGGCGAGCCCGTTCACGGGGAACAGGCCCCGGGCGCCGCACCGTTCGCGGGCCTCGGTAGCGATGTCGCGGGCCTGCCAGGTGATCCAGGCCTTGGTGACGGCGACCGTCCGCTCGGCGTCCTCGCGCTCCTCGGGCCGGTGGGTGACCCAGCGTTCGGTGGCCGCCCGGTGCAGGAACGTCATGGCGTAGGCGGTGGCGGTGTGGTCGAGGAGGCGGCTGTGGTGGCTGCGGTGCGCGGCGAGCGGGACGCGCTGCCCGGCCACCGGCCCGGATATGTGCCGGGTGTACGCGTACCGGACGGAGATGGCGAGCGCCGCGCGGGCCACGCCGAGACCGGCGGCGCTCATGCACAGCTTCCCTACGGTGACCCGGCTGATGGCGTGCAGGAACCGCTTGCGTGGGCTGCCGACGGCGCTGGCGAGGGTGCCGTCGGGCAGGAGCTCCCCGTGGGCGCCCTGGAGGAGGGCGGTACGGGGCAGCCGTACGTGGTCGAAGCTGGTGGCGCAGTGGTCCACCGGGCTGCCGGTGCGCTCCGGGAGCAGGCTGACGGTGACGCCGGGCAGGGTGCCGTACTCGTCGCTCAGCGGGGTGAGGAAGAGGAAGGCACCGAGGTCCTTGTCGTCGACGACGAGCCGGGCGGCGACCACGGCGGTCTTGGGGCCGCCCGCCGAACTGGTGTTGGGCATGTACTTCTGCGCCCCGGGGTGCGGGGTGTGCAGGACGAACTCGTCGTGCTCACGGTCGTAGCGGGCGACCGTCTCCAGCGCCGCCGCGTCGTTGCCGTGGGCGCGCTCGGTGCACAGGAAGGTCCCGATCCGGGCCATGGTGCCGAAGTCCGCCAAGTCGCGGGGCGGGGTCACCCGGTCGTCGACGACGCTGCCGAGGAAGAGGTTGTAGTGGATGCCGGCGACCGTGATCGTGGCCACGTCCATGGGGGCGGCCCACTCGTGCAGCGCCGCGATGCCGCGCGGGTCGTCGGCGAAGCGCTCGGCGGACGGAACCTGGTCGTTGAGGGCCCGTAGCCGCTCGTACGCGAGTTGTCGCCGCTGCCGGGTCGTCAGTTCGGGGCGATACCGGAACAGCGCGCTCGAAACCGCCCTCTGCCACCGGTCGTGGAGGTCCTTGCCCTCGGGCCCGTCCTGGAAGAGGAGGCCGGCGACGGCGACTTGATCAAGGACTGGATGGGGTGTGCGTGTCTCGGTGGTCATGGTCATCGAAATGCCCATCGCCATTGAGAGATCAACCAAAAGTGAGCAGGAGCACTTAAGAAATCGGCCAATATACGGCATTAATAGACAGGAATCGGCCGAATCGCGACAGTGGCGATTAGATTCAATTTCGAACACTTAATCGATATCGATATGGATGGAGGTGCGGTTCGGGCCACGGGGAATGGGCCGAGTGGAATGGACCGAGCGGAATGGACCGAGCGGAAAGCGCCCGCGGCAACTGGGGGCTGTGGACCCAGGGTCACGTGAGCCAGAGCCCCTCTCGAAGGCCGCCCGGTCCGACGGGGCGGCCTTCGCGTCGTCCGCTTCAGCGGTCGTCGAAAGTCAGCTCCCGGCCGGGACCAGAGGGCCGAAGGACGCGGCGGCTATCTGGAGGATGTAGCGCATCTCGGTGCCGTTGAGGTTGGTGGGGTTGACGGAGTAGACGATCTTGCGGGAGAGGTCGCGGGTCGCGAAGACTCCGCTGGTGTAGCCGGGACGGGAGCCGGTCTTGCCCCAGACCTCCACACCGTTGGACGCCTTGACCCGCATGATCCCCATGCTCATGCAGGCCCGGCCCGCGTCGGTCTCGGTGCGGCACTGGCTGCTGCGGAAGTTGGGGACGTCGGGGACCGTGAACAGCTCGGCCTGCTGGGCCGGCGGAAGGAAGCGGCCACGGAAGAGCGCGGTCGTGAAACGGTCGAGGTCTGCGGGGGTGGAGATCATGCCGCCCTCGGCCCAGGGCCAGGGACTCTGCTCGCTGACGTCCACCGGACGCGTGGTGCCGTCCGGGGACTTGACCGTCAGATAGCCGTTGGAGTGCGGGCTCGGCAGGCGCGGGTCCTGGACGTCGGGGACGTAGGTGTCGTGCAGGGCGAGAGGCCCGGTTATCCGGCAGCGGACCTCGTCGGCGAAGCTGTGCCCGGTGACCTTCTCGATCAGCACGCCGGCGATGTAGTAGTTCATGCCGCTGTACTGCTGCGCCGTGCCCGGTGCGAACTGCATGGGTTGGCCCGCCATCAGGTCGATCACCTGTTGCGGTGTGAAGCTCTTCAGGCGGTTGGCGGCGAACCACTCGGGGCTTCCGTCGCCGAAGTCGGGGCTGGGTGCGGTGCAGGGAAGGCCGCTGGTGTGGTTGAGCAGTTGGCCGACGGTGACGGGCGGGAGGTCGGCGGGCAGGACGCCCGGCAGATACCGCTGGACGGGCTCGTTCAGGTCGATCCGGTGCTCGGCGGCGAGCTGGAGAACGATCGTGGCGGTGAAGACCTTGGAGATACTGCCGATCCGGATGTGCGCGTTGACCGGCACGCTCTGGCCGGTCTCCAGGTTGCCCACGCCCGATGTGCCCGACCAGTGGCCCGCACGGCCGGTGATCCGCAGCAGCGCGCCGGTGACGTCCGCGTTCGGCAGGCCGCCCATGGCCGCCTGGAGCGCGACCGGATCCAGCCCCGGCAAGGGCGTGGAGGTGGCGGCGGCGCGTGCCGGGCCTGGAGTGGCGGCGGAGGCGGACGCGCTCATCCCTGTGGCCAGGGTCGCCACCAGGCCTCCACAGACGGCGAAGGCGGTCCAACGGGTGCGACGGTTTCGACGGTTGCGGCAGGCAGGCCTGTTCACGATGGGGTCTCCAGATTCGTGGCGATCGGACCGATGAACGGGTGAACCGGTGAATCGGCGATCGACCGGCCCCACCACGAAGTCTCGTCCGCACCAGCAGCCCCGCTCATCAGGGAACGCCCCGAACCAACCCTGACCGAACCCTGACCTCTGACCCCATGTCAGACCCGCCCGGGCTAAGGGACCGTGAACTCCCACGCGGCTCCGCCAGTTCGGCACGTCGTATTCCAGCCAGGCCCCCTGCTTCACAACATACCGATGCGCGACCGGAGTTGAGGCTGTTACTTTCCCTTTCAAGATTGACTTAAACGAATACCGTCCCCAGTCCCCCACCCCCCACCGAGGCCCACATGCCCAGTTCTTCCTCCGCCGACCGCACCGGCGGACGTCACCGCAAGAGCGGTACGGCCAATCCGGCGCTCCGCCGCGCCGCCGTCATCGCGGTGACCGCCCCCGTCGCCGGGACGATCCTGTTCGGCTCGTCCGCCTTCGCCGCCGACAAGACCACCGACAAGTCGGTCACCAAGACCGTGGCCAAGCCGGTGGCCAAAACGGTGACCAACACCGCCGCCAAGACCGACAAGGTCAGCAAGGTCAGCAAGGTCGACAACGCAGTGGCCAAGACGGCCGCCAAGCCCGCGGGCACCAAGACCTCGGGCGTCAAGTCCCCCGGTACCAAGTCCCCGGGCGTCAAGACCGGCGGCGCCGACCTCGACCCCGCCGAGCAGAAGATCGCGGACAACCTGAACACCCGCGTCCAGGACATCCGGCTGGGCAACATCTTCAGCGGTGTCGTCGTGGACGCCGGGTCCGACAAGACCGTATGGGGTCATGACGCGAGCACCGCGCTGATGCCCGCGTCCAACACCAAACTCGGCACCGCCACCGCCGCGTTGACGGTCCTCGGCCCCGACCACCGCTTCACCACGAACGTGGTCTTCGGCAACGGCACCCTCACCCTGGTGGGCGGCGGGGACCGTACCCTGACCTCCGCCGACCTCACCGCGATGGCCAAGGCCGCCGTCGCCGGCCTGAAGAACGCGGGCCTGACCTCGGTGAAGGTGAATATCGACGACAGTCTCTTCCCCGAGCCCACCCTCGCCACCGGCTGGAACGACGGCTACTACCCCGACTCCGTCGCCCCGGTACGCGCGCTGGTGGTCGACGGCCGCCATGTGACGGACACGGGCCTGGACGCCGGTCAGATCTTCGCCAAGATCCTCACCAAGCAGGGTGTCACCGTCAACGGGAGCGTCACGCGCGGCCCGGCCGGCCTCGCCACCGTCCCCGTGGCGCAGCACCAGTCGGGAACGCTGTCGTCCATCGTGCAGCGCATGCTCAAGGTGAGCGACAACGACATCGCCGAGTCGCTGCTCCGCTCGACGGCGCTCGCCTCCGGCCGCGCGGCGACCTTCGAGGACGGCACAGCCGTCGTACGCCAGGTGCTCACCAACTACGGCGTGTCGCTGGACAACTTCGTGATCAACGACGGCAGCGGGCTGTCCCGCGCGAACCGCATCCCGGCACAGACCGTCGCCGACATCATCGGCCTGGCCCAGGACCCCACGCACAGCGCGACCCTGAAGTACATCGTGGACGGGCTGCCCGTCTCGGGCGAGGCGGGCGCGACGCTGGGCCCCGAGTGGGGCCGGTTCGACACCCCCGACTCCCAGTGCGCCGTCGGGAAGGTCCGCGCCAAGACGGGCACGCTGACCGGCGCGATCGCGCTGAGCGGGCTGACGAAGGCGGATGACGGGCGCTGGAAGATCTTCTCGTTCATCGAGAACAACTCCACTGCCGCCCCGGCCGACACGAAGGACGCCCTCGACGGCCTCGCCGCGACGGTCAACGGCTGCTGGGCGTAGCCGACTAGACCTGCCGCTCGTACCGGGCGACCACAATGACGTGGTCGCCCATCGACGCGGGACTCACGCCCGAGCCGCGAACCCCACGAACTCCGCCCAGGCGGCCCGGGTTACGACCATCACGGGCCCGCTGGAAGCCGCCTTGCTGTCACGGACGGGGACGACGCCGGGGAAGTCGGGGGCCACTTCTACGCAGTTGCCGCCGTTGTCCCCGCTGTAGCTGCTCTTGATCCAGGTCGCCGCGCCGAGTTCGTGCCTGTCCATGATGCCCGTAGCCCTCCATCACGTCGCTGATCAGAGCGGCGGATTCGCGGGCCGACAGAATGTCCGCCCTGAGCACATCATAGGCCTGGCTATGGCGCGCGAAGACGGTCGGATTGTCGTTGAAATGCCCACGGTCCAGCGACTCCGAGTACACCCACTCATGCCCATCCGGGAGCTTGATCAACGACATGGAGTTGCGGGGGCGGGCAACCCCAAAGAGCCCTGCCGGAGCCACCTGGACACGGATGCTGGGACGCCGTCCAACGCTCAGCAGATGGGCGCACTGGTCCCGCATGACCTGCGGGGTCCCCACCACGTTGCGCAGACAACTCTCGTCCAGGACAGCGACGTAGAGCGGCCCGTCGTCTGCCAGGAAGCGCGGCTGGCGACTCAGCCGAGCCCGGACACGCGACTCGACCTTGTCAATGTCCATGCCACTACGGCTGAACAACGCGTGCGCATAGCCCTGTGTCTGCAACAGGCCCGGGATGACCTGCTCTTGATACTCCCGAAGGGCAACCGCCTCCCCCTCCATCCTCGCCCGCCGCGCGAACCAGTCCGGATGCTGCACCTCCGGATACCAGTCCACCTTCTTCCACAGCCGCAGCAACACCCCACCCGTGCCCAGGATTTCGTCGCACGCCTTCGCGAACGTGTCCTGCGGGACGCTCACGCCCGCCTCCACCTTCGCCACATGCGAGCGGTCGCACGGGATCTGCCGGGCCAGCGCCTCCTGTGTGAGGAGCGCGGCCTCGCGGAAGTGCCGCAACACCTCGCCGAACAGGGCCGCGTTGCTCACTCCCGCCCCGGAGCTGTCGTCACCGTTCCGTCGCGCCACGCTTTCCCCTCATCCCTCTCATGTGCCAACGCCCGGTTCACACGCCCCAGACATTGATACGGACCGTTCCCCTCAGCCACGCTCAATACACCCAGAGTAGTCACGTACGTACGGAGCGAGCATGGCAGAGGAACAGCGACACGAGCGGCTGAGCGAGAGCGTGCGGGAGGTCAACCGGCGTTCCGTCACCGGCCTGTTGACGGCGACGGGCCACCTGACCCCGCCCGTTCCCGTACCCGGCTGCGTCACCTGTGACGAGTTGGCCGTGCTGCGGCACCTGGCCCGTTTCGAGGGCGACGGCAGCCGGGAGACCGACGCCGACGTACTGCTCCGGCGCCATCAGCGGCACGCGCACCCCGGCTACGGGGACAACCCCGCACCCCGGCGCCGGATCTTCCGGTACGTGCCGTACTCGATCGTCCAGGACGGCTCCGCCGAGCCCGAGTACGAGGCGTGCTGCGTCTCGGGCGACGAGGACGACTGCGGGGCGGTGTCGGGACGGCACCCGGACCCGGCCAAGGTCGAGGAGTGGCAGCGGCGGCACACCCAGGANNCCGCCGCTGCTTCGCCGACTACTCGGTACTGGAACCGCTGGAGCCGATCGGGTAGGCCGGGCAACACGGCCTCACGTGCGCTTCGCGGCGGCACGCGCGACCGCCCGCCACAGCCCCACCCCGACAGACACGACGATCAGGAGCGTGAGGCCGATGATGGCCGGGTTGACCCACACCGGTACGAGGTCGTAGTCGGCGTCGCACTTGTTGTGCAGTGGGAACAACCGGCCCGGTTCCCGCCAGTGCTCGGCGCGGTACCGCTCGTCCAGGGGCCGGCCAAGGGAGGCACAGGTCTCGTCGATCTCTTGGCCACCGGCGAAGATGCCGACGAAGAACGTGATCGCCAGCAGGAACGGAGCGGCGACAAGCGCGGCCACCCACGCCAGCAGGCCCCATCTACGCATCGGCCAACCCTTCTTGTCCCTCGCCGCACCTCGCGGCGCAGGCGCACCCGGTGGGCGCCTTCCCGGCGGAACAGCCAGACAACGCCAGGTGATCACCTCATCGCCCCTACCCCCTCCCGCAGAAACGCACCCGTCCGGGAAGCCGAACCGGAACCGCCCCCGTCCTCTGTGGCCTCCGCAGCCCCCGCGACCTGCTCCGGCGTCCCCTCCGCCACCACC
>NZ_LIQQ01000859.1 GCF_001418565.1 Streptomyces graminilatus | reverse complement strand
CTCTCCGTACAGCTCTCCGTACAGCTCTCCGTACAGCTCCCCGTACGACGGCCACGCCCCGCCCGGCCCCGCCACCGGCTCCGCCGCCCGGACCGCCCGGACGATCGCCCGGGTGACCTGGTCCGCGCCCGCCGCGAGGATCTCGTTCAGCGCCAGCGGGTCGTCCTCGTCCATGCGGCGCGCCCCGGTCGCCAGCGTGAACACCGTGTCCCCGTCGGTGAGCAGATGCACCGGCCGTACGGCACGCGCGATGCCGTCGTGCGCCGTGCCGGCCACCTTCTGCGCCTGCGCCTTCGTCAGCGCCGCGTCGGTCGCGACCACCGCCAGCGTGGTGTTCAGCGGCGGAAGCGGGACCTGCGCGGCGACCTCCGCCAGCCGCCGCCGCGCCACCTCGTGCACACCGGCCGCCGGATACACTGGCCGCCGCCCGCCGAACAATTCCGCGAACAGCTCTCCGTACAGCACCCCCGTCTCCGGATCCACCGAGAACCCCGCCGCGTTCGCCACCACCAGCGCCGCCACCGTGATCCCCGACGGCAGTACGGTGCTCGCGGTGCCTACCCCGCCCTTGAGGAACCCGATCACGGCTCCCGTACCGGCACCCACGCACCCCTCCTGGACGGGCGCGCCCGACTCGCTCGCGGCAGCCGCCTCGACGGCCGCCCGACCGGTGGCCGCGTCCGGCCGGGCCCGGAAGTCGCCGCCCCGGCCCAGGTCGAAGACACACGCGGCGGGCACCACCGGCACGACGTGCCCCGGATCGGGACCGACCCGCACCCCGCGCCCGCGCTCCTCCAGCCAGGCCATCACACCCGACGCCGAGTCCAGCCCGTACGCGCTGCCCCCCGTCAGCACCACCGCCTCCACGCTCCGCACCACGTTGCGCGGATCCAGGGCGTCGGTCTCCTTGGTGCCGGGCCCGCCGCCCCGCACATCCACGGCCGCCACCGCTCCGCCCTCCGGCGCGAGCACGACCGTCGTCCCGGTGAGCCACCCGTCGCCGGTCCGGGTCGCGTGTCCCACGCGCAGTCCGGCGACATCTGTCAGAGCGTCAACTGTCATGGCCCCCAGTGTCGTCCAGCGCCCCCTGCCCCGCTCACTCCGCCCGCCCCGACGACTCCGTTTCTCCGGCCCGGCGCTCCCCGGCCACCGCCCGCGCGCCCAGGATCACCCCGACCGCCACCGCGAGCGCCGACCCGAAGCCCGCCGCGAGCACGGCC
>NZ_LIQQ01000858.1 GCF_001418565.1 Streptomyces graminilatus | reverse complement strand
AACCCCCACAGCGTCCCGCCCCACTCCACGACCGGCCCCGCGAGCCCCGTACCCAGCGACGAACCCACGGTGAACGTCGTCACAAGCCAGGAGAAAGCCTCGGTGACCGTCCCGCGCGGAGCATGCCGGTCCACCAGTACGAACGCACATGCGAGGGTCGGCGCCAGGAACACCCCCGCGAGCACCATCAGCGACGTCATCGCCACCGCACCCGGCATCAGCGTCAACGGGAGGTAACACACCGCCAGCAGCCCCACCAGCACCGTCAACCGCCGCTCCGCGGGACCGCTCCACCGCCGCGCCCCGTACAGCGACCCGCCCAGCAGAGCACCCAGCCCCACGGCAGCCATCAGCCACCCGTACACCGCGTCCCCGCCATGACCGTCCGCGTACGACACCGACGCGACCGTGATCGACCCCAGCGCGATCCCCACGAACAGGAACGCCCCCAGCATCACCAGCAGCCCCGGCGACCTCAGCGCGCCCAGCCAGTGCGCCTCACGCGGCGCCGACCGCCACGCCCGCGAAGGCGGCGACAGCACCACGGACAGCGCCCCCAGCACCCCGATCACGTTCAGCACCAGCAACGCCGCCCGCGCCGACCACAGCGACGCGCACAGCGTCACCAGCAACGGCCCCACCGTGAACATGACTTCCTGTGCCACCGCGTCCATCGCGTACGCCGTGTGCACCTGGTCCTCCCTGCGCAGCACAGAGGGCCACAGCGCCCGCAGACCGCCCTCCAGGGGAGGTGTGAAGAGCCCGGCGACCGCCACGGCCGCATACGCGAGCGGCAGCGGCTCGGTGCCCGCGAACGCGAACGCACCCATCCCGAACGCCGACACGAGCGCCGCCGACAACTGCACCCGCGGCTGCCCGTACAGGTCGACCAGCCGCCCCAGCAGCGGCTGCCCCACGGCATTGGCCACCCCGTACGCAGCCGCCAGCCCGCCGGCGAGGCTGTACGTGCCGCCCCCGGCCCGGACGAACAGCACGATCGCGATCGCCGCCGTGGCGTTCGGCAACCGGCCCACCAGGGTGCCCACAAGCAGCCGCACCGCATGCCGTGCCCGGAGAATCTCCAGGTATCCCGCCGCCATGACCAGCCCTTCCCGTCAACCGCGACGCCGGAAGTGTTACGTATAACGTCGCCCGTCATACGTACCATGACCCCAGTCCGCACGTCCACGCACCCCCACGAAGGAGCAGGCCCCGGTGGCACGAGGCAGCACCCGACCCACCAGCCGCGACGTCGCCCGTGCCGCAGGCGTCTCACAGGCCGCCGTCTCCCTCGTCCTCGGCGACAAATGGCGCGGCCGCGTCGCCGAGACCACCGCCGAACGCGTACGCGAAGCAGCCCTCGAACTCGGCTACCGCCCCAACCTCGCCGCCCGCAACCTACGCCTCGGCCACACCCGCACCGTCCTTCTCGTCGTCCCCGCCCTCACCACCGAATTCTTCGCCGGCGTCTACACCGGAGCAGCCCGCGTCGCCGCCGAACACGGCTTCGGCGTCGTCCTCTACCCCTCCCCCGAAGGCATCGGCCCGGCCCGCGACCCCTTCCACTCCGCCCAGGCCGCCCTCGACGGCGTCCTCGCCTCCTCCATGGCCGCCGACGCCCTCACCGCCATCCGCGGCGACCAACTCCCTCTCGTCATGCTCGACAGCGACCCCCGGGGAAGCCTCGGCGCCGCCACCGTCAACCTCGACATCGCCGACGGCGTACGCCAGATCACCGACCACCTCCTCGGCCTCGGCCACCGCCACTTCCTCCACCTCGCCGCCGACATCCCCTCCTGGACCTTCGCCGTACGAGCCCACGAACTCACCACACGCCTCGCCACCGTCCCCGGCACCGCCGTACGCACCATCCACGCCCCCATCACCATCGAAGGCGCCCAGCAGGCCACCACAGCCGCCCTCACCGGCCCCGGCCCCCACCCCACCGCCCTCGTCTGCGACGACGACAAACTCGCCACCGGCGCCTACAAGGCCATCCGCCGCATGGGCCTGCACATCCCCGACGACCTCTCCGTCACCGGCCTCGACGACCTCGCCCTCGCCACCGCCATCGACCCCGAACTCACCACTGTCCGCCTCGACGCCGAACTCTTCGGCGAACGCGGCATGCAGGCACTCCTCGCCGTACTCGACGGCCGCACCCCCACCAAGGGCGACATCCCCGTCCAACTCGTCGTACGAGGCTCCACAGCACCCCCGCGCACCCGCCCCTGACCCCCCAGCC
>NZ_LIQQ01000857.1 GCF_001418565.1 Streptomyces graminilatus | reverse complement strand
GGGGGCGGCTGTCGGCTGGGGTGCGGGGGGGCGGGCGCGGTCCGGCCAGGGGGCGTGCGGGCGCAGGAAGGGGCGGGTGGGGTCGAGGGGCGCTCCGGTGGGCGTCCCGCGCCCGGGGAGGAGCGGTGCCAGGTGTTCGTACACGTCCTGCGCGGAGGCGGGCCGGTGCTGGGGGTCCTTGGCGAGCAGCCGCAGGACGAGCGCTTCCAGCGACTCGGGCACCTCGGGTCTCAGCCGGCGCACGGGAACCGGCGGCTCGTACAGGTGCCGGTGGAGGACACCGAGGGCCGTCGAACCCGAGAACGGGACGTCGCCGCTGAGGAGTTCGTGGAGGAGTACGCCGAGTGCGTACAGGTCGGTGTACGGGCCGACCGCGCCGCCCATCGCCTGCTCGGGGGCCATGTAGGCGGGCGAGCCGATGGGGGTGCCGGTGTGCGTGAGGCGGGTGGTGTCGGCGTCCATGACGGAGGCGACGCCCAGGTCGAGGACGGTGACCGTGCCGTCCTGCTTCACCATCAGGTTGCGTGGCTTGAGGTCGCGGTGGACGATCGGCACGGCGTGCACGGCGCTCAGTACGGCGCACAGTTGCGCGGCCACCGCGACCGCCCACTGCCAGGGGTACGGCTTGTGCTCGGCGAGGTGACCGGCGAGGTCGGCGCCGTCGACGTACTGCATGACGAGGAACAGCTCCTCGCCCTCGCTGCCCGCGTCGTGGACCGTGACGAGCCCGGGGTGGTCGACCTGCGCGGTCACCCGGCACTCGCGCACGAAGCGGCGGCGCAGCTCTTCGGCCTCCTGACCGGCGACCTTGTCGGGCCGCAGCAGCTTCACGGCCACCCGCCGGTCGAGCCGCTGGTCGTACGCCGTCCACACCTGGCCCATGCCGCCCTGGCCGATGAGCGTGGACAGTTCGTACCGCTCGGCGATGACGCGGCCCGTCGCCACGCTCACCGTCCGCCCTCGGGGCCGCTGTTGCCGTCGTAACCACCGCTGCCGCCACCGTTGCCGCCGCCGCTGCCGCTGCTGTCGTGCTTGCGCAGGTAGTCGCTCAGCTCGTCGAGTTCGGCGCGCACCTGGTCGATGCGGGCGGGCGCGGGGC
>NZ_LIQQ01000856.1 GCF_001418565.1 Streptomyces graminilatus | reverse complement strand
GTATCAGAGACAGGGCCAGGGGCCGGAGGCCAGGGCCCGGGGGCCGGAGGCCAGGGGCCCGAAGGCCGGAGGCCACCTCACCCCCGCACCGCCACCCGCACCCACTCCACAACCGACGCCGTGGTCGCTCCAGGGCTGAAGATCTCCGCGACCCCCTTCTCCTTCAGCACCGCGATGTCCGCTTCGGGGATGCTCCCGCCGCCGAAGACCGTGATGTCGGCCGCGTCGCGCTCCCGCAGGAGATCGATCACGGCCGCGAGGAGCGTGTCGGGGGCGTCGGAGGGGACGGACAGTCCGATCGCGTCGGCGTCCTCCTGGATCGCGGTGGCGACGATCTGCTCGGGGGTCTGATGGAGACCGGTGTAGATGACCTCCATCCCGGCGTCACGCAGCGCCAACGCGATCACCTCGGCCCCGCGGTCACGACCGTCGAGTCCCGGCTTCGCCACCACCACGCGGATCGGACCGGCGGCCACACCCATCGCTGCCTCCCTGAGTGAACGAACGTTATGTCGAGCATCCCGCAACCGGCAGTTTCGCGACCGGCACCGAGGGGGAAATCACACGGTGGGACACGTTCACCGCGCACCGGTGGGACCGGAGCAAGGGGAGCCGCATCGAGGTCGCCGCACCACCGCGTCGCGAGCCGCGCGCCGCGAGGGTACGGGTGGAGTCGGAGATGGCACGAAGGGCAGCAGGGGCACGACAGCGGGGAGCTTCGTCGCCAGCCGGAAAGGAGCTTCGCCACCCCCTAGGCGTCACACACGCCGCACGCCTCACTCGTGCACCACCGCCGACACCACCACCGGCCGTCCTCGTCGCGACCCCTCACGAGGGCACACGGGGGACAGGGAAGTCCTCCCGAGTGCCGACAGGAGGTCGGCCATGAAGGTCATCCGGGCAGTTCTGCCCCTGCTTCCGTTCTGTCAGCGCGTCCTGCCGAGCAGGCTGACTGGCCTGTCCGTCACCCTCCTCAAGGCGACCGCCCTGGAAATGGCGATCCTGGCCGGCCATCTGCTCCTCTATCCCTCAGGCATCGCCCAGGAACGCCGGGCCCCCACCTCCGAGCCCGACCCCGCCGCAC
>NZ_LIQQ01000855.1 GCF_001418565.1 Streptomyces graminilatus | reverse complement strand
AGCCACCCCCACCCCCACCCCCACCGAAGCGGACCGTGAGGCGACACCGTCAAGCCGTCACCTTGGCGATGAAAGCGGCGACGTTCCCCACGGTCCGCAGGATCTTCTCCTCCAGAGTGATCGTCTCGTGGAGCCGCGCACCGGCCCCGGCGTCCTTCTTGCCCCGCACATACAACGAGCAGCAGAGGTCGTCGCACAGATAGGCCCCCACCGAGTTGCCCTGCTGCCCGGCCTTCCCCGCCCTCGGGGCGACCATCAGGGACACGCCCCCGGTGTGCGCGGTCAGGCACAACGTGCACATGCTGCGCCGGGTCTGCCCGAACGCGGGCGCCGAGCCGCGCATGACGAGGGCGGTCGTACGGCCGTCCAGTTCCGCGACGAGGTAGGCCCGGTCAGGGGCCTGCGGGTCCCGCCAGCCGAGGAAGTCCAGGTCGTCCCAGGGCCGGTCGGCGAGATCACGCGGCACGGACAGCCGCTTGGCCTCCCCCTTGGTGCAGTTCACGAAGGCGGCACGGATCTCTTGCTCGGTCAGTGGCTTCATGGCGGCAGGCTAAGTTGCCTAAAGTGTTTAGGCAAACCTATATTCGCCTTAGCCAAGCAGGAGGAGGGCCATGGCACGCGCAGGACTGACCGCGGAGCGCCTGACCAGAGCCGGGGCGGAACTCGCCGACGAGGTCGGCTTCGACCAGGTGACCGCCTCGGAGCTGGCCCGGCGGTTCGACGTCAAGGTCGCGAGTCTCTACTCGCATGTGAGGAACACCCACGACCTCAAGACCCGGATCGCCCTGTTCGCCCTGGAGGAGCTGGCCGAGCAGGCCGCCGACGCAGTGGCCGGACGGGCCGGCAAGGACGCCCTGACCGCCTTCGCGAACGTCTACCGCGACTACGCCCGGGAGCATCCGGGCCGTGCCGCCGCCACCCGTATGCCACTGGACCCCGAGACGGCGGCGGCCGGCGCGGGCGTCCGGCATGCCCAGATGACGCGGGCGATCCTGCGCGGATACGACCTGACGGAGCCCGACCAGACCCACGCGGTCCGTCTCCTGGGCAGCGTCTTCCACGGTTACGTCAGCCTGGAGATGGCCGGCGGCTTCAGCCACAGCGCCCCCGACCCGGACGAAACCTGGACCCGGACCCTGGACGCCCTCGACGCGCTGCTGCGCAAC
>NZ_LIQQ01000854.1 GCF_001418565.1 Streptomyces graminilatus | reverse complement strand
CCCCCTCCCCCACTGCACCCGGCAAAGCCGCACCCTCGCCGGACCGGCCGCAACCCGACCGCTCCAGCGCCGGCTCCGTGCTGGGCACGATCGGCCGCGACGACGACACCGACCCGGTGTTCCTCCTGATCACCCCGGACCGCGTCGAACTGCACACGCTGGCGTGGTTCAGCAAGTACTGGTCCCGCGAGGCCGGCCACAGCAGGGCCCGGCAGCACTCGCCGCTGTTCTTCCGGCTGCTGGCACCCGGCACGGTCCGCCCGCAGAGCTTCTGCGTCCACGGTGAAGACCACCATGGCCACGCGTACGCCGACGGGCGCCGGTTCCTGCACTGCACCGCCACCCTCACCACGGCCCCGGATCACCCTGCCGACCAGCCGCTCAACTACCGCTTCCACTACTGGCAGCACGACGGCGGCCCGGGCGAACCGCCGGTCACGGATGTGGAGACGTACGCCCTGCCGCCGCTGATCCCAGGTCCGTGACTGACCCTCGCGCCGCTGTCCTTCCGCCCGCCGTTCGCCGGCTTCCCTCCCTCGCAAGGAGCACGATCATGACGTCCCGTCCGCCCCGGCTCCCCGTCCCCGCTGCGCCCGGCGAGTCGGCCGCACCCGGTTCCGCGGTCGTCGTGGAGGACGGCCGCGACATCCTCCTGCGCCGCAGTCTGGAGGACTACGCCCGGTCCGCGCAGGTGAACGTGTTCGAGGCCGCCCGGGCGCTGGAGGAGTTCCGGGCCGGCGGCGGCCCCGGCGCCCTGGAACGCGCCGAGGAGGCGGCCGACCGGGCCATCACCACGTTCCAGGTCCGCACCGGCGAGAAGGACATGGCCGCCTGGCAGACGGCGGTGACGTACATGGTGGAGCTGTATGCCACGCGGCACAGCGCGCACCGCCTGTCCGTCTTCGACCCGGCCCCTGCCCCGCCGTCCCTGTTCATCCCCATCAGTCCGCTGCGGCTGGAGAAGATCAGCTGCGACGGGCACGCCCTCGTCCTCCGTGCCGGGGGCTTGCTGGAGCGGGCGCGTCGTGGCGGCGACGAGATGGACACCGCCCGGGCCCAGCAGGCGATCCACGAGGCCGCCCGGCTGCTGCACCACGAACTCGACGGCCTGTCCTTGCCGTTATGGATCCTCATCGTCCGCTTCTGTGCGGAGATTCATGCCGACAGCCTCCGCGCGCACCGGGCGGCCGGGGCGGACTGAGCACCGGCCGGCACCCCATCGCACGGTGTTCCGCCCGCCGGTGAGAGCTGTTCCCGCTCCCGGACGATAGAGCCGGCGCCCAAACAGCGACTTGCCGCCTGCCTCTTGTCGAAGGATCTGTATCCGATGCCCGCTGTGGACCTGGCTGTGACACCGTTTCTCGTCGAGATCAGCGGAGCCGGGTTCAGCCACTCGGCCGTCTTCGCCTCCCTGGACGACGCCTACTCCCGCGCGTGGGCGATCCGCGACACCGCACAGGCCGGACGTCTCGTGCTCTTCACCGACCGGTTCGGGCACGACGGCCGCTACCGGGTGCTCGGGATCGCCATCCTGCGCTGGAACCCGCTGACGGGGCACCTGCTCGCGCACGCGCGCAGCTGGCAGCTCAACGACCCGGACGCGGAGGCGCTGACCGCGCTGCCCGACCTCTGGTACGACGAGCCGTTGCCCGCGGACTGGCGGGCAGGAATCACCGGCGGCCACCTGGCCGCCGCGCAAGATCCGCCCGCCCGGCGCGCGGCGCGCGGGGAGGAAGGAGCGTCCTGAGCGTGGTTCACACGTCCTGGTGAACTGGGCGGAAGATGCGGAACAGAACTCCTGATCGACCGGTAAAGCAGTGAGTCAATGGCACACTCGTTCGCTCAACCGGCCCCGCTGTCCCAGGAGATGAGCATGACCACCACCCCCAGCACCGCCGCGCGCCTCGGCGGCTGTCTGTGCGGCTCGATTCGTTTCGAGGCCGCCGGTCTTCCCGATTACCCCCACACCTGTAGTTGTCCGCACTGCCAGAAACTGGGCGGCGGGCCGATGATGTCCTGGGTGTCGTTCCCGCTGACCGGCGTCGTCTTCACCGGCGAGCTTGCCTGGTTCTACACCTACCCGGGAGAGACCAAGCGCGGGCGGTGCCCGGTCTGCGGCGCCCAGGTGTGCGCCCTAGACGACGGGGCGAGCAGTATCGCGATCAACCTCAGCGCGCTGGACGACGCCTCCGATCTCGTCCCCGTGAACCAGAGCTTCCGCGAGACGGCGGTCCCGTGGCTGGCCCAGGTGCCCGACACCCGGTGCGCCGCCGCAGGCTGACCGCTCGAAACGTGTCCAGGCCGGGCGGGACGATCACGGCGGGGCCGCGTGCCGGCCGGGCCGCTGGGCCCGGCGGTTGCCGGGTGCGGGGCGGCGGGACCGGGGGGTGAGAATGGCGGCCATGTCGTTTTCTCTCGCCCGCTGTGTGGAGACTGCCGCCGGGCTGCTGGATGCCTGCGGGCCGCTGGAGCCGGTGCAGTTGGTCCTGAGCGCGCGGGATGTCCAGCTGGAGATCGGCGGGGCCGGCCCGGCCGCCGTGGAGAGTCTGGGCCGGCTGGCTGCCGTGGTCGGCGCGGATCTGGTTACCTCGCCACCGTGCGGCGCTGTGACGCACTCCCTCACGGCCGATCTCGCCGACGGGCTGGTCCTGGTCGCCGGCGTCTGCCCGCCCTTGACCGACGTGATTGGCGGTGGAGGAGTCCTGGTGACGTCCACCCGCCACACCGCGGAGTTGCTGCGCAGCGTGCTGCCGTGGGTGCGCGGGCTGGACGATCAGGTTCTGGGCGCACCGGAGTTGTGGGTGGTCGACCAGGGGCACGCCCATTCGCTGAGGCTGATGCTCGCGGCCGCCGCGGGCGACGATCTGCAGCTGCTGGGCACGGCGGCCGGCCAAGGACTCACGGGGCTGCGCCTGTGGCCCACGGACAGCGGCCTGGACGGCGCCGGGCAGCTTCCGTGCGGCCGGACAGCCCGGATCGGCATCGTCTCCTCGTACTGATCCCGTGTCCACTCCACCGCCCTGACCTTCCCCATCCGTGTTGCATAACTCGACAATTGCGTGTAGGGTAGTGATTATTGGCGGGCCACTCCCCCGCTGGCCTCCGGAGTTCCGACGGCTACACCGTGCGCGTATCGGACTCCGCCCCCTGACACGTATCCGCCCCGAGGAGCTTTCGCATGCGCGGAATCGACATGCCCGTCACCCCCGGAGCGATCCGCAGCCGCTTCCTCGCCCACCACGCGGCCTGGCTGGTACGGGCCGAGGCCGAACGAGGCGGCGACGACCCGGAGATCCGGCAACTGGCAGTGCTGCTGATCCGCGTGGAGCACGGCGAAGGCAGCCCGGAAGTCCGGGTGCGCTGCTCCTCCGACCTCAGGACCGGCCGGAAGAAGACCGCCGTGATCACCGCCGGGCTGCACATCGAAGGCGACCATGTGCCCGCCCACTCCCCCATCACCTACGGACCCACCCGCAGCCGCGACGGACAGCTGAAGCCCCACGAGTGGATCAAGCGGCAGATCTGGCGCAAGGACCCCGCGCGCTCCCGCCTCGTCGTCGACGAGCGCGTGCCCGTCCGCTGGGAGACCATCCCCAACTCGTAGGCGCGCTCCGTACACCCACCCTCCACCCCAGCAAGGAACGCACACCCATGGGTACCCTCCTGACCTACGCCCGGCCCGCCACCACCATCTCGACCAATGCACGCATGGCTCTCGGCGCCTACAGCGCGGCCCCAGTTCACAAGGCGGCGCACGACTTCCACGGATGCGTCAGCGACATGTGGGGATACACGTACTTCGCCATGTCGAACGGTGAGGGACGCGTGTGGACGGATCTCGGCGAGGAACTGCTCGCCCTCTCGAAGAAGCTCGCCGCCCCCGCACCCGCGCCGCCGGAGGAGTCCCGCGAGATCGTCGGTGCCGCAGGCCGTTTGATCACGCGCTTCGAGCAGGCGGCAGGCATCACCGCCGAGGCAGTCCCTGTGCTCGACGGCCCGCAAGGCTCCTGGCCCGCACCCGGCACCGGCGGTCCGTGCAGTGTCGCCGACATCGGCGCGGCTGCGGCAAAGCTCCTCGGCACGAACTGGCGTTCACAGCATCTGTCATGGGGCGTGGAGTCCTGTATCCAGCAGGACAACGACACGTTCGGCTACATGCTCGGCGTCGACGAATGCCGCTGCTGCCTGGCCCTGTCCGACGAGTCACGAAGCGGGGCTCGTACGGGGGTGGACGGCGCGACCGCAACCGACGGCCTGGCCAGTCTCGCCAGACAGGTCGCCGATCTCGTACTCCGCCTCCACACCAGCACCGACTGATCCTGCGCCACACCGGCCACGGCATCCCGTGCGGTGCCGATCCGGGCCGGCTTCGCCGAGCCCGGTGACGGGCTGCTGCGGTCTGCAGACGGCGTGGACGAACCCGACACGGTGGGCCTGAGGGTCCGCGCCGTCTCGGCGCCATCGCCCCGGCCGATCCTCCTCCCGCGCTCGCATCCCTCTTCCATCCCCCTTCTTCGCCCTTGTCTCTCCTGGAGCATCCCGTGTCCGTGTCCGACCCCTATCTCCTGCGTGTCCGTGACGCCTCGATCACCGTCGTCGACGCCTGTCCCGAGGACAACACCCCCAGCGACGTCTACGAGATCGCCGTCTTCGGCATCAGCGTCCTCATCCGCCGTCGCGCCCAGTGGGGTCCCACCGCCGACGTGCCGTACGTCCACATCGAGGATCAGAACGACGGGCCGGGCCTGCTGCTGGTCGAGGTGAACAACACCGGTGAACACGAACATCCCCGCCCCCTCCCCCACGGAGCGACAGCATGACCCACGAGACCGCCTACACCGCCGCCCGCCGGCTGATCGACCCGGACACCGACTACGCCGTCCATGTGCGCACTCCCACCGGCTGGCGGCAACCACATGATGCCGGGCAGCGCGAACTGCCCGGTCTGGACGTCCTGCTGGCGGCCCGGCGGGCGCTGCGCGCCGAGCCCGCCGGCAC
>NZ_LIQQ01000853.1 GCF_001418565.1 Streptomyces graminilatus | reverse complement strand
CGGCCCCCGCTCAGCAGGCTCGCTCGTCGGATGTGCCTCCGGCTGCCCGGAAGGCGGGGCCGGGCTCCTCTGACCGGCCGCTGGCCCCGAACGGCGAGCCGGGTCGTGGCCGGCAGGCTCGCTCGTCGGATGTGCCTCCGGTCGCCCCGATGGCGGGGCCGGGCTCTTCTGACCGGCCGCTGGCCCCGAACGGCGAGCCGGGTCGTGGCCGGCAGGCTCGCTCGTCGGATGTGCCTCCGGTCGCCCCGACGGCGGGGCCGGGCTCCTCTGACCGGCCTTCCGCCCCCACCAGCCGCCCGTACCGCCTGAGTCAACCCCAGCCACCGAACACCCGCCCGACCACCACCACCGGGACACCTCCGCCGCCCGCCGGCCCGCCGCGCCCGTCCGCTGCTTCCACCGGACGCCCGTACTTCCCGGACCCGCCGCAGTCACCGGAGCGCCGTCCGGGCGGCGCCGGGACGTCTCCGGCATCCGCTGGTCCGCCGCGCCCCGCGAGCGCCCCCACCGGCCGCCTGTATCTCCCGGACCCGCCCCAGGCGCCGAACGGCCGCCCTGGTGCCGCTGGGGTGCCCTCGCCGTCGGCTGGTACTTCGCGTCCTGTGGGCGCGCCGGCCGGGCGCCCGTATCTCCCGGATCCGTCTGCGGCCGACCCGGCGCCGGGCAGCCGTTCGGGTGCAGCCGAGTCACCGTCGGCGCCCGCCGGTCCTCAGCGTCGCACGAGTGCTCCTGCCGGTTCCCCGTACCTGTCGGACACGCGGCCGGGCCGCTCCCAGCAGGCGCCGGGCAGTCGTCCGGGCGTAGCCGCCACGCCGTCGGTGCCTGCCGATCCGCCGCCTCCTGCGGGTGCCCCTGGCTCCTCGCGCCTGTCGAACGCGTCGGCGGGTCGTTCGCCGCAGGTGCCGGGCGGTCATCCCGGTGTGTCGCCGTCGGTGCCTGCTGATTCTCCGCCTCCTGCGGGTGCCCCTGGTTCCTCGTACCCGTCGAACGCGCCGGAGGGTCGTCCGGGCGCAGCCCCGGCGCCTTCGGAGTCCGTCGAGCGACCGCGGACGGCGAGTGCTGCCTCCGCTCCCGCCGGGCGCCCGTATCTCCCCGACCCGCCTCAGGTGTCGAACGGCCGACCGGGCACCGCCGGGACGCCCCAGGTGCCCGCTGGGCGTTCGCGTCCCGGGAGCGAGTCAGCCGGGCGGGCCTATACGGCGACGGGTCCGGCCGTGGGTGATTCGGTGAAGGTGCCGGGTGGCGCCGGGGTGCCCCTGGCGCCACCCGGCACCTTCACCGAATCACGCCCGGCCGGACTCGTCGCCG
>NZ_LIQQ01000852.1 GCF_001418565.1 Streptomyces graminilatus | reverse complement strand
CGAGATGTTCCTGGACGTGCACCGAAGCGGGGGACGCGGGGAAGGCGTGCGTGGTCAGCGCGGTCGCCGGTAAATCCCGCAGATCCCCGTGAAGCGAAGCGGACACTTCCGGATTTGCCGGAACGCTTCGGACAGAAGGTAAGACCCCGTGGATCCGCGAAGGGTTGTACGCGGTTGTACGGCAAACACCCTGAACGCGGCGCGCCGACAGGAACCGGTCAGGACGGCCATTCCGGCTCGGACAGGGTCGCGTCGAGCGCGTCGAGGAGTACCTGGGCGGGCTGGGACGCGGGCGGTTTGCCGTACACGGCCGCCGCGACCTGTCTGCGCATACCGGGGATCCGGTCCAGCCGGACGCCGGGATGCCTGTTGGCCAGGAGGGTGAGACCGGGCAGCAGGCTCACGCCGAGCCCGGCCGCGACGAGCGCCTGTACGGCCACGTAGTCGTCGGTCTCGAACTCGACGACCGGCGTGAACCCGGCCCGTCCGCAGGCCGCGACGAGATGCTCACGGCAGCGCTCGCACCCCGCGATCCAGCGGGTGTCGGCGTAGGTCGCCAGCTCCGCGCGGGGGCCGTCCCAGGCGCGGTCGGCCGGGGTGACCATGTACAGCGGTTCGTCGAGCAGCGGCGTCATCGTGGTGTCGCGGAGATCGCGCTGGGGCGGGTCACCGTGTTCGAAGACCAGCGCCACGTCGACGTCGTTGTTGCGCAGTGCGCTGAGCGCGTCCGGCGGTTCGGCCTCGCACAGGATGAGCTCGACACCGGGATGCTCGGCGGCGACACGGGCGGCGGCCAGCGGCACCAGGGTGGCCAGGGCGGAGGGGAAGGCGGCGAGACGGACCCGGCCGGTGCGCAGCCCGGCCAGCTCGTCCAGTTCGGCGTGCACCGACTCGACCTGCGCGAGGATCGACTCGGCNNNNGCGCCTCGGCGGCGGCGGTGATCGAACCCTCACGGGCGACGGCCACCAGGACACGCAGCCGACTCAGGTCGATCATCCGCGAATCATAGCCAGCTTCGATGACAGCCTCGAAAACACGCATTGGTCCGATACGGGCACATCTGGGAGGGTGGGTGG
>NZ_LIQQ01000851.1 GCF_001418565.1 Streptomyces graminilatus | reverse complement strand
CGGGGGACGCGGGCAGGGCGGACCCCGGGTCGGCGGGCTGCGTACGGGCCTGGGCTGCGGACGGGCGTGGCGGGGGGTGCGACTCGCCGCCGCCTCGCACCAGCCAGGCGCCGGAACAGAGGGCGACGACGGAGACGACGGCTATGACGAGGTTGGCGAATCTGCGCACGCGGGCCTCCTGGATGCCCCCTGTTCCACCTTGATGTCTGATGTCCACCCGGATATCTGGTTCACCCTGGCCCCCCTCCGGGCCGCGAGGGGCGTCGGGCCCGGAGGGGAGGGGGACATGCGGTACCGGCGGACGGACGGCGGAGGACGTCCGTCAGATCCCGTCGCCTCTCGCCCGGCGATGCAGGAGCCAGGTACCGCCCACGGCGGCGACGGCGAGAGCCGCCACACCGGCCGTGGTCCGCACGGGGTCGGGGCCGAGCGCGCCACCGACCCCCGTCTGCACGCTCCCCCTGGGCCGCACGGGGGGCTGTGCGGGCGGCCGGGTCGAGGTGAGTGTGACCACGAGGTCACCGCTGACCGGGCTGTCGTCCCCCGCTCCGTCGCACCGGGCGACGATCTCGTACGTCCCCGGCTGCGCGCCCGGCGGCACCCGGAACCCCCCGACGGCGACCTCCTGATGCGTACCGGGCGCGAGGGCGAAGCCCCCGGCGCCCACCGCACTGGCATCCCCGGCGGCGGTACCGCCCGCTCCGCAGGCCGTCGTGTTGACGGTGACGTGGGTGCCGGGGGTGACGGTCGCCGGGTACACCTCCAGGGTCCCGCCGCCACCGGGGGAAGCGGAGGTGGAGGCGGATACGGAGGTGGAGGCGTACGCGGGTGCGACGGTGACCGCCACCGGTCCGGCGAGGGCGACAGCGGTGAGGACGGCGGTGGCGACGGCGAGTGCGGTACCGGTCGGCGGACGGGCGGCGGTACGTCGCATCGGGCTTGCTCCTCCGAGAGCGTGCGAACGGGGTGTTCTGCTACCGAGGTAAGTGGCAGGCGCCCGGACGCGCTCGCTGAGGACCCGTCAGAAACACGCCGAACGGGTGGCGCGCGACGCCCTCGCACGGCGCGTGTGCCGACATTCGGGCAGGTCATGGCCGTACGACAGGCGTGCGGGAGCGTCGCGGAAGAGAACCGGACGGGCGGGGGCCGGGGGTGTGAACGGG
>NZ_LIQQ01000850.1 GCF_001418565.1 Streptomyces graminilatus | reverse complement strand
CGGCGCCGGCGCCGCGCGGCAGGGGTAGCTGGAGGCCCGCACGTTCGGGAGCGCCTTTGGACCGCCGGCGCCTGAGCAGTGCGAGGGCCATGGGTAATGCCTTTCTGTTGTTGTTCTGCTTGCCGTGACTGCGTGCTTACCGTGTCTGCTGTCCGCCGTGAAGGGCGGAGGCCTGAATTGTCAGGTATCAGTTTGTCGTACTGGGGGCAGTGCCCCGGTACGCGCCCCTCAGTAGACCGAGCACACCCTCGCGGGTGACCTCGCGCGGGTTGGCGTACGGCCGCTGCCCGGTGACCTGATCCGCCGCCGCCGTCAGGTCGGCCTCGGTGAGGCCCAGCTCGGCGAGGGAACGCGGGGCGCCGAGGCGTCCGGCCAGCTCCCACAGGGCGGTTGGGGCATCGGGCGCGCCGCCCAGCGCGCGGGCGACGGCGTCGGCGGCGGCTGGTGCGGCGGGCGAGTTGTAGGCCAGGGCGTACGGCAGGACGACCGTGTGGGTCTCGGCGTGCGGCAGGCCGAAGGTGCCGCCGAGGACATGGCAGAGCTTGTGGTGCAGGCCCATGGTGGTGGCGCCGAGGCAGGATCCGCACAGCCATGCCCCGTACAGGGCCCGGCCGCGCGCGTCGAGGGACGCGGGGTCGGCGGCCACGTCCGGGAGGGCCTCGGCCATCGCCCGTACGCCCTCCTGGGCCATCAGGGAGACGAGCGGGGAGGTGTCGGGGGCGTAGAGGGCCTCGACGGCGTGGGCGATCGCGTTGATGCCGCTGGTGACCGAGAGCGGGACCGGGAGGGAGAGGGTCAGCTCGGGGTCGTACACCACACTGCGCGGGAGGACGGAGCGGTCGCGGCCGGTGCGTTTCACGCCGTGCTTGGTCAGGCCCCAGACGGGGGTCATCTCCGAGCCGGAGTAGGTGGAGGGCACGGCGATCAGGGGCAGTCCGGTGCGCAGCGCGATGGCCTTGCCGAGGCCGATCGAGCTGCCGCCGCCGACGGCCACACATCCGTCGGCGCCCGCCGCGAGCGCCACCTCGACGGCCCGGTCGGCGACTTCGGCGGGTACGTGCATCCGCGCCTCGTCGTGCAGACCCGCCAGGGCTGGTCCGAGCGAGTCGGCGACCGCCTGCGCGGTGTCCCTGCCGCGCGCTCCGCACACCACCAACAGCCGCCGCAGGCCGAGCCGTTCGGCCTCGCCGGCCGTGGCGGTCACGGAGGCTCCGGCCCGCAGGACGACCCGCATCGGCTGGGC
>NZ_LIQQ01000085.1 GCF_001418565.1 Streptomyces graminilatus | reverse complement strand
GGGACCCCCAACGGGCTGGGTGTGCCTGGGGCGAGCTGGATGATGGACGGTAAACGGGTGGGTAGGTGGGTGGGCGGGAAACAAGGCCTGGGCTGGACCGGCGGTGCCATCGAACCCCCGGATCCGCTGAGGTGCCCGTGCCCGCGCTGGAAAACATGCCGAGACGGGCGGGCGGGTGCGTGGGAAAGCCCCCCCTCAGATCAGCAGGTCCTCCACCTGCGCCTCACCCTCCCTGTACCGCCGCGCAATCTCCCCGCTGCAATCATCAGCCGTCCGCTGCAACCCCTGCCTCCGCAGAGACACCTGCTGCTCGTACCGCACCAGCCTCCCCATCGCCGCCGTCAGCTCCGGATCCGTACGCGCGTCCAGGTCCGACAGCTCGACCTCGGCGAGCATCTCGGCGGCCAGCCGCCCGTACTCCTCGCTGTGCGGCGTACCCAGCGTCACATGCCGCGCCGAAGACCGGTGCCGAGCCGGTGCGTCCGCCAGGATTTCCGACAGCCGTTCGACAACGGACCCCTCCCCCACCGCGACCACGGAGGTGGGCCCCCGCCGAGCGAGTTCCGCGCGCAGGATGTCGATGCGCCCCTGCAACAGCCGCCGTACGTAACTGAGGTCGGCCTCGTCGCGCTGGGCGTCCCGGCGCAGGGCCCGCAGCTCGGTCAGGCGCAGCACGGAGAGGTCGTGCTCGGCCGGCACGGGGGCCAGCAGCGAACTGACCGAAACGGCCGGGACAGCGGCCTGGACAGCGCCCGGTACGACGGCCGGAACAGCGGCCTGGACAGTGGCCGGGACAGCCGGCGCGGCCGGACCGGCGCCGCGCTGCTCGGGCGGCCGGGCGGCCGTATGAGGCCGCCCGGTACTCGGTGTGCTCATGTGCCTCTACCGTCCCCTCGACAGGCGAATGGGTAGCATCGTGCCACCCCCGATGGCCGCTATGTGACCGAGTGCCCCCGAACGGCCCCAGATAGGGGCTTAAGGATCAAAAAGAATCCCTCCATGGCCCCACCGCACCCGCCGAGAACCGGCAGGGAACCGGCACGGCATGATGGGTCCATGCGTGCGGTGGTGCAGAGAGTGGACGGCGCGAGCGTCGTCGTGGACGGCGAGGTGACCGGGGAGATCACGGGCGAGGGCCTGTGCGTCCTCGTCGGGGTCACCCACGAGGATACGAAGGAGAAGGCGGCCCAACTGGCCCGCAAACTCTGGTCGATCCGCATGCTCGCGGACGAGAAGTCGTGCTCCGACATCGACGCCCCGCTGCTGGTCATCAGCCAGTTCACCCTGTACGGCGACGCCCGCAAGGGCCGCCGCCCCACCTGGAACGCGGCGGCCCCCGGCGACGTGGCCGAACCCCTCGTCGACGAAGTGGTCGCCCAACTCCGTTCCCTGGGCGCGACGGTGGCGACGGGCCGCTTCGGCGCCCAGATGCGGGTGACCCTCACGAACGACGGCCCGTTCACGGTCCTCGTGGAGATCTAGTACACGGGACTCAGTAGAAGGTTGCCGGAGTGCACGACGACAACGCGCCCGCGCTGTCGATCATGCATGTGGACACCTTCACATCGCGAACGTCCTTGAAGGTCCAGCTACGCGTCTCGGTGTGGTGTGCCCCGGTGGTCACCTTGATCGGGTCGGCGGTCGCGGGGACCCATTTGGTGCCGGTCCACTTGAAGTAGGTCAGGTGCAGCACCGCGCCGTGACTGTCCCCGCAGAGATCGCTCTCCGAGGCGTCGAAACCGCCCGCGTACGGCTGGTGGCCGTCGACGACGGGTCCGTGTTCGTAGTAGGTGTAGGTGCCCGACGCCTTGGTCGTCATGTCGCAGTTGCGGCTCCAGTCGGCCGGGCCGTTGGCGTAGAAGTGCAGCGTGGTGGCGGCACTGGCCGGCACGGCGAATGCCATGGCCGCGGTCGCGCTCGCGCACGCCACCAGGGCCGCCCTTTTGGCGAAGTTGCCGAAGTCGATGGATTTCATGAGTGCGAGCGTGCCCGACCATTTCACCGGCCTGTTGGCATCGCGCGCACGGTTGTTGGCACCCGGCGCACGGCCACGCCCCACCGCCCCACGCCCCTCAGTGCCGGGCCCCTCGGTGCCGGGCCCGGTCCTGCCGATAGGTGCTCGGCGGGATCCCGTACGCCCTGCGGAACGCCCGGGTGAATTCGGAAGCGTGAACGAAGCCCCAGCGTGCGGCCAGGAATCCGATGGGTCTGTCGGCCAGGCGCGGATCGGCGAGATCCCGGCGGCAGCCCTCCAGGCGTCGGTGCCGTATCCACGCGCCCACGGTGACGCCCTGCCCCTGGAACAGCCGGTGCAGATACCGCACGGAGATGTGATGGAAGGCCGCGACCGCGCCGGGCGTCAACTGGGGGTCGCCCAGGTTGTGTTCGATGAAGGAGTGGATACCGGTCAGCAGCGCCTGCCTGTGGCTCTCGGGCGGAACGCTGCCCTCGGTGTCCGCGTGGTGCGCGAGGAACGCGGTGATCAGGTCCACGGTGACCCCGCCCAGCCGTATGACGTCCTGCGGCCGGCACGCGTCGGCCTCGGATGCCAGGCGGACCAGGAACTGGGCCAGGAGACCCCCCATACCGCTGTCCCCCGGCAACGGCACCCCGAGCAGACCGTCCACTTTCGCCGCGGGGAGCGGAACCGCCGTACGGGGCACGTTCACGACGATCCCCTCGACCGCACCCCCACCACCGCCACCGTTACCGGAATCACCACCGTCGGGGAAGGCCGAGGCGTCGGTCGGGTGCGAGCTGTCGTACAGCAGCAGGTCCCCGACCCCCACCGAGGCGTCGCTCCGGCAGCGGGAGATGCTCTGCCGGCCGCTCAGTGTCAGCGCCAGGTGGTACAGCTCGGGGTCGGAACGGCGTACCAGCGCCGGTGTGCGGCGCGAGCGCAGGGACGGATAGGACAGCACCGACACCTGGGCGGCCCCGAGATCCAGCAGCCGGAAGCGGGCGCGGAAGTCGTCGGCGTGGTCGCTGGTGATCTCCGTGGGCGTGAGCGCCTGAGCCGTCATCTCACGCCACCACGCGAAGCGCTCGGCAACAGGTAAGTCCTCGCTGCGCAACACGGTCCCGACCACCGGCCGCCCCCTTCAGAAGCCCGTCAAAGACCCTTCACAGCACTGCAACGGCTGCTACAGCGCTACAGCGTTACGGCGTTACGGCTCGACCACGACCTCCTGGGCCGCCGCTGTCGTGTCCGCGAGCAGGCGGGCGTCCACCGCCACGTTCCGCTTGACCAGCGCGAGCGCGACCGGTCCCAGCTCGTGATGGCGTACGGACGTCGTGATGACCCCGATCTTCCGGCCCTCGGGCCCGTCGTCCGCGAGCCGGATCTCCGTGCCGGACGGCGGCAGGTGGACCTCGCTGCCGTCCAGGTGCAGGAACACGAGCCGACGCGGCGGCTTGCCCAAATTCTGAACCCGGGCGACCGTCTCCTGGCCCCGGTAGCAGCCCTTCTGCAGATGCACCGCCGTGCCGATCCAGCCCAGCTCGTGCGGGATGGTCCGGTGGTCGGTCTCGAAGCCGACGCGCGGCCGGTGCTGCTCGACGCGCAGCGCCTCGTACGCCAGCAGCCCCGCCGCAGGTCCGGTCTTCTCGGCGTACGACTCCAGCTCGCCGCGCGGGAGGAAGAGGTCACGCCCGTACGAGGTCTCGCGTACGACGACACCCTCCGGCACCTCCGCGATGGACCCGGCGGGAAGGTGGACGACCGCGAACTCGCCTGTCCCGTCGGCGACTTCGACCCGGTAGAAGAACTTCATCGACTCCAGGTAGGCGATCAGCGCCTCCTGGGTGCCCGGCTCCACATGCGCCCAGGTGGTCGTGCCGTCGTCGACCAGGTACAGCGCGTGCTCGATGTGACCGTGTGCGGAGAGCACCAGGGCCTCGGTGGCCTGGCCCACGGGGAGGTCGCTGACGTGCTGGGTGAGCAGCAGGTGCAGCCAGCTCAGCCGGTCGTCGCCGGTGACGGTGACCACGCCCCGGTGGGAGAGGTCGACGAATCCGGTGCCCTCGGCGAGGGCGCGCTGCTCGCGGAACAGCTCGCCGTAATGGGCGGCGACACCTTCGTCCACCCCCTCGGCGGGGACGGCGCCGGGCAAGGAAAGCAGAGGGCTCTTCATGGGACAAGACTACGACTCGGTAGTTGAACCCTTGCCGGTCGCCGCCTCGGAGGCCGCACCCTTACCAGCCGCCGCCTTACCAGCCGCCGCTTTCTGCGCGCAGTCCTTGCAGCGGCCGAAGATCGCGAAGTGCTTCATGTCGGTCTCGAACCCGAAGTCCGCGCGCAGCCTGGCGGTGAAGTCGGCGGCGACGGCCACATCGGTCTCGATCACGTTGTCGCAGTCGCGGCAGACGAGGTGGATGTGATGGTGCCGGTCCGCGAGGTGGTAGGTGGGCGCGCCGTGCCCGAGGTGGGCGTGGCTGACCAGCCCGAGCTCCTCCAGCAGCTCCAGGGTCCGGTAGACCGTGGAAATGTTGACCCCCGACGCCGTCTTCCTCACTTCCACGAGGATGTCGTCGGGGGTCGCGTGCTCAAGGGTGTCCACGGCTTCGAGGACAAGCTGTCGCTGCGGAGTCAGCCGGTAACCGCGCTGCCGCAGATCACTTTTCCAGTCGGTGCTCACCACACCGTCCAGTCTAGAGCGGAGCGGGTGACTGTTCTGCGGACAAGGACAATGCCCCCTGCGTGAGGGCATCGGCGAGCACGGCACGGTAGTCGCGTGTCGCGCGGACGATCTCGGCGTGCGCCTGGATCTTGTCGTCGAGAGCGGCGAGCGTGGCACCGATCGTCTCCTGCGTGGCGCCGGGAGGGAGGAGAACCGGCAGTTCACCGAGGGTACGGATGCTGAGCGAGGGGATCACCGCGCCGGCCGTGCGGGTATTGATCCAGTCGTGTGCGTCGGTCGCGCTCAGCCAGGCGGCGAGATACGCGGCCGACACCAGCCCCGCACGCTTCTCGGGCGGTGGCAGTCTGAGCCGTACCAGGTTGGGGTGGTACAGCCAGCCCGTGTGCGCGCCGGTGACGAGTGCGCAGCGGCCCACGGTGCCGGTCCGGGTGAGCAGGACGTCCCCGGCGGCCAACTGGTACTTGGCCAGGGTGCGCGCCCGGTTCCAGGGGATCACCGGCGCGTCCGCGGCCTCCGCCGAGGCGATCCGCTGCTCCCTCAGATCGCGCGGCAGTACGACGGGGGTCCCGCCGTCCGTGTCCGCCCGGGTGCGGCCCCTGTCCTCGGTACGCATCATCGGCCCCGCCTGGATGGAGGCGCACAGGTCCCGCAGGATGCCTCGCGACCAGCCCGGCGGCAAGGTTTCCGGCGACAGCGTTTCGTCGGTGGTCGTCACAGTCCGTACCTCCTTAGCCGGCGGGCGGCCTCGGCATCGGCCTCGCGCGCCCGCTTGTGCAGGGCCTCGATCTCCTCGGTCAGCCGGTCCAGCCGGTCCCGGAAGTCGACGGTCCCGGCCTCCTTGCCGCCCTGCGCCGGGCCGGGCGGCCGGATCCATGACACGGGGTCCAGACCGTGGCCGTGGGCCACGATGTCCGGCACCGGCACGGACCGGCTCAGACCCGGGGTGCCCGGGAAGGGGGCACCGCTCTCCCGGGCCTCGTGCCAGGAGACGTACTCCCCGACCAGTCTGGCGACGTCGTCGTCGGACAGCGCCTGCTGGGTCCGGCTGACCTGGTGCCCGAGGTGCTCCCCGGCCACGAACAGGACCTCGGGGGCGGGAACCGGCGTACCGCCGGAGCCGGGAGCGCGCAGGAGCCAGATGTGCGTCTTGACGGCGGTGAGCGTGAAGAGCCCGGCGGGCAGCGCGATCACGCACTCCACGACCCCGGCCTCGACGAGTCCCCCGCGCACCTTCTCGGCCGCCCCGGTGTTGGAGGCGGCCCCGGCCGGCATCAGCACGGCGGCCCGGCCGTCGGGGGCGAGGCGCGAGACGGCGTACTGGAGCCAGTCGAACTCGGTACGGCGGACCGGACCGTACGTCCAGTACGAGGGTGGGGCGACATCCTCCAGCAGGCGCCCGAAGGGCGGGTTGGTGAGGAGTACGTCGAAGGCGCCCGGGGGATCGGCGTCGTCGAGCGCCGGTGTGACGGGCCCTTCGCCGAACGCCACGGCACGCCCGTGGTGCACCCGCAGGTTCCAGCCCGCCACCATCCGTTCCTCGGGCCCCGGTACCCGGCCGCCGACCTGGGACGGCCCGCCGCCGCCTACGGCGACCGCGTCGAGATGGGCGACGAGCAGTTCTCCGGTACGGGCATACGGATCGTGCACACGCACCGCCCCTGGCCGTACGGCCGCCAGTGCCCCGGCCATGACGCGGCCGACGGACGACGGGGTGAGGAACGCGCCGCCCTCGCGTGCGTACGCGGCGCGCCAGACCACCAGGACATGGTCGAACGCCGCTCGGGCTTCCTGCTCGGACCCGGTGGGGGTGCGGTCGAGCTGACCGGAGAGTTCGGTGAACAGGTCGCGCGGAAACACGCCACTCGGGAAATCGTGGTCGCGGTCCGACATGTCGAAGGCGGCCACGGCCTTGGCCAGTCCGTAGGCACCTTCCACGATCCGGACCATGACAAGGAAGAGCAGCCACTGGAGATAGCGGTCCAGCGGCATCGGACCCCGCAGCCGGTCCGCCTCCGGCCCCGCGAGCCGCTCGACCAGCCGGAGCAGCCCGCCGGCCGTTCCGCCAGGCAGCCCGGCCCGGAACCGGTCGCCGTAGGTCGTTCCGGCCGGTTCGTCGGGCAGCAGGGCGTTGGCGGGGATGGTCCGGGTGGACAGCCAGGCCAGCACCTCACCGGACCGGAACAGCTCGGGGTCCCCGCCGACCGGAGCCGGGTACTCCGGATAGCGCCGCTCCCAGTTGGTGACGGCGGGCCGCTTCACACCCGCGAGGCGTGCGATGTCGGGCCGGGAGACGAGTACGTCGGCGGCCACAGGCTCACCGCCAGGGCCGGACGGGGGGGTGTCGTGGTGGGTCACCGCAGGTCCCGCCGTTCAGAACTGGAGCGGTCTGGCGCCGCCCAAGACGTCCGCCCGGGCGGCGAGCACGGTCGGCAACCGGTCCATGGCCTGCGCCTCCTTGGCGAGTTCGGGGCTGAGGTAGCCGAGCACGCGGTAGATGGTGTCACGGTCGGCGTCGAGGTGCCGGTGGTGGACCGGCTCGTGGTGCATGACCCGGTTGCGCAGCAGGACGAGCGAGGTCAGGTCGCCGTAGAGACGGTCGCGGCGCCCTCCGTTGTAGTGCGGGAACGCGAATTGCAGCACAGGCGCCCAGAAATGCCGGTCGTAGCCGCGGCTGAGCAGCGACACCCAGAAGCCGAGGGTCAGCTCCGCCACCACGTCGTCCGGCGTCGTGCGCGGCAGGCGGCGCTCACAGGAGCGGCGAGCGGCGTCCACCAGCCCGCGTCCGCGTTCGTTCAAGGGTGCCTCCGCCCACCAGTCCGGTCTGCCGTGACGCCGTACGAGCGCGTTGTGCAGTGCGTTGCGCAGGGTCAGTTCCAGACAGTGCAGGGGGCCGACCAGCGCGGCCGACACCTCGATGTTCCACCAGTACAGCCGCTCCGCGACCCGGGTGTCACCGTGCGCGGCGCGGATGTAACGCCGCAACCTGGGCAGGGACAGGTCCCGCACCATCCAATCGGGCAGGCGGTTGGTCATGGCTCCCCCACTCCAGCGCATCCATGGATGCGTCGTGTTACTCTGCTCAGTGAACGTTCTGGGCTCGCCGCTGCTTCGCATGCCACCCAGAGCACAGCATCCGGAACCCCGGTCGCAGGCAAATTGCGACCGGGGTTCCGCGCGTTCATGAGGCGTACAGCAGCCCCGCGAAGACATCCTCACCGTAGTCCGACAGACTGGCGCACGCAAGTGCATTGAGATGCTGCCAATTCTGTTAACCCTAGCGAGGGCTAGCGAGACACACGCATACAACGATCCCCCGGCCACTGGGACACGGGGGATGTCGGACAAACGGACTACCGGGGGGAAACGGCCTACTTGAAGAACGCGATCCCGTCGTCCGGCATGTCGTCCGGGAGGGCCTTCGCCCAGCGTTCGACGTCCTCCGGGGTGACGACCTTCTTCAGCTGCGCCGACATGTACGGGCGCAGCTCGACGTCGGGGGTCTGCTTCTCGCCGACCCACATCAGGTCGCTGTGCACGTACCCGTAGAGCCGCTTGCCGCCGCTGTACGGCCCCGAGGCCGCCGTCCGCGCCACGGCGTCGGTCACGATGTCGATCTGCGGCTTCTTGTCGGCCAGCTCGCCGTACCAGACCTCGACCACGCCGTCCTGGCGGACCATGACGACCTCGACCTTGCGGTCGGCGTCGATACGCCAGTAACCGGACTCGGACTCCAGGGGCCGGACCTTGTTGCCGTCGGCGTCCAGCACCCACGAGTGGGAGTGGTACTCCAGGAAGTCCCGTCCGTCGTGCGTGAAGGTGACCTCCTGCCCGAAGTTGCACTTCTCGGAGCCGGGGAAGTCGTGAACCCCCGCACCGGCCCACTTGCCGAGCAGGAAGACGAGCGGCACAAGGTCCTTGTGCAGGTCGGACGGGATCTCGATCATGAGCGGCGGTTCCTGCGAGTCGTGGTGACGATGATCAGCGCTGGCCCTGGTACAGCTTCTTGACCGTCAGACCGGCGAAGGCGAGAACGCCGACGGCGACCAGAACAAGCAGGGCTTCGAAGAATGCCTCAAGCACGGGGTGCTCCTCGGACGATCGATGGTGTGCACAGAGCCGGACCCAAGCTTACGCGGCCGGGGCCCGGCTCTCTCTGCCAGGTGGTTCGGTGCAGCGGTCCAGCGGTCTAGCCGAGCAGCTGGCTCTGCAGGGCCACGGTCTGCTGGAAGGGGACGGCCTCGGCCGTGCCCTTGCGGGACTGGAGGATCACCGCGTAGACGTCCCCGGCGGAGAGGTGGGCCTGGCGGACCTGCTCGGCGCCGTACGGCTTCGCCTCCACGTAGGCAATACGGGTGACGTGCGCTACTTCGGAGAGACCGGGGAAGTCACTGTCGAAGCCGGACTCACCGGCGCCCCGCACCTGATAGGCCGGGGAGGGGTACGGGGCCGCGTCGCGTGCCAGCTCCTCCACGACGCTCGCCGTGCCGAACCTGAGCAGGTAGATACGGGTCCGGGTGCCGTCCGGTGTGGTCCAGCCACGCGCGGCGATCTGCCGCAGGCCGAGGTCGACGAGCCTCTGCCCGAGGGCGTCGCGGTCATCTTTCGGCTCGTACTCCGCCAGATAGTCCTTCGTCGCCAGCCAGCCGTCCGAACCGCGCAGCGTCCTGTCGTCCTTCGCCCCCGCTGGCGCGGGCAGGACCAGGGCGCGCAGATCGGCGTAGTGCGTGCCGGCCGGGTTGTCCGCGGCGAAGGGCCCGGGGCTGCCGGCGGGCAGCGGCGGCTTGGTGAGCCGCGGAAAGTCCCAGCGCCCGTCCGACTCAGTGGCCAGTCCCGGTACGTCCGTACGCTCCATCCGCGCGATCCCGTACGCCGTCGCCGTACCGGCCGCGACGAAGACGGCGAGGGCGGCGGTCCAGCGCAGGAGAGCGGACGGGACCCGTCGGCCCTTGGACACCGGGGGCGCCTCAGGACCGGGCCGCGCCGCACTGGCGACCAGCGGATCGCTGACGACCGGTGGCGTTTCGTCGGCGGTGTCCGGTCCACGTTCGTCGATCAGTCGTGGCTGCTCGCTCATACGGCTTCCCCCGGCTCCACGATGCGGTCGAGCTGTGCACGCATCATCGTCGTGATGCCCTCGGTGTCGAGTGGCTGCGCACCGTATGCGGTGACGGTGACCAGGATGTCCCCCACGGAGGCGGAGCAGAGCATCCTGCCGAGCTCCTTCTTGTCCCCGCCCTTGAGCGGCTGGAAGCACCGGGCGTTGTCGTGCCCCTTGATCTTCGCGCCTTTACGGAAGAGTCCCGAGGCGTCGAGGAACCTGTTCTGGAACGTGGCGCTGTCGCGGGCGGCCGACCTGTCCATACGGACGAGCACGACGGTCACCGAGGAGACAGACATACCGTTCACATAGGCGTACGTCCGGTCCCTGAAGTAGCTGCGCGCCACCAGTCCCTTGATGCGCCGCCGGTCGATCATCCCTTCCAGCTTCTCGCGCTGGGCGCGGGGCAGTCCGCTCAGGGATTCCTTCCGCAGGGCCGTGGCCTCGGCTCCGCCGAGCTCCACGTCGGAACCGAACGGCACGACGTCCGGCCCCCGGACCCAGGCGTCCTCGGCACTGCCGCTGGTGATGCCACCAGCGCCGTCGCGCCTGCCGTACGGCACGAGCATGCCGGCGAGCCCCGGCCTGGCCGTCGCCTTCTTCTCGGCCTGGCGCTTGGGGAACTTCCAGGTCGGAGCACCGGCGTCACGGTCGGCCGCCCGCACGGTCACCACCGTGTCGACCACCCCGGCGACCAGCGCCCCGGCCAGCACCACGGACCCGGCCACGGCTGCGAAACGCACTCGCCGGACACGTCCGCCGGGCGGTGACACCGACTGCGCCTCCCGGCCTTCGTGATCCTCGTGGCTCTCGTGATCCTCCTGGCTCTCGTGGATCTCCTGGCTCACGTCACTTTCGCGCTCACTCACAGCCGCTCCATCTGCCGCTCGGCCAGATCCATGATCGTCTTCTTCGGGATCGGCTTGCTGTCGTAGATCCAGATCTCCATCGCGACATCCCCGCGCGAGGCGTGCGCCTCGGCCGAGTACTGCGGCTCGTACCCGGGCTCGGTGTGCGGCCGGGTGTGTACGTACGCCCTGCCGCTCCCGGTGCCGGGGATGCCCCAGCTGTCGGTGCCTTCCTGGTAGTCGGCCCATCGCTGGTGCTCGTCACTGGAGTCGGCGGCCGCCGGCTTGTTGTCCTGCCGGAACTGCACGAGCCGGATCTCCACGGTGAGCGAACGGCCGCTCTCCCAGCCGACGACGGCCGCCCGGCGGAACTCGTCGTCAGCGGTACGGCGGAACCTGTCGCCCGGGTTGGTGAAGTCGCCAAGATAGGCGGGGAAATCCAACCAGCCGTCAGTGCGCTCCAGCCAGTCGGCGGCCTTCGAACCGGCCGGCTTCCTCAGCAGCAGCTTGCGCAGATCGCCTTCGGTCCGCAGCCCTCGGTCCTGGGCGGCCGAGAGCGGCTCCGGCCCTTCGCCGCCCGCCTGCGCGAGCACCGGCTGCGACAGCGGGGGCAACGGGGTGGGCGCGCGGTCCGCCTGTACGAGGTAACCAACACAGGTCCCGGCAACGAGCCCGAGCACGGCGGCCCCGGCGATCAGCAGCGCGGTGCGCCTGCCGGGCCGGGGTCTGTCTTCGGGTACTTCCACGATGTCTCCCACAGCATCCGAAACGCGGATGCAAGTCACCGCGTGCACAGGAGACTCACGGGCACCATCTTGGGTTGCAAGGAAGATGATTAAAGATGATTACGATTCGGACATGGCAAAGAAGCTCGTGATCAAGGTGACGGCGGGGGCCGACGCCCCCGAGCGCTGCTCGCAGGCGTTCACGGTGGCGGCGGTGGCCGTGGCCAGCGGGGTCGAGGTGTCGTTGTGGCTGACCGGGGAGTCTGCGTGGTTCGCGCTGCCGGGGCGGGCGGCGGAGTTCGAGCTGCCGCACGCGGCGCCGCTGCCGGACCTGATCGACTCGGTCCTGACCGCAGGCCGCCTCACCCTCTGCACCCAGTGCGCGGCCCGCCGTGACATCACCGAGAAGGACGTCATCGAGGGCGTACGGATCGCGGGTGCGCAGGTCTTCGTCCAGGAGGCGATGGCGGACGGCGCCCAGGCACTCGTCTACTGAATCCCAGCGCCGCCGACCGCCCCGACGAAGGCCGCCCAGGCCCCGGCCTCGACGATGAGGGCCCCGCGGGCAGGGTCCTTGCTGTCCCGGACGGGGACGACGGAGGGGAGGTTGGGGGCGACTTCGACGCACTCGCCGCCGTCTGTGTTGCTGTAGGTGCTCTTGCGCCAGGCGGCGGCACTGAGGAAGTCGTCGGAGACCTCGATGCAGTTGCCGCCGTCCGAGTTGCTGTAACTGCTCTTGCGCCAGGCGGCCGAGCTCAGGAAGTCGTGGGAGACCTCGATGCAGTTGCCGCCGTCCGGATTGCTGTAACTGCTCTTGCGCCACGTCACGTTGCTCAAGTCGATGGCTCGCACGGCACTTCCTCCAACATTCGCAAGATGAACTCCCGCGACACAGCCGCACTCAGAGCCAGGTCGCGCATGGCATCGTACGCACGTTGCAGCAGCTCAACCGAGCTGTTTTCCTCGATGAGTTCGCCGCGGTGCGCGTTCTCCGTGTAAGCCACGGTACCGCCGTCCAGCAACCTCATGAACATCACATCGGTGCTCACCAACCCGCACAAACCCGAGTTGTTCGGCAGTACCTGAAGCGTAACGTTTGGGCGCTCCGACACGCGCAACAGGTACTCCAACTGCTCCCGCCACGCCCCCGCGTTACGCAAAGGGGTGCGCACCACAGCCTCCGCGAGAAGGGCGCGGAACGGCGGTGCGTCTTCCCCATCCAGCAGCTTCCGTCGACCTGTGCGCGCTTCCACCTGCTGGTCCAGCGCCGCTCCTTTGGCGCCCCCCAGCGCGAGAACTTCGTATGCGTACGCATCTGTCTGAAGCAAGCCCGGCATGATGCTGACGGAGTACTGCCACAGGTTCACCGCCTCCCCCTCCAGCACCATGTACCGCCGATACTGCTCTTTGAACTGAGCCGGATCACCAACCGCCAGTTCCCACAAGGTGAGCAGCAAGCCGCCCGTCCCGTAATGCTGATCCAGAGCTTGAGCCACCTCCGGGCTTCCCAGAGTCGCGCCGCTCTCCAGCTTGCCGAACAGTGACGCGTCCCAGCCCAGGACTTCGGCGAGCTGCCGCAGGCTCTCCCCACTGTTGGCCCGGAGTAAGCGCAGCTCCTCGGCGAAGCGTCGCCTGGGTTCCTGGCTCCGCCCGGTGATCACCCTTCTCGACGGCATCGCACGCCCCTCCTGTGGAACCTTGTGGAATTTATGGAACTTGCGCCCCCGCCCGCCGAACAACCGCCGGTCAGCGGCGTTTTGGCGGCACGGATGGGCCATGCTCACCGTGAACCCGAATACGCAGAGTAGTACAAACACCGCATTGCGTATAGAAGTTGGATGAAAGGAACGGCATCCATGACAACCGAGCCGATGACATCCTTCGAACCCGGCGCCCTGCTCCACGACCCGGCCACGGGCAGAGTCGGCGAGTACCAGGCCCTCGTCGGCCCGTACGCGATACTGCGTCCCGTCGGCGGCGGCCGTGAGTGGCAGGCCGCCCCGGCGACGCTCACGGCGGCCACCCCCGAGCAGCGGCTGAGCGCCGGCGTACGGGCCGCCAACGAGCGTGCGGTGCGCGGCACTTGGGACCACCGGGACCTGGACCGACCGCCCCTGCCGGTGCCGGACTGCGAGAGATGCGCCCAACTGGACACGCTGCGCCGGTTCGCGCGGAGGGAGTCGGACGCCAGCGCGGTCACCGACGCCGACGTCCTGCTGCGCAGGCACCAGCAGGCGGAGCACGACGCGTGACCCGACGGGTCTTCCGGTACGTGGCGTACGCGCTCGTGCAGGACCCCACCGCGTACCCGGAGTACTGGGCGCGCTGCGTCTCGGGCGAGGACGCGGACTGCGGGGCCGAGTCCGATACGTGGCCGGGGCCCGGGGAGGTCGAGGAGTGGCAGCGCAGGCACACCCAGGAGACCCGGCACACCCGCTACCGCAGGATCTTCGCGGACTACGCGGTCATGGAACCGACCGAGGGCCCGGACCGCACGCCCTGACTTCCTGCCCGCTGCTCCCCGGTCACTGTGGGCGTTTCTTGCCGTCCAGCTCGTCCCACCACTCGTCGGACTTCTTGTCGCCGGACGGGTCGTCCCACCAGCGGTCGTCCGGGCCCCGGCGGTTGGCGACGATCGCCGCGAGGGGCGGGATCACCATCGCCACCACGCACATCCCGACGGCCACCGGGATCGACCACAGGCGTACGACCGACCAGGCCAGGACGAAGAGTCCGATGCACGTCCCCATCATGGCGAAGTAGATATGGCGCCGTCGCGCGTACATACGTCCAGGGTAGGTCCGTGGAGAGGGCGGAACACGGCGAAGGGCCGCGCTCCCGGAGTGATCCGGGAGCGCGGCCCTCAGCCGTCGCTCGCGCGTTGCCGTCAGACGGCGATCGCGACCTCCGAGAGGCCGCCCGTCTGGGCGACGACCGTACGGTCCGCCGTGCCGCCCGGGACGAGCGCGCGGACGGTCCAGGTGCCCTCGGCCGCGTAGAAGCGGAACTGGCCCGTGGCCGAGGTCGGGACCTCGGCGGTGAACTCGCCGGTCGAGTCGAGCAGGCGGACGTATCCGACGACCGGCTCGCCGTCGCGGGTCACCTGGCCCTGGATCGTGGTCTCACCGGGCTTGATCGTCGAGGCGTCCGGGCCGCCGGCCTTCGCTCCACACATGTCTTTTCTCCATCAGAGGTCTGACCGGAGGGAAGGCCGGTCGGGGTGTACGAGGGTTTGCTTACTTGTTGGCGCCCAGCTCGATCGGGACGCCGACCAGGGAGCCGTACTCGGTCCAGGAGCCGTCGTAGTTCTTGACGTTCTCCACGCCCAGCAGCTCGTGCAGGACGAACCAGGTGAGCGCGGAACGCTCACCGATACGGCAGTAGGCGATGGTGTCCTTCGCCAGGTCCACCTGCTCGTCGGCGTAGAGCTCCTTGAGCTCGTCGTCCGACTTGAAGGTGCCGTCGTCGTTGGCGTTCTTCGACCACGGGATGTTGCGGGCGGACGGGACGTGGCCCGGACGCTGCGACTGCTCCTGCGGAAGGTGCGCGGGGGCGAGCAGCTTGCCGCTGAACTCGTCGGGCGAGCGCACGTCGACCAGGTTCTGCGAGCCGATGGCCGCCACGACGTCGTCGCGGAAGGCGCGGATCGACTTGTTCTGCGGCTTCGCCTTGTAGTCGGTGGCGGGACGCGAGGGGACCTCTTCGACCAGCTCGCGGGCGTCCAGCTCCCACTTCTTGCGGCCACCGTCGAGCAGCTTGACGCTGTCGTGGCCGTACAGCTTGAAGTACCAGTAGGCGTACGAGGCGAACCAGTTGTTGTTGCCGCCGTAGAGCACCACGAGGGTGTCGTTGCCGATGCCCTTCGCCGAGAGGAGCTTCTCGAAGCCCTCCTGGTCGATGAAGTCACGGCGTACCGGGTCCTGGAGATCCTTGGTCCAGTCGATCCGGATGGCGTTGCGGATGTGGTTCTTCTCGTAGGCGGACGTGTCCTCGTCCACCTCGACGATGGCGATGTCGGCGTTGTCGAGGTTGGCCTCGACCCAGTCGGCATCGACCAGGACGTCGCTGCGGCTCATGCTGTTTCTCCTCCGGGGCAGTTGCGGCGGGGTGGTGCGTGGTGCGTGAGCAGAGAGGTACGAATGCGGCCGTACCCGGTCCTATCCGGTGGTACCCGCTCGTGCGCGGTCAGGGCTGTTGCGACTCGCGCACGAGAACCCTTGAAAGACGTGATCGACGTGATTGACGTGATTGGCGTGCTTGAAGGGCGCCGGGGGTGCGGGAGGGGTGCGCTGCTGGACGCCGCGCGCTCCCGCTCAGAAAGGGCGACAGAGCATGGCGGCGACGCGGCACAGGTCTACTGCCCGCCGCTTCGTGAGGTCCGCCTGTCGCTGCATGCCGTCGATCGTAGGGACGGATTGCCGGGGATGTCACCGGCATGTCGCATGATGAGACGCGATCGTCCGCGATGTGAGATACGGGACCCCTTCACGGGGGTGCGGGGGGCCGGGTGAGGGGTGCGTCCGTCGTCACATCTGCGGTACGGACGGCGCCGTCTCACCAGTTGGACACCGGTCAGGTGCCGATTCAGGGATACGGCCGGTACGGCCTGCCCCCTCCTACCCCGCCAGGCTGACGTTCGAACCCTGCACCGTGATGTCCACGCCAGTCTGCACCGCCTGGACCGAGTCCAGCTTGATGCCGCCGGGCAGGCCCTCGATCCGCTGCTGGAAGTCCGTCACGGCGCGCATCCTGCCGTCGGCGAACCGGATGCCCAGGTTGGGGAGGGAGTCCGCCTTCACCTTCACCGTGTCGCCGTCGACCGTGACCGTGCTGAGGACCGAGACCGGCTGCGGCAGCTTCCGGCCGAGGACCGTCGCCTCGATGCCGACCTTGATCTTGCCGTTGCCGCCGTCCGAGAGGCTCACGACCGTGGCGGTCACACCGGGGACCACCTGTGCGGGGCCCGGCTCCGCCGACTTCGCCGCCTTCAGCAGTTCGGCGTACGTGATCGTCGCGCTGCCGGTGGCCGTGGCGGCGGTGGCGGAGCTGTAGTCGCCGGTGAACCTGACGTCGTGCATGCGGGCGCTGAGGTTGTCGATGCGGATCTTCTGGTTGGAGGTTCCGGTGGCGGCCTCGTAGTCCTTGATGCCGACCTTGACGTCGTCGAGTTGGCCGTCGGCGACCTGGGTGAGGAAGGGGAAGCCGTCGATGGAAACGTCCGGGGTGGTGGTGAGGCCCTCGCTGCTTCTGAGGCGGTCGGCGACCTCGTCCTCCGCGAAGTTGACGGCGAGGCGGTCGGCGAGCACGAAGAGGGCGCCGAGGATCACGGCGACTATGAGGAGTGTTCGAAGCGCACGCATGCCCGCGACGGTACCGGGCGAGGGGTTTTCTTCGCCCCCGCC
>NZ_LIQQ01000849.1 GCF_001418565.1 Streptomyces graminilatus | reverse complement strand
CCGTAACCCCCTTACTCCGCAGTCGAGTTGTCCTCGGTGGGCTGCCTCACAACCGCGACAACTCATCCACCAGGTCGTCCAGCCCCAGCGACCCCTGCGACAGCGCGGCCATGTGCCAGGCCTTCGCGTCGAAGGTGTCGCCGTGACGGCGCTGGGCGTTCTCGCGGCCCAGGAGCCATGCCCGTTCGCCCAGTTTGTAGCCGATCGCCTGGCCGGGGATGGTCAGATAGCGCGTCAGCTCGCTCTCCACGAAGTCCGCGGGGCGGCTGCTGTGGGCGCCGAAGAACTCCTGGGCCAGTTCCGGGGTCCAGCGCTCGCCGGGGTGGAAGGGGGAGTCCGCCGGGATCTCCATCTCCACGTGCATGCCGATGTCGACGATGACCCGGGCCGCCCGCATCATCTGGGCGTCCAGGTAGCCGAGGCGCTGCTCCGCGTCCGTGAGATAGCCCAGCTCGTCCATGAGACGCTCGGCGTACAGGGCCCAGCCCTCGCAGTTGGCGCTGACGCCGCCGACGGTGGCCTGGTAGCGGGAGAGGTTCTCGGCGACGTGCGCCCACTGCGCGAGCTGGAGGTGGTGGCCGGGGACGCCCTCGTGGTACCAGGTCGAGACCAGGTCGTACACGGGGAAGCGGGTCTGGCCCATCGTGGGCAGCCAGGTGGTGCCGGGGCGGGAGAAGTCCTCCGACGGGGCCATGTAGTACGGCGCCGCCGCGCTGCCGGCCGGCGCGATGCGGGACTCCACCTTCTTCACCCGCTCGGCGAGTTCGAAGTGCGTGCCGTCCAGCGCCTCGATCGCCTGGTCCATCAGGCCCTGGAGCCAGTCGCGGACCTCGTCCACGCCCTCGATGTGCTTGCCGTGCTCGTCCAGATGCGCCAGCGCCACCCAGGGCGTAGCGGCGCCGGGCAGGATGTTCTCGGCCTCCTGCCGCATCTCGCCGAGGATCCGGTGGTACTCGGCCCAGCCGTACGCGTACGCCTCGTCCAGGTCCAGATCCGTACCGTTCCAGTAGCGCGACCAGCGCGCGTACCGCTCACGGCCCACCGTGTTCGGCGCGCCCTCGACGGCCG
>NZ_LIQQ01000848.1 GCF_001418565.1 Streptomyces graminilatus | reverse complement strand
GACGCTCGGACCAGTAGGGGGCGAGGGCCGTGTGGGCGCTGCCGGTGACCGGGTCCTCGTCGATGCCGATCCGGGGGAAGAAGCAGCGCGAGACGAAGTCGTGGCCTGCGGCGGGGTCGTCGGCGCGGGCGGTGGCGATGATGCCGCGTTCCGAGTGGGCGGCCAGGGCCTTGAGGTCGGGGGTGAGGCCCAGGACCGTTTTCTCGTCGGCGACCTCGATCAGCAGGTCGCCGACGTTCGGACCGGTGTCGAAGGCCGCGACAGGCTCGGCGCCCAGCGCTTCGGCGACCTGGGCGGGGGGCTCGACACGGGTCAGGGGGGCGGTCGGGAAGTCGAGGGTGATCGAGCCGTCCTCCTGGGGCGTCGCGCTGAGGACACCGCTGAGGGTGGCGAACCGTACGGGTCCGGTGTGGGAGCCGGTCGTGTGCAGGACGTGGGCCGTGGCGAGCGTGGCGTGGCCGCACATGGCGACCTCGGCGGCCGGGGTGAACCAGCGCAGCGCCCAGTCGGCCTCGCCGCCCTCGGGCAGGGGGTGGGCGAACGCCGTCTCGGCGTGGTTGACCTCCAGGGCGATCCGCTGGAGCCGGGCGTCGTCCGGGAAGGCGTCGAGGAGCATGACGCCGGCCGGGTTGCCGGCGAAGGGGCGGTCGGTGAAGGCGTCGACGATTCGAATGCGCATGGGTACGACGCTAGACGGGCGGCGGAGTGGCGGGCCAAGGCCAATTCCCGGGTGCTGGACCTGGTTTCGGGTGCGGTCGGCCGGAGCCTGGCCATCCTGCCCTGGGTGGAACCCCTGATCCCTGATCCCTGACCCCGGACACCGGATGTCCGTCGAGCGGATCAAGCCCACCTCAGGCGGGAACCGCCTCCGGGGGCTCGCCCACGGACATCTCCCCCACCGCTCTCGGCCTGCTCCTGGGAGGGCGGGGCATCTGCGGAGCCCCGTCGCCCGAACGGGGAAGACGTCACGTCGATGAGCGGGGCCAGCCGGCCGGCGTCGGCAGCGCGGAACCGTCGGCCATTGGCGGCCGAGAAGCCGTGAGGCTGCGGAAATACGCAAGCCCGGGGTGACCGGAGAGCCGGGTCTCGCCGACGACGGTGAATCCGACGCGGGTCAGCACGGTCTG
>NZ_LIQQ01000847.1 GCF_001418565.1 Streptomyces graminilatus | reverse complement strand
GCTGGGGGACGGGCGGGTCCTCCGCGATGGTCGCAGGGCTCGGCCTGGACGTACTGACGGAGCACTACGCCGAAATCGTACGTTCGTTTGAGATCGCGCCGGTGATCGTCGGCCACTCGGTCGGCGGACTGATCGCGCAGCATCTCCTCGGCGCCAACATCGGCCGGGCCGCTGTGGCCATCGCGCCGGCCCCGATCAACGGCATTCCGCTGCCCGGCCCGCCGGCCGGGTTCTGGACTCCTGGGCGGACTGTCGCCGACGAGCACCTGGTGGCCCTGTCGCCGGAGCAGTTCCACCACGCCTTCGCGAACACCGTCGGCGCGGCGGAGTCCGATCGGCTCTTCGAACGCCATGTGGTGCCGGCCCCCCGCCGTCTGTTCGCCGACCTCGGCTTCGGGGGCGGGGCACGCAGTCCGCGCGCCGTGGTGGACGTCCACAACGCGGACCGCGGCCCGCTCCTGCTGATCTCCGGGCAGGAGGACCTGCTGGTGCCCGACTCGGTGACCCGCGCGGCGTACAAGAAATACGGCGACTCCACGGCCGTGACCGACCTGAAGCAGTTCGCGGACCGTGCCCACTCCCTGGTCATCGACAGCGGCTGGAGGATCGTCGCCGACCACGTACTCGGCTGGCTGGACGAACGTGGCCTGCGCGCCCATCACACATAGCGCCCGGGTCACCTGTTCTGGTCGCCGGGAGTCCTCGTGAGCGCGTCGCGGAGGGCGGCGCGTGAGGTGATGCCCAGTTTGGGGAAGGCGCGGTAGAGGTGTGAGCTGACGGTGCGGGGCGAGAGACGCATGCGTTCGCCGATCTCCTTGTTGGTGAGCCCGCCGGCGGCCAGGTCGGCGATGCGGCGTTCCTGCCAGGTCAGTGCCGTCAGGTGGGCCGAGGAGGTGGAGGCGGCCGTACCCGTGGCGCGGAGTTCGGTCCGGGCGCGCTCGGCCCAGGTGGGTGCGCCCAGTTGCTCGAAGGCTTCCGCGGCCTTGAGCAGTGACGGCCGTGCGGACCTGGGTCCGTGGGTGTGGCGTTCGTGGATGCCGTGGGCGAGGTGGACGCGGGCGAGTTCGTAGGGGAAGTGGTGGGCGGCGGGGTGGGTTTCGGCGTGCCGGTAGTGGGTGCCGGCCTGGGCGGGGTCGGTGGCGGTCATCGCGAGGGCCGCGTGGGTGACGAGGGCGAGGCGGGGGGAGATGCCGGGG
>NZ_LIQQ01000846.1 GCF_001418565.1 Streptomyces graminilatus | reverse complement strand
TCCCATGCCTGACCCGCTTCCCCGCCCGTTTACCCACCCGGCTGCCCGCCGGCCCGCCGGCCCGCCGGCCGAGCCTGCCTCTACGTCGCGCCCGAGACCCGGCCGAGCAGGCTCATGAACAGTTCGCGTTCCACGACCGTGAGGGGTGCCAGCAGCTCGTCGTTGGCCTTTCGCGCGGCCCGCTCACAGCGGGCCAGCAGCCGGCGGCCCTCAGCCGTGACGGTCACCGCGTTCTTGCGCCGGTCGTGCGGATCCGGTGCGCGCACGACCAGTGAGGCGCCCTGAAGGTCGTTGAGCACGCCGACCATGTCCTTGGCATCGAGTCCCACCTCACGCACCAGCTCGGCCTGCGCGACCGGGCCCAGCTCGGCGGCGGCGGAGAGCACCACGTGATGCCACATCTTCAACCCCTCACCGGCCAGCGCGGCGGCGACCAGCGCCCGCCCGCGGTCGGCTGCCCTCCCCAGGATCCAACTGGGGAGGACGCGTATGGAATGAAGTTCGACAGACATATGGAAAGACTAGCCAATAATCATTGGACCTCCCAATGGTTATACGCTTATCGTTGGAGCTCCCAACGGTTTCCACAGGTACGAGGTGCGAGGTGCGGATGCGCCGTGTTCGGTACGGGCACACGGGTGGTCCCCTGTTCCAGGGGGAGGTCCCCGTGGTCCGCAAGGTGACCGGGCTGTCTTTCAGCCACGGTCACGCCGACCCGTCGCCCACCCCCGCGCCGGCCACCCTCGCCTCAGGCGGCCGTCCGCTCGCGTACGGCTCCGGCGGCGGCGCGATACAGGCGTACGACCTGCCGGTGGGCGCCACGACCGTCGCCGAGTTCCCCATGCGCCGAATAGCCCGCGAACGACCCGAGTTGTACGAGCGGTGGCGCCGCGAGCTGTAGCGGCTGTTCACCGCGGGAGCCGTACGACCGGTGGCGCACGGGGAGTTCGCACCGGCGGACGCGGCCGGCGCACACCGGGTCATCGAGTCCCGGACCAACCTCGGCAAGGTTGTCCTGATCCCTTGACACACGGTTCTTGTGGGGCGACTGAGCATCCAACTACCGTCTGATGCGCGCACGTTGGACGTAGGATGTCCAGATTTTCGGATGCCCGATTGTTCAGATGTCCAGACCTCTGAAGTCACGAACTCTCACGTCACGAACTCTGAAGTCCAGACGCATGAAGTCCAGACGTTGAAGGGCAGGGCCGTACATGCCGTCAAGTCTTCGCGCACGCCTCAGATCCACCTTCGCGGCCGTGTTCACCACGGCCGCTCTGCTGCTCGCGCTGCCGAGCCCCGCGGGCGCCCAACAGGCCACCGGTACGGCCGCGTTCGAGCAGCAGGTGCTCTTCCGGGCCTCCCAGGACCCCGGTTACGCCTGTTACCGGATCCCCGCGATCGTCCGGACCCTGAAGGGCACACTGCTGGCCTTCGCCGAGGGGCGCAAGGACAACTGCGGGGACGCCGGTGGCATCGATATCGTCGTCAAGCGGTCGACCGACGACGGGGTGACCTGGGGGCCGGTCCAGGTGGTCAATGACGGCGGGGTGGACACGCACGGCAACCCGGCGCCGATCGTGGACCGGGAGACCGGCCGCATCCTCCTCGCGGAGAGCTGGAACACGGGCCGGGGCGGCGGCAACTGCCCGGTGCCGTGCGACCGTACGCCCCATCTGCAGTACAGCGACGACGACGGGCTGTCCTGGTCCCAGCCGCGCGACCTGAGCGCCGAGGTCATGCCGC
>NZ_LIQQ01000845.1:1008-1191 GCF_001418565.1 Streptomyces graminilatus | reverse complement strand
GCAGCCGCCATTGCTGCGATGTGCGGGTCGGCCACCGAGGCCAGGAGGACCGTATGGCGCTGGGTCAGTTGAGGCAGGACGGGGAGCAGGCCCTCTTCGATGGGCGCTGTGTCCAGGCCGGTGAGCAGAACGATCAGGGAGCGTCTGGGGGCCGTACGGAGGGCTGTGGCCGTGAGGCCGCGG
>NZ_LIQQ01000845.1:0-963 GCF_001418565.1 Streptomyces graminilatus | reverse complement strand
TGCGGCCGGTGTCGAGGACGAGGAGGATGCGGCGGTCTCGTTCGGGGCGCCAGGTGCGTACGGCGACCGTGGTCTGGCGGGCTGTGGCGCGCCAGTCGATGGAACGGGTGTCGTCGCCTGGGACGTACTCGCGCAGGCTGTCGAATTCCGTGCCTTCGCCGCGGGTCAGGACGCTGGTGCGGCCGTCGAGTTCGCGCAGGCGGGCGAGTTTCGCGGGGAGGTGCTTTCGGCTGGTGAACGGGGGGAGGACGCGTACCGTCCAGGGGACTTGGTGGGTGCCCTGGCGGGCGAAGAGGCCCAGTGGGCCGTACGAGCGGATTGTCACGCGGTCGGCCTGGCGGTCGCCTCGGCGGGTGGGGCGCAGGCGGGTCGTGACGCGGCGGCGTTCGCCGGCCGGGACCGTCAGGTCATGGCGGGAGGCCTCGACCTCGGTGCCGGACTGCCAGCTACTGGGGGGCCAGGAGTCGCGTAGGCGGGCGCGGAGCAGGCGGCCGGACGGGTTGGTGACCGTGAGGGTGACGTCTGCTGGTTCGCCCAGGCGTACGGATGCGTCGCCCGAGCGGGTGAGGCCGAGGCGGCGTACGGGGGCTGCCAGGGCGTAGTCGCAGGCACAGGCGATCGCCAGGGAGCCGTTGACGGCGAGGATTCCTGTCCAGCCGGGGTCCAGGACGCCGACGGGGATCGAGCTGAGGGCCGCCAGGAGGGCGGCGCGGCCGGTGAGTGCCATCAGCGGGGGACGGGCACGTGGGCGAGGATCGCGGTGATGACCGAGTCTGCCGTCACGCCCTCCATCTCGGCCTCCGGGCGCAGTTGTACACGGTGGCGGAGGGTGGGCAGGGCGAGTGCCTTGACGTCGTCGGGGATGACGTAGTCGCGGCCGGTCAGCCAGGCCCACGCGCGGGATGTCGCCAGGAGGGCCGTGGCGCCTCGCGGGGAGACGCCGAGGGTGAAGGACGGGGACTC
>NZ_LIQQ01000844.1 GCF_001418565.1 Streptomyces graminilatus | reverse complement strand
CCACCGCACCCTCCGAGACCAGAACAGCCGACGCCGACCGCCAGGAGTACAAGCGGGCATCCGCCCTCATGGACCGCATCGTCGGCCAGCTCACCTCCCTGCCGCGCTCCGCCGCAGTGGTCGGTGAACTGACCGGCTTCCGCGTCCAGCTCAACTTCGGCACCAACGACCCTCGCGGGGTCCTCGAGTTCGCCGAGATCACCGACACCCCCACCGCCCGCGACGCCGCCCCCGGCTGCGTCTGGTTCGAGGCCCGCACCACCATCGAAGGCATCCCCGTACGCGCCGAGGTCCTGCTGTCCCCCGAGGCCGCAGCGGTTTTCGAGGCACAGACCCCGAAGCCCAACCCCGCCCCGGCCGCACACGACGCCGAGGACCAGGCGGTGGACGACACCGTCACCGTGCTGCCGGCGCCCACGGCCATGCCGCTCGGATCCAGCGTCCTCGCGCACGTGACCGCAGTCTCCCCGCAGGCGGCGCCCACGGCGGACGCGCTGTGAGCCGTCACCTGCAGCACCGGCTGCACACCCAACTCCGCACCGCCACCGCCCTCCTCGACCTCCCCCTCACCGAGCAGCACATCGAGCGCCTGGCCGTCGAGATGACCGCCCCCGTCAAGGCCCTCCTCGCCGAAGCGGTGGCCGGGACGGAGGAGCAGGCACCCCTGCCGGTCACGGTCACCGCGCCCGTCATCGACACCGGTACTCGCCCGTACTTCGACGAGGCGGTCGGTGTAGCGACGAGCGAGTACGGGGGCTGCGTGAACCGCTTCAGCCTGGACGTCGACCTGGGCTCACCGGCCGTCGTCCTCGCCGAGCAACTGCGCCGCCAGCCGGACGTGACGGCGACGGACATCCCCACCGCCACCTTCATTGGCCTGACCGTACGGCCCCCGTCCTTGCACGCCTGGGCCTGGTGGCTGCACAAGCTCAACATCGGCGCCGAGTCGGTCACCATCGAGGGCGATGCCGCGCACGCCGTCGGTGAGAAGGACGGTGTCGCCGTCCAACTGTGCGGGGACGGCGTGCCCGCCCTGCTCACGGACCGGGCTGCCGCCCGCCTTGCCGGAGTCCTCGTCGAGCCTGCCGTCGGACACCCGTGGTGAGCGCCACCACCACCGACCCCATGGTCGTGTTCGCGGTCGTCTTCGCCACCAGCGCCGGCACCCTCCTCACCCTGCTCCTCGTCAAGCTCCTGATCGACACGGTCAGCCGGGTCAGCTACCGCCCCGAGGAGACCAGCCCGGCCCCGGCACGGAGCCCGGCCACGGTGACGCACCGCCCGTCTTTCCCGCCCGCCGACGCACCCCACGACTGGCCCGCCGTCTTCGACGACACCCCGCCCCTCACCACGGTCACCGCCGGCCACGGCCGCCACCGCAAGGACGCCTCATGGACCTGATCACCGAGACCTATTTCGGGTGGAACCCGCTGGCCCACGCACCCGGGTGCGTG
>NZ_LIQQ01000843.1 GCF_001418565.1 Streptomyces graminilatus | reverse complement strand
GCGTCCAGCTCGGCCGCCTCGGCGACGCGCTTGATGTTCGCCAGCCGCCGGTCCCAGTCGGCCGCAAGCGACGCCATCCACCGCGCCGTCGCGTCCAGTGCCGCCGGCCGGACCGTGTAGCGCACCTCGCGTCCGACCCGGCCACCGGAGACCAGCCCGGCGGCGTCCAGGACGGCGAGGTGCTTGACCACCGCCTGCCGGGAGACGGGCAGGCGCGCGGCGAGTGTCGTCGCGGTGGCCCCGTCCTGCTCGGCGAGCAGGTCGAGCAGCTGACGCCGGGTCGGGTCGGCGAGCGCGGCAAGGACACTGTCCACGGCCTCGGCGGCGCCGGGACGTTCCACCGTCACGTGGCGGGGGCTTCGGCGCGCGCCCTGAGCGCGTCGAGCTCCAGGGGCCAGCCCGCGCTGTGGTCCTTGAGATTCTGGGCGCGCAGCTCCTGGGACCCGGCCAGCGCCGCGAACCCGCTCTCGACGACGCGCAGTCGCGTACCGTCGCCTTCCGGGGCCAACGTGAACTCCACGAGGGTGCTGTTGTCCTCGCGCAGCTCCTCTCCGGGGAACGCGCTGGTCCAGCGGTACGCGAGATACGTCGGCGGTTCGACCTTCTCCACCCGCACCGGGAAGTCGCCGTGCTCCGGGTTCTTCGCCACCATCGACTCGCCTTCCCTGGCCACCGTGCCGGGCAGGCTCGCCTTGTCGGCCACCCAGAACCCGGGCTGGGCCACCAGCGACCAGACCCGTTCCAGGGGCGCCGCGATCAGGGTTTCGCGCTCGATCCGGTCCTCGCTCATGAGGGGCTCCTTCATCGACGTTGAATGCAACCCCAGAGTTGCACGTCAGCTCTCCAGGTGCAACCCGAGAGTTGCACCCCCATTCGCATCCCCCCGTGCCCGACCCGGCTCACCAGCCCCGCGCGATCTCATCGAGCGCCGTGACCAGCCGGGCCCGCGCCGCCGGATCCGCGCGGAGCGTGCGGCTGTTCTCCACATGGAGGAAGTCGACGTCCAGGTCTGCCGCCCTACCGGCCTGGACGTTGGTCTTGCCCTCCAGTCGGCCGCAGTCCTCGGACCAGGCGCGGCAGACCCTGAAGC
>NZ_LIQQ01000842.1 GCF_001418565.1 Streptomyces graminilatus | reverse complement strand
GAAGGGGCGGCGGGGGCGACCACTCGTTTGGCCCACCCCTGGCCGACGGCCACCGCTCACCGCCCGCCAGGCACACCCCCTCAGACACGCGTACCCTGCCGCACTCCCCCCGCTACCACTTCGGCGGACTGGCCAGCAGCCGCGCGAGCACGTCGTCCAGCACCCGCGCCGTCGCCGCCACATCGAGCTGGGAGTTGTCGATGATCGGGAGACCGGAGCCGTACCAGCCCGCCATCCGCCCGTGAATACGCGCGACCTCCTCATCGCTGAGGCGCCGATTGCCGGAACGCTCGGCGTTGCGCTCCAGGACGACCTCCAGCCCCGGCAGCAGCACCACCGGCAGCAGACCGGGCCCCACATGCCGCTTCCACCCCCCGAGACCGACGACCGGACGGTCGGGAAACACCGCGTCGTCGAGGATGCACGAGATGCCGTTGGCAAGGAAGTTGCGCGCGGCGAAGCCACAGGTGCGGCGGGCGAGACGATACTGCGCCTCGGAATGGTCGTTCCACCCCGACTGGGGGTCGGCGAAGCCCGAGCGCACCCATTCGCGTACGTCGTCGAGGCTGATGTGCGCGGTCGAAACCCTGCGGTGGTCCGCCCAGTACTTGGCGACGCTTGTCTTCCCGGCGCCCGCGGGACCGATCAGCAGTACGGCCAGGGGCGCGGAGGTGGGATCGGCGGGGCCGGTGGCGGGCGGCGGGCCCGGCGTCGGGACGAAGTCGCCCTGCGGCAGCCGCATATGGCCGGTGGTGTCCGGCGCGGGCGGCACCGGAGCGTGCTGCGGAACGGGAGCATGCGGTGGAGCCGGGGCGTGCGGTGGAGCAGGAGCATGCGGTGGAACGGGAACGTGTGGCGGGGCAGGTGCATGCTGCGGAACAGGAGCGTGTTGGGGCGCGGGTATGTGTGGCGGCACAGGTGCGTGCTGAGGCACGGGCGGATGCTGAGCCTGCGGACCTGGTCCCGATGGCGCCCCCTGCCCCGAGTGCGCTCCAGACCCCGAAGACGCTCCGTGTCCCGAGGGCGCCGCCGGCCCCGAGGGCGCTCCCGGCCCCGAAGGAGTTCCCCCGGTGCAGACCGGGCCGGTGGCCGGTGGCCGGGGCGGGGGTGGGGG
>NZ_LIQQ01000841.1 GCF_001418565.1 Streptomyces graminilatus | reverse complement strand
GGGAAGGGGCGGCGGGGGCGGTCTACTCCACGCCGATGAGCAGCAGTGCCCCCTGCCGGCCGCCCCGGTACACCACCGTGTCCACGGCCAGGTAACCCTCGCGGACCCGCGCTTCCAGATGCGCCGCGATCGTCTCGGGCGCCTCCTCGCCGAGGACGAGGGTGACCATCTCGCCGCCCGCCTGGAGCATGCGGTCGATGACGGCCTCCGCGGTGGCCGTGACGTCCGAGCCGATCACGGCGACGTCACCGTCGATCAGGCCGAGGACGTCGCCGGCCTGACAGATCCCGGCCATCGTCCAGGACTGGCGTTCCGCGACGGCGAGTTCGGCGTACCGGGTCGCGCCGGCCGCGGAGGTCATCGCGACGACGTCCTCGTCGAACCGCCGTTCCGGCTCGTGCACGGCGAGCGCGGCGATGCCCTGGACCGCCGAGCGCGTCGGGATCAGCGCCACCCGGATGCCCTCCGTACGGGCCTGCTCGGCCGCCACGGCGGCGGTCTGGCGCAGGTCCGCGTCATTGGGCAGCAGCACGACCTCGCGCGCGTGGGCCCGCCGTACGGCCTCGACGAGCTCCCCGCTCGCCGGTGGCTCCCCGGGCCGCGCGAGCACGGTGGTGGCGCCGGCCTCGATGTACAGCCCGGCGAGCCCCTCCCCCGGCACGACGGCCACGACGGCCCGCTGCGCCCGCTCCCGGGGCGGCCGTCCAGCGCCGCCGGTGTGCACGTCGCCGACCCCGAAGTGGGTGATCCGGATCCGGTACGGCCGTCCCGCCTCGACGCCCGCCTCCACGGCGGCGCCCGCGTCGTCGACGTGCACGTGCACGTTCCACAACCCGTCGCCCCCGACCACCACGAGCGAGTCCCCGAGCCCGTCCAGCCGCTCCCTGAGCCGGTCGACGGCCGCGTCCCCGGCCTCCAGGAGGTAGATGACCTCGAAGGCGGGCCCGAAGGCGTCGTTCGTACACTCCTCCGCACACGCGTCCGCAGCCGATGCCCCGGCGATCCCGGCCGGAAGCCGCACGCGCACGCGTGCCGCC
>NZ_LIQQ01000840.1 GCF_001418565.1 Streptomyces graminilatus | reverse complement strand
AGCAGTCCTGAGCGGCCGGGGCGGGGGAGAAGACGGGGGCTGTGTGTGAGGGTCAGCAGCCGTACTCGCAGTCCTGCTCGTCCAGGAGCAGGGCCGGACTGTAGCTGTGCGGGCAGGCATCGTCGCCGCGGAGTTCGGAGGGCAGGTCGTCGAAGCCGATGCCGCACGCGGCGAGCATCGTGACGACCTCGTTCAGGTCACCCACTCCTTCGAGTGCACCTTCGGGCCATCGGTCCCGAAGGTGCGCGGACAGCTGCGGAAGCGCAGAGGAGTCCGTCACGAAGTCCCGCACGGTGCGGCCGCCGACCGAGACGAGGCGTCCGGCCAGGAAACTGCCGTCGTCGTTCTGGGCCAGCTCCAGGGCGTACGCAGCCGGGTACATCGCGCGCAGCGCCTCGGCGAGGTCCGAGGCGACCGCGACGGCGCCCTCGCGATGGCGCCGGTGCAGCTCGCCCAGGCGCGACCACGCGGTACCGGCTTGCTCGGCCCGGTCCTGTTCCAGGGCGTCGGCGATGCGCACGGCGCACCGGCGCGCCTCGGGTTCCTCCGGAAGGTGCCCGTCGTCCTCGGCGGCCTGGGCCAGGAAACGCGCGATCTCAGCCCGCGCGCGACGGCCGACCGGAGCGCCGTCGCCGACGTGCCCGGCCGCCGCGGCGATGAAGTCCTTCTTGGACACGGAAGGTCCCTCCTTCCCGAAAGGGGCTGCTCAGCCCCTCAGGGTCTACGACAGTGCTGCTGCGTGCGTTTATCGAGACAAGTAACATTGATAGTACACGTGATTATCGAGTTAAGAATTGACACGGCAGAATGGCCGTCGTACGTTAGATTCGCGTTAGATCCGTTGAGTGGAGGAAGACCGTGTCCGAGCCCGTGGAGTCCCTGCTTGCGCAGATCTCCCAAGACGGCCCTGTGCCGCCGCTGCCGCCGCCGGCGGAGCGGACTCGGCTGCGTGAGCAGTGGGGCTGGACCAAGACTCAGGTCGGTGATGAGCTGGGGGTGGCCCGGGAGACGGTGTGGACGTGGGAAAAGGAACCGCCCCGCACTCCCCGCGGCAGGATCGGACAGCAGTACGCCCGGCTGCTGGCCCACTTCGCGGCCGAACTCGACCGTCGCACGGACCCCGCCCCCGCCGAACCTCAGCCTGCCGCGCCCGCCGTCGAGATCGATGACGGGGACGACGAGAGCGGTGAGGAACCGGCGGACCAGCTCGCCTTCGACATCGAGGACCCGCCCGAACTCCACTGGGACACCGAACCCACGCCCGCCACGGAACCAGGGTCCGAAGAGCTGGAGTCGGGATTCGATGTCCCCGGCTCGTGGACCGAGCTGCCCGAGGGCATCACCCGGCCGTGCCTGCGCTGCGGCGGCCCCACTC
>NZ_LIQQ01000084.1 GCF_001418565.1 Streptomyces graminilatus | reverse complement strand
ACCGGCCGTGCGTACCGGCCCTGCGTACCGGCCACCCAGGCCGGACACCTGCACGCACCGCGAACGAGCGCGCCCCCAGGGCGTGGCCGGATTCGCCTCCGGCGCGGCGGCATGCGGTCGGCGCGGCGGAGTGCGGTCGGCGTGCCCGTCGCGCCGGATCGGTCACGGGACCCGTGGTGGCCCGTGTGATCGGCGGCGAGGGCCCGCCCGGGGCCTGTCGGACACGCCGAGGGCCCGCTCCCGGGGAGGAGCGGGCCCTTCGGCGTGCCAGGTGCTCGGTCGTCGGACCGCGTCGTACGGGGCGCTGTCCGGGTCAGCGGACCGGGGCGCCCTGCGGCTGCTGCGGGGCGATACCCAGTGCCGTCGTGTACTTGGCCAGCGCCAGCTTGCCGATGGCCGGGTACGGGCCGAGCGCGTCGGAAGAGGCGCAGCCGGCCTCCTCGGCCGCCGCCTCCAGCAGCGCGGCGTCGATCTCCGGGCCGATCAGATACGGGGCGAGGGCGAGGTTCTGCGAGCCCGAGGCGCGCAGTTGCTCGGCGATCGCCGCGATCGAGCCGTCCTCGTCGAGGGCCGCCGCCATCACCGGCACGGCGAGGCGCGCGGCGAGCAGCATGCCCGTGATCCCGGCCGCCTGCACGGCCTCCTCGCCGCCCACCGACGCCAGGATGATGCCGTCCGCGGCGGTCGCCACCGTGAACAGACGGGCCCGGTCGGCGCGCGCGAGGCCCGCCTCGGACAGCCGTACGTGCAGTCCCTCGGCGAGCAGCGGGTGCGGGCCGAGGACATCGGTCAGCTCGGCCGCGATACGGCTCTCCATGACGGCCTGCCGGATCTGGCGCAGCAGCGCGTTGTCCGGACCGGCGAGCAGCGGCACGACGACCGCGACGGGCCCCTCGGGCGCCTTGACGTCGGCACCGGCGGCACGGGCCTGCTCATAGCGGGCGGTGCGCTCCTGCGCGCTGTGCGTGAGCACGAACTGGAGTGTGGGGAACTCCGCGTCGTCACCGTCGAGGTACCCGATACGGGCGTCCAGGCCGGGGAGTTCGGAGCGGGCGATGCTCACGACCTCCTCGGCGAGACTCCGCGTGGTGGGGCTGGGCGCGCCCGGCACCGCGAGGACGAGCGCGGGCGCACCCTCGGGAGCCGCCAGTGGCTCGGGGCGGCGGTGCCGTCCCGGCTGGCGGGGGCGCGGCATTCGTACTGGCAGGCCGGCGGGCCCAGTGGGGGAGCTCATGGCGCCGCATGTTACTGGCTTATTGGGCTCCCTTGTTCGGGGAGGGTGCAGGTGAGCGGTATCCGTCCGCTTTTGTCTGATGAGTTACGCACGCAACGGAAGTGGGCGGTAAGTGGTGACTTCGCCGCCGGGTGGAGAACGGATTCGGTCGTCAGGGGGTTCCGGTGCTGGTCAACCGCGTGTGACCGGCGAACTCCCGTGTGATGAGAGGACTTTATTGGCGGGGCGGTAGGTGCCCAGAGTCCTGCAATCGGGACTCGGGTCGGCAAGTCGGTCATCCGGGTTCGTTTGTCGGTCAATATGCGTGTTGTTTCGGTCACCCCCGCGTCCGGTCGGGGCGGGTACCGGCGACGAGGGGTTGTGCGGGGCCGTGGTGTGTGCCAGTAGGGTGACGGACTGTGGCACCACGACCCTTGCATGAACTTGTCGAAGCGGGCTGGGCGAATGCTCTGGAACCCGCCGCCGAACGTATCGCCGCGATGGGGGACTTCCTCCGGGCCGAGATAGCGGCGGGCCGGACCTATCTGCCGGCCGGGGCGAACGTGTTGCGGGCCTTCCAGCAACCCTTCGACGACGTCCGCGTCCTGATCGTCGGTCAGGACCCCTATCCCACACCGGGGATGGCCATCGGGCTGAGTTTCGCCGTGGCGCCCGAGGTGCGTTCGCTGCCGGGCAGCCTGGAGAACATCTTCCGGGAGATGCACTCCGACCTGGGGGTGCCCAGGCCGTCGAACGGCGATCTGACCCCCTGGACCCAGCAGGGAGTGCTGCTGCTGAACAGGGCCCTCACCACGGCTCCGCGCAGTCCCGCCGCGCACCGGGGCAAGGGGTGGGAGGAGGTCACCGAGCAGGCGATCCGCGCCCTGGCCGGCCGGGGCAAGCCCCTGGTGTCGATCCTGTGGGGGCGTGACGCGCGCAATCTGCGGCCGTTGCTGGGGGATCTCCCGGCGATCGAGTCCGCCCACCCGTCCCCGATGTCGGCGGACCGTGGTTTCTTCGGCTCACGGCCGTTCAGCCGGGCCAACGACCTCCTCGTCGGGCAGGGTGCCGCCCCGGTGGACTGGCGACTGCCGTAGGGCGGCCGGGGCCGGTCGACACCAGTCGGATCCGGCCGGTGCGCGGGATCGAGGCCCCACCGTGCGGAGGACCTGCCGGGTGGTGAAGGCTCCGCCGGGGACGTGTCGTGCGGAGGACCTGCCGGGTGGTGAAGCCTCCGCCGGGGACGTGTCGTGCGGTGAGCTCGGCTCCCCGACGTTCCCACCGCGTTTCGTACAGCGGGAGGCCCCGCCGCCACCCGCCCACCCGCGTTTGCGGTCGAAACTTTTCGAGGCCGCCGATCCGCCCAACCGCAGGAAACCAGCCGTCGAACCGATTCCGCGACAACGTTCGCGGCAGAAGGCTCCGCACTATTGACAGCGCGTCGAGCCGGGAGCAGCGTCTCCTCCCGAAACCTTTCTGCAACCTCGCTGTGAACGCGGCGCCTCCGAGCGCTCCCGGATTGACAGCGCCACCAGCGCCACCAGCACGACCCGATCGGGTTACGCCGGCACGGTAGGGAGATCAGATGGGAACCACGCGGGCAAGGCGTCCCTCGCTGAGCAAGCGCGCCCACAGCGCCTTCTGCGAGGGCGGAGTGACTTCCGGCCACCCGTCGGACGACGTCACCAGGAACGCCGTACGAGCCGACGTCACCACGTCCTGTCTCGACTGACCCGCACGGTCAAGCCCCTGGCCCGCTCACCCGGGTCACGGGTGTGCGACACCGGAAGCGGGGATCCGTGTGCCCGCGCCCGGTGGCACCTCCCGGGATCTTCCGGCCGTCCAGCCGGTCGGACCCTCCGGGCCAACCCCCATGCGGGCGGGCCCGGAAGGTCCGGCCGTTCCAACGGCTTCGTTCGGCGAACAAGCGACGACACCCCGCCCCCACACCGGGCGCCACGCGCCACCACTGGAGGATGACGATGTCCCGAGCAAGACCGCCCCGCGGCCTCTGGGCCGCCCCCGTAGCACTGCTCGCCCTGCTGACCGCGAGCCCCGCCACGGCTGGGGTCGCGTTCGCCGCACCGGCCGAGTCGCAGACACGGGCCGCGGCAGCCGCCCTGTACGTGGCGCCGGGTGCGGCTCCCGGCGGGAACGGCAGCGCCGATCAGCCGTTCGCGACGATCGAGCAGGCGCAGCAGCCCGCGCGCCGGCTCTCCGCCGACGCGGACGTCGTGGTCAACCTGGCCGGTGGCACCTACCGGCTGTCCAAGCCGCTGACCTTCGGTTCCGGGGACGGCGGCCAGAACGGCCACACCATCACCTACCAGGCCATGCCCGGGCAGCAGCCGGTCGTGAGCGGCGCCCAGCAGGTCACGGGTTGGCAGGTGCATGATCAGAACAGCAATATCTGGTCGGTCCACGTCGGTACCGGCGTGAACACCCGTCAGCTGTACGTGAACGGCAAGCAGGCACCGCGCGCGGCGATCCAGGTGCCCCGTTCCAGTCTCACCTTCACGCAGACCGGTCTGACCGTGAACGACTCGTCCCTCGACTACCTGGCCGGCCTCTCGGACCTGAAGCACATGGAGGTCGAGAGCCTCAACTCGTTCACCGACCGCTACGCGCCCGTCCAGTCGGTCAGCGGCCGGACGATCACCATGCAGCAGCCCGCCTGGAACAACAACTCCTGGGGCTACGACACCATCAACGCGCCGTTCGCCGGCGGCACCATGTACCTGGAGAACAACTACGCGTTCCTCAAGCAGGCCGGGCAGTGGTACCTCGACCAGTCCACCGGCGACCTCTACTACCGGGCCCAGCCGGGCCAGAACCCGAACAGCCTCGGTGTCGAACTGCCCCGGCTCCAGAGCCTGATCGGCATCAGCGGCAGCTACGCCTCACCGGCGACCGGCCTGGGATTCACCGGCATCCGGTTCACCGGCACCTCCTGGCTCGGTCCGAGCGGACCCGACGGCTACGCGGACCAGCAGAGCGGCGCGCACATCATCGGCGCCTACGCGATGCCCGCCAACTGGCTGACCACCTGCAAGTCGGGGTGCACACAGTTCGAGGCCACCCGTAACCAGTGGGCGCAGATGCCCGCGGCCGTCCAGGTCTCCGCCGCGAGCGGCATCACGTTCTCCGGCAACACCTTCTCCGGACTCGGGCAGGCCGGACTCGGCGTCGGCAACGACGGTGTCGCCTCGGACTCCGGGACCGGACTGGGCGCCAACGGCGTCACCATCACCGGCAACACGTTCACCGAACTCGCGGGCAGCGGCATCCAGGTCGGCGGGGTCCGGCCGGACGCGCACCACCCGAGCAACCCGCAGATGACCAACCAGAACATCACCATCAGCAACAACCGGGTCAGCGGGGTGGGCACCGACTACAAGGAGACCGCGGGCATCCTCTCCACGTACGTCACCAACGCGACGATCACCCACAACCAGTTGGACCGTCTTCCCTACGACGGGATCGACATCGGCTGGGGCTGGGGCGCCAACGACCCGGGCGGCAGCCAGGACTACGTCAACCGGGGCACGTACAACTACCAGCCCGTCTACACCACCCCCACGACGTTCAAGAACAACACCGTCACCCACAACCTGATCTTCGACACCAAGAACGCGATGTTCGACGGCGGCAGCATCTACGCCCTGTCGGCGAGCCCCGGCTCGGTGATCTCCGAGAACTACATGTGGGACAACAACCGCACCACCGCGCTGTACCTCGACGAGGGCGCCCGGTATCTGAAGGTCGCCAACAACGTGGTGCAGGACGCGAGCAACTGGGCGCTCACCAACGCCAACGGGAACAACCACACCGACGACAGCACGTTCTCCGGCAACTGGTACAACGGCGGCAACACCTACGTCGCCACCGGTCCGCCGCACAACAACGTCCTGTCCGGCAACGTCCAGGTCAGCGGCACCAACTGGCCGCAGGGCGCCAGGACGGTCATCCAGCAGGCGGGCATCCAGTCGTCGGGCGGCGGCGGATTTCCCACCGGTTACCACCAGTTGGTGATCGGCAACAACAGTCTCTGCCTGGACGTGTACGGCAGCTCCACCGCCGCGGGCGGCGTGGTCGACCAGTGGACCTGCAACGGGCAGGGCAACCAGCAGTTCGAGTTCGTGCCCGTCTCGGGCGGCTACGGACAACTGCGGGCGCAGCACTCCGGGCTGGTCGTGGCGGTGTCGGGCGGCTCCACTACCGCCGGCACACCCAACATCGTGCAGCAGGCCGCCGACGGATCGGCCGCCGGTCTGTGGCAGCCGGTGGGCCAGTCCGACGGCTCGTACGCCTTCCAGAACAAGAACAGCGGCCTGTGCCTCGACGTCTACGGCGCCGGCAGCAACCTCGGCCAGCAACTCGACCAGTGGGCCTGCAAGAACACGGCAGGCAGCAACCAGGCCTTCACACCTCGCTGACCGCCTCGCGCGCCGGTACAGCCCACCCGTACAGCCCACCCGTACAGCCCACCCGTACAGCCCACCCACTGTCCCGCACTGTCCCGCACCAGTGAGGAACTCCGATGAGGAAATACTCGGCACTCTTGGCAGTCACGCTGACGGCCGTGCTCGGCACGGCCGCCGCACCGCCCGTCGCGGCGGCCACCGGCACCGGGCCGTCGCCCGGCGCCGTCCGGGCCGCCGCGCCCACCGCGCTTCGGCTGATGCCGTTGGGCGACTCGATCACCTGGGGCTTCGCCAGCCCGACCGGCAACGGCTACCGGGGGCACCTGTGGAACCGGCTGAGGGCTGAGGGGCACGCCCTGGACTTCGTCGGCTCGGGGCGCAACGGCAACATGTCCGACCCGGACAACGAAGGCCACGGCGGCTGGCGGATCGACCAGATAGCCGGGATCGCGGACTCCGTCCTCGCCCGCTTCCGGCCGAACGTGGTCACCCTGGAGATCGGCACCAACGACCTGAACGGCAACTACCAGATCCCGACCGCCCCCGACCGGCTCCGTGACCTCCTCGACCGGATCACCCGCGCCGCCCCCGACGCGACCGTTCTCGTCGGCACCGTCATCATCTCCACCAGCGGCTGGGAGGAGGCCAACCGGCCGGCGTTCAACGCCAAGCTCCCCGGCATCGTCCGCGCCCAGCAGGCCGCGGGCAAGAAGGTCGGCCTGGTGGACATGAGCGCGCTGACCGCCGCGGACCTGGCCGACTCCCTGCACCCCAACGACAACGGCTACCGGAAGATGGCGGACGCCTTCAACGCCGGAATCGAGGCGGCGGACCGCGCGGGCTGGATCAGGCCGCCCGTGTCGGCGGCCGGACAGGCGCGCTCGGTGAGGTGATCGGCGCCAAGGGCGCGCCCCTGCCCTGAACCCCTTCGGCGGACCCGCGACGACCACCGGCGACGACCACCCGCGTCCGGCCCGGCGGCCGTCGCCGGACGCGGGTCCGCCATGCCCTCATGCCACTCTGACCAGGGAAAACGAGGGGCTGATCGAGTTTTCGGCGCGGTGCGGCACATGTATTGACAGTGTGTTGGGTGCGTGGGATCACTAGGGCACATGGGATGTCTGAGTGTTCCCTGTGGGCGCTCCCGGACACGCTGACGGGAGCGGCCGACGGCCCATTGGACGGACGCTCTTCCCGCGGACAGCCACGGCACTCTCTGTCGCCTTCCCCCACGTATTCGAGGAAGCAGAATGCAGCCTTCATCCGCTCTGCCCCAAAGGCCCGCTCGTCGGCCACGCCTGTCGGCATTCGCCGCCGTGTGCGTGACGGCACTGCTGACCGTGCTGCTGGGAACCGCGTCGACCTGGTCGGCATCGGCGGCCGTGGCACCCCTGGTGAGTTCGGCGTCGGGCCGCTGTCTGGACGTCAAGGGCAACGCCGACACGCCGGGCACGGCGTTGGACATCTGGGACTGCGACGGCCGGGCCGGTCAGTCGTACGAGTTCACGTCGGCGGGTGAGCTGAGGACCAAGGGCGGCACCCGGTGCGTGGACGCCCTCGACAGCCGGACGACTCCCGGAACCCCGGCGGTCATCGGGTCGTGCGACGGACGGCCGACGCAGATGTGGCGGCAGAACCCCGACGGGACCGTCACCGGCGTCCGGTCCGGGCTGTGCCTGGACGTCAACGGGGCGGCCACGGCCAACGGCACCGCGGTCATCCAGTGGACCTGCAACGGCCAGAGCAACCAGAAGTGGAGCAGCCTCACACCTCCGCCCACACCCGACGGGTCGGGCCCCTGCGACCTCTACGCCACCGGCGGTACCCCGTGCGTGGCCGCGCACAGCACGGTACGGGCGCTCTACGGGTCGTACCGTGGCGCGCTCTACCAGGTCAGGCGCTCCTCGGACAACACCACCAGGGACATCGGGGTGTTGGCGGCCGGCGGGTACGCCGACGCGGCGGCGCAGGACGCGTTCTGCGCGGGCACCTCATGCGTGATCACTGTCGTCCGGGACCAGTCCGGGCGCGGCAACGACCTCTGGTACCAGGGGTCGGCCCAGGTCCCCGGGTCGAGTCAGAGCAGTCCCGCGAAGGCGACCTCCGAGGCGCTGACCGCCGGGGGCAACAAGGCGTACTCGCTGTACATCAACCCCGGGAACAGCTACTGGCGGGACGGCCATCTGACGGGCGTACCGACCGGTGCCGCACCCGAAGGGGCCTACATGGTCACCAGCGGCACCCACGTCAACAACGGCTGCTGCTTCGACTACGGCAACAGCGAGACGACCCGGAAGGCCGACGCCGCCGGGGCGATGGACGCCATCAACTTCGGCACCCAGTGCTGGTTCGGCGGCTGCTCCGGCAGCGGACCCTGGGTCCAGGCCGACCTGGAGTGGGGCCTGTTCCCCGGCGGCAGCCAGTCCTGGAACCCCAACCAGCGGGCGTTTCCGAGCAAGTTCGTCACCGCGATGCTGAAGAACAACGGCACGTCGAGGTTCGCCCTCAAGGGCGCCAACGCACAGTCCGGCGGCCTGACCACCCTGTGGGACGGCGGGCTTCCCGGCGGATACAACCCCATGAAGAAGCAGGGCGCCATCATCCTCGGGAGCGGCGGTGACTGCTGCAAGCCCGGCGGCGGCGCCAACCTGAGCGCCGGCACCTTCTACGAGGGAGCGATCGTCGCGGGTTATCCCTCGGACGCGACCGACAACGCGGTGCAGGCCAACATCACGGCGGCCGGCTACCGCTGAGTGTCCATCAGCGCTGGGCACTCGTCAGCGCTGAGCACCCGTCACCGGTGAGTCCCTGTCACCGGTGACGGCGGCGCGGCCCCCGGTGCGTCCGACACACCACCGCGAGACGCCCGCCGGGCGTGCATGTGTTCCTCCGCAACCCGACCCAGGAGCCGATGAATCATGCCCATGACCACCGAGGGAGCCCGGCGACCACGTCCGCTGCTCCCGCGACCCGGCCTGCTGGCACTGGTGGCCGGTGTCGCCCTGGCCCTCGTGCTGTCGCTGCTGTCGCTGATGTCGACGGCCGCGAGCCGGGCCGCCGCCGACAAGGCGCTGACCGTGCATCTGGCGTCGACGCGCGGGCCGTCGACGGGCGTGGGGGAGGGGTTCCTCTACGGATTCAGTTCCGACGGCAGCCAGCCGGTGGACCAGTTCATCCAGCCGCTGGGCATCAACGCCTTCCGGGGCGGCGGATGGTTCTCCGGTGGCTGGATCAAGGACAACTACCAGTACGGCCAGGCCACCAAGGCCGACCTCGACTCGATCGTCGCGCAGGCGAAACGTCTCACCAGGCCGCCGTACCACGCGCAGTACCAGGTGCTGGTGAGCGACATCTACGGTGTGAACGGCGGCCAGCCTTCGAACACACGGTACCCGTGCGACAACGGAGACTGCTCCAACTGGATCCGCTTCATCGACTCCACGGTGGGAGCGCTCCAGGACTCGGGGCTCACCTTCGCCTACGACATCTGGAACGAGCCGGACATCTCCGTCTTCTGGACCCGGGGCGTCAACAGCGCCCAGTACTTCCAGATGTGGGACACCGCCTACCGGGAGATCCGGCGTCTCGCCCCCGGGGCGCAGATCGTGGGTCCGTCACTCGCGTTCACCCCGGAACGCAACCCCGGTCAGTGGCGGACCTGGCTCGCCCACGTCAAGGCGGCCGGGACCGTACCGGACATGATCGCCAACCACAACGAGGGCGATGTCGACGACCCGGTCACCGTCGCGCGGAGCCTGAACAACGCCCTGAGCACGGCGGGCATCGGTCCGCTGCCGCTGTCCTCGAACGAGTACCAGCCGGCCGACCGGCAGACCGCCGGGGTGACGGCCTGGTACCTGGCGCGGTTCGCGCAGTCCGGGTACACCAACGCGATGCGCGGCAACTGGGTCTGCTGCATCACCCCGAACCTGACGGGAGTCCTCACCCAGAGCGGAGGCCGCTGGCAGCCGACCGGCAACTGGTGGGCGCTTCGGGACTACGCCGACATGACCGGCACCCTCGTGGACACCTCCGGCCAGGTCGGCTCGACAGCGATCTCCGCCTCCGTGGACCCCGCCGCCAAACGCGCGGTGGCGATCGTCGGCGACTCGAACGGCTACACCGGCACCGCGTCCGTGACCTTCGACGGGCTGGCGTCCGTACCCTGGCTGGCCGGCGCGGGCAATGTGCACGTCTCCGTGCGCCGCATCCCCGAACAGGCTCCGCTCGGAGCACCGCAGGTCGTGTACGACCAGGACCTGAGCACCACCGGCGGCTCGATCACCGTGCCGTTCACCTTCCAGGGCTCGCACGACGCGTTCACCGTCTACCTCACACCCGCCTCGCCGGACGGCGACGGCTTCCCGAACGGCTATCACCAGCTCGTGGCCGCCGGGAGCGGTCTGTGCGTGGACGTGTACGGCAACTCCGGAAGCGCGGGTGCCCGGATCGTCCAGTGGACCTGCAACGGGCAGAGCAACCAGCGGTTCCAGTTCGTGCCGTCCTCGGGCGGCTACGGCGAACTGCGCGCCCAGAGTTCAGGGCTGGCCGTGGCGGTGGCCGGCGGTTCCACGTCGCCGGGCGTCCCCGACATCGTCCAGCAGGCCCCCGGCCCGGCCGCCAACAGCCTCTGGCTGCCCATGCGGCAGTCCGACGGGTCGTACGAGTTCCGGAACCAGAACAGCGGCCTGTGCCTGGACGTCCACGGCACCGGCGCCGAACCGGGCCGCCAACTGGACCAGTGGGCTTGCCAGAACGCGCCCGGCACCGAACAGGACTTCATCCTCCGCTGACCGGAGCAACTGACCAAAGCAACTGACCAAAGCAACTGACCAAAGCAACTGACCAAAGCAACTGACCAAAGCAACTGACCAAAACGACAGCGGCACCTCTGACCTGCGAAAGGAACACACCGTGTCCGCATTCAAACGGCTGCTCGGGCGCTTGCGTGCCTCTACGGCCGTGCTCACGGGCCTCGTCCTGGCCGCCGGCGGCCTCGTGGGCTCCGCCGCCCTGCCCGCCCATGCCGCCACCTCCATCACGGTCAACGGCTCCTCCGGCGGCCGGGTCTTCGACGGCGTCGGCGCGATCAGCGGTGGGGGCGGCAACAGCAGACTCCTGATCGACTATCCCGAGCCCCAGCGCGGCCAGATCCTGGACTACCTGTTCAAGCCCGGCTACGGCGCCTCCCTGCAGATCCTCAAGGCGGAGATCGGCGGCGACACCAACTCCACCTCGGGCGCCGAGCCCAGCCACATGCACACCCGGACCGACCTGAACTGCGACCGGGGCTACGAGTGGTGGCTGATGGAGCAGGCCAAGGCGCGCAACCCCGCCATCAAGCTGCACGGGCTCGCCTGGGGGGCGCCCGGCTGGATCGGCGGCGGCAACTTCTGGTCCACCGACATGATCAACTACCTGGTCTCGTGGCTGGGCTGCGCCAAACAGCACGGACTGAGCATCGACTACCTCGGCGGGTGGAACGAGCGGGGCTACAACGTCTCCTGGTACGTGCAGCTGCGCGCCGCGCTCAACAGCAACGGCTACGGCAACGTGAAGATCGTCGCGGCCGACTCGGACTGGACCGTGGCGAACGACATCAACTCCAACCAGGCGTTCGCCGCCGCAGTGAGCGTCATCGGCACGCACTATCCCTGCGGCTACCGGTCCGCCCAGACCAACTGCTCGGTGCCGTCGGCCGCCGGCTCGTCCGGCAAGCCGCTGTGGGCGAGCGAGAACGGCTCGGACGACTACAACGGGGGAGCGCAGGCCGTGGCCCGCGGCATCAACCGCGGGTACATCGACGGACGGATGACCGCGTATCTCAACTGGCCGGTGGTCGCGGCGCTCACCCCCAACCTGCCGTACCCCACCATGGGCCTCGCCCTGGCCGCACAGCCCTGGTCCGGCGCCTACTCGATCGGCAAGAACGCCTGGGTGATGGCCCACACCAGCCAGTTCACCGCCCCCGGGTGGCGCTACCTCGACTCCGCCAGCGGCTACATCGACGGCAACCGCAACAACGGCAGCTATGTCTCGCTGAAGTCCACCAACAACTCCGACTACTCCACGGTCATCGAGACCATGGACGCGGGCAGCGCCCAGACCCTGAACTTCAACGTCACCGGGGGGCTGTCCACCGGAACCGTCCATGTCTGGTCCACCGACGTCAGGTCCAACAACACGGCCGACCACTTCACGCACGCCACGGACATCACTCCGTCCGGCGGCGCCTTCAGCCTGACCGTGCAGCCCGGCCGCGTGTACACGCTGACCACCACGACCGGCCAGGGCAAGGGCACCGCGACCGGTCCGGCCCGGGGCGCGCTGAAGCTGCCGTACAGCGACTCCTTCGACGGCAACGCCACCGGCACCGAGGCGAAGTACCTCATGGACTGGCAGGGCGCCTTCGAGGCCGTGGGCTGCGGCGGCGGACGTAGCGGCAAGTGCGTACGCCAGATGAGCCCGCAGAAGGCGATCACCTGGGACACGCTGACCGATCCGCACGCCCTGCTCGGTGACGTGGGCTGGACCAACTACACCGTCTCCTCGGACGTGCTGCTCGAACAGCCCGGATACGTCGAGCTGATCGGCCGCGCGGGCGGGCACGACTACGACCGCACCGGCGGACAGAACGCCTACCGCGTGCGGGTGAGCGACACCGGGGCCTGGTCGATCCTGAGCACGAACACCAACGGCAACGTCTCCACCCTGGCCCGAGGCACGACCGGGGCGCTGGGCACCAACAAGTGGCACACCCTGGCCCTCACCTTCTCCGGCACCACGATCACCGCCGCCATCGACGGGGCCACGGTCGGCACGGCGGACGACCGCACCTGGGCCGCCGGACAGATCGGCTACGGGACCAGCCAGGGCGAGACGGCCCAGTTCGACAACCTGTCCATCACCCCCGGCAGCGGCGGAGGCGGCGGCACGAGCGGCGCGATCATCGGGGCCGCCTCCGGGCGCTGCGTGGACGTGCCGGGACAGTCGCACACGGCGGGCACCCAGGTGGCCCTGTGGGACTGCAACGGCGGCGCCAACCAGCAGTGGGCGGACACCCCGGCCGGTGAGCTGCGGGTCTACGGCAGTACCTGCCTGGACGCGGCGGGCGGCGGCACCGGCCCCGGCACCAAGGTGGACATCTGGGACTGCAACGGCGGCGCCAACCAGAAGTGGACCACCCACGCCGACGGCACGATCACCGGTGTCCAGTCCGGCCTGTGCCTGGACGCCACCGGCTCGGGAACCGCCAACGGCACCCTGCTGCGGCTGTGGACCTGCACCGGCGCCGGCAACCAGAAGTGGACGCGCGAGTGATCCGGTGACCGGCTGACGATCACCAACTCCCGTACCACCTCCGCCACTTCCATCGATTCCCCCGAGAGGCCCACCACATGTCCCCCTCCTCCTTACCGCTCAGCCGACGCCAATTGCTGGCGGCGGCCGGCGGAGCCACGGCGGCCTTCGGCCTGCTGCGGTTCGCCCCCGAGGCCGCCGCGACCGAAGGCCCCGCGAGCTACACCCCGAGCTGGTCCTCCGTGGACCAGCATCCCCCGGCCCCGGCCTGGTTCCAGGACGCCAAGTTCGGCATCTACTACCACTGGGGTGTGTTCAGCGTTCCCGCGTTCGGGAACGAGTGGTATCCGCGCAACATGTACATCGGCGGCTCGGCCGAGAACCGCCACCACATCGACACCTACGGCGACCCCTCGGCGTGGCCGTACCACAACTTCATCGACGGGGCCCGCGACAAGGCGGGCAACTTCGTGCAGTTCGCCCCCAGACTCGTCTCCCAGGGCGGCAGGTTCGATCCGGAGGCCTGGGCGCGGCTGTTCAAGGCCGCGGGCGCCAGATTCGCCGGCCCGGTCGCCGAGCATCACGACGGCTACTCCATGTGGAACAGCCCGTCCAACCCGTGGAACTCGGTCCAGCACGGCCCCAAACTCGACCTCGTGGCCCTGCACGCGCAGGCCATCCGGGGCCAGGGCCTGAAGTTCATGGCCTCACTGCACCACGCCTACCACTTCACCGGCTTCTACGACCGTGTGCCGTCCCAGTCGAACCAGGCGCTGCGCGTCCTCTACGGCCAGCAGGGCTCGGCCGCGGAGAACAAACTCTGGTACGACAAGCTGGTCGAGGTCATCGACGGCTACCAACCGGACCTGGTCTGGCAGGACTTCAACCTGAGCCAGGTGCAGGAGTCGTACCGGCTCCAGTTCCTCGCGCGCTACTACAACCAGGCGGTCGCGTGGAACAAGGACGTCGTCGCGACCTACAAGGACGGCCTCAACAACAAGGGTGAGGTCTTCGACTTCGAGCGCGGCGGCCCGGCCGGGCTGCTCACCCCCTTCTGGCTGACCGACGACAGCATCTCCTCGTCCAGTTGGTGCTACACGGTGGGCATCGGCTACTACTCGACACAGGCGATGCTCCACTCGCTGATCGACCGGGTCAGCAAGGGCGGCAACATGCTGCTGAACATCGCGCCGATGGCCGACGGCACCATCCCCTCCGGGCAGCAGTCCATCCTGCTCGCCATGGGCGACTGGCTCGGCCGCTTCGGAGAGGCGGTCTACGCCACCCGCTCCTGGGCCAGTTACGGCGAGGGCCCCACCAAGATGGGCGGCGGTTCGTTCAGCGGCCCGGTGGCCGGGAAACCGCAGGACATCCGGTTCACCCGCAGCCGCGACAACAAGGTGCTCTACGCCACCGCGCTGGGCTGGCAGGGCGGCACCATGAACATCACGACGCTGAACTCGAACCAGATCAACCTCAGCAGCCTGACCGGCGCCCAACTGCTGAACAACACGGCCGGCACCTACATCAACCTGCCCGCCCCGGTCCAGGACGCCTCCGGCCTGCACCTCACCATGCCCTCCTCCAACCCGCCGTTCAGCGCGCTGGCGTACACGGTCAAGCTCACCTTCTCCGGTGAGATCCCCGTCCTGGGCGCGCCGGGCGGCTCCACGACCTGGGTGCGGATCGCCAACGCGACCAGCGGACTGGCGCTCGACAGCGGGGGCAACGTGGCCTCCGGCTCCAACCTCAAGCAGTGGAGCTACGACGGCAGCACCAACCTCCAATGGCAGCTGATCGACCTCGGCAACGGCTACCACCGCATCGTCAACCGCACCAACGGCATGGCGGCCGACAGTTGGGGCAACTCCGCCAACGGCGCCCCCGCCCGGCAGCAGGCGTGGAACGGCGGCAACAACCAACAGTGGTCGCTGGTCAGCCTCGGTGACAACCGCTTCCAGATCGTCAACCGGGGCACCGGCACCGCCCTCGACGGCGGCGGCAGCACGACGGCCGGGTCGACCACGGTGCTGTGGACGCCGAACTCCAACGCCAACAACGCCTGGACGATCACCGGGCTATGAACCGCCGCAGGCGTGAACCCGGGCCGGGGCCAGGGCCGGTGGCCCGCCTCGGCCGCGATCCTCCCGGCCGGTGAACGCGACCGGCGAACCGATTCCACTCGACACCCCCGAACGGAAACTCCCTGCCCATAGCCCCTGTCCCCCCGACCACGGAAGAAGCAGTGCATGAAACGCAAACCGATCCTGATGGCCATCGTGGCCGCGGTACTTCTCGTACTGACATCCGCGGGCACCTCGTTCGGCAGCGGCCCCGGCGCGCGCTCGTCGGCGAAGGCCGCCGGCGTTGCCCAGGCGTCCGCCGGATGCGGCAAGGCACCGACGCTGACCAGCGGCAACCGCACGATCCAGAGCGGCGGCCAGACCCGCAACTACATCCTGCGGGTTCCGGCCGGCTACGACAGCAACCACCCCTACCGGCTGGTCTTCGGTTTCCACTGGCGGGGCGGCACGGCCAACGACGTCGACTCGGGCGGCACGGACGGGTACAACTGGTCCTACTACGGACTGAGGCGCCTGGCGGACAACGCGAACAACAGCACGATCTTCGTCGCGCCCCAGGGCAACGGCAACGGCTGGGCCAACCCCGGCGGCGAGGACGTGGCCTTCGTCGACGCCATGGTCAGCCAGATCGAAGCGGGCCTGTGCGTCGACACCACCCAGTTGTTCGCCGGCGGCTTCAGCTATGGCGGCGCGATGTCGTACGCCCTCGCCTGCTCCCGGGCGACGGTCTTCCGCGCGGTCGCGGTCTACTCCGGCGCGACCCTCAGTGGATGCAACGGCGGCGGCCAGCCCATCGCCTACATGGGTCTGCACGGCCTCAGGGACAACGTGCTGCCCATCCAGTCGGGACGGGATCTGCGTGACACCTTCGTCCGGACGAACGGCTGCACCCGGCAGAACCCGCCCGAGCCGGCCAACGGAAGCCTGACGCACATCATCACCACCTACTCCGGTTGCAAGGCCGGATACCCGGTCGTCTGGGCCGCGTTCGACGGAGCGGGCCACGACCCCGGTCCCATCGACGGTTCCACCGGTGACGGCTGGCGCACCTGGACATCGGGAGCGGTGTGGCAGTTCTTCACCCAGTTCGGCTCGAACCCGAATCCCCCCAACCCGCCGGACCCCCCGAACCCGCCCACCGGCGAGCGGCGGATCGTCGGCCAGCAGTCGGGGCGTTGCGTCGACATCAACGCCTCCACCACGGCCAACGGCACGCAGGCACAACTGTGGGACTGCAACGGCGGCGCCAACCAGCGCTGGGCCTACAGCACCGGCAAGCAACTGGTCGTCTACGGCAACAAGTGCCTGGGCGTCGGCCAGTCGGCGGGCAACGGCACCCCGGCGGCGATCTGGGACTGCAACGGGCAGTCGGACCAGCAGTGGAACATCAACGCCGACGGCACGATCACGGCAGCGCAGTCGGGTCTCTGCCTGGACGCCAGCGGCCAGGGGAGCGCCAACGGAACGAAGATCCAGCTGTGGAGCTGCTCGGGCGGCGCGAACCAGCGCTGGACCCAGCAGAACTGACACACGCACACACGGGCGCACCGGTCGGAGCCGGTGCGCCCCCTGCGCGCACGACCCGTACGGGCCGGACATCCGGAACATGCGGGAGTCCCCTTTCGCGCCGGATCGGGCACAGTGCCCACGGAACGGTCAAATGGACCGGCGACAGGAAGGGGTGGGGTCCTGTGAGACTCCGACGAGGGAGAGGGCCGGGCCGCGCCGCCGCGGTTCTGGCCATGGTGGTGGCGTTCTTCACGGCTCTGGCGGCCATGGCGTCGACGACTCACGCCGCACCACGGGCCGCACGCTCAGTGACCGCCGCACCGGCCGACAGGCCCGACTTCAGGCTGCCGTTCGCCTGCGGGCAGACCTGGCAGTTGCAGACGTACCTGGGCCACAATCCCGACGACAAGAAGATCGACATGTACCACGCCGGCGGAAACACCCTCGGCGCCACGGTGGTCGCGTCCGCGGCCGGCACGGTCACCGAGTTCTTCCCGCCGGGAGGCATGGAGATCAACCACGGCGGCGGCTGGTTCTCGGTCTATCTGCACATGGACCGCAGGGACGTGACCGTCGGGCAGAAGGTCGCCTCCGGCACACCGCTCGGGCGGCTGGGCCTGGTCGAAACCCCCGAGGCGCATCTGCACTACGAGCAGCTCTACGACTTCAACGGGGACAACGACGGCGAGACCGACGAGATGGTGTACCCGGTGATTCAGGGGACGGAGTACCGGCTGTCACCGACCCAGGCGAATTGGCCCACGGTGACCAGCACCAACGCCTGTGGCGGGGGCGGCGAACCCGCACCCACGAAGTACTGGGTGGACACCTTCGCCGAAGCGACCGGCTACGCCGCCGTCGACTGCGTCGGCAAGACCACGCCGCGGTGCGCGCCCCAGGGCAAGCTGTACAAGGGCACCAACTACGTCCTGTGCAAGAAGGCGGGCGACACCGTGCAGTCGGGCAGCTCGCACAACAAGTACTGGCTGCTGACCGATCTCGACGAGGTCGTGCCCGGTGGGAAGCACCGTGCCTATGTGTCGGCGTACTACCTCCAGCGCTGGGGGAACGACGAGGCGAAGGACAACGACGGCCGCGAGATCCGTGACTGCGGGGCTGACGAAGTTCCCGCGTGACGTCTGAGAACACCTGGGCCGAGGGCGCACCGCGGAATGTGCTCCTCGGCCCGGTCACCGGTGGTCAGTCGATCACCGCGGCCCGCACGCACAGCACGTCCGGCAGGTGGGAAGCCAACTGCCGCCAGCTCTCCCCGTCGTCCGCCGACGCGTACACCTCGCCGTTGCGATTGCCGAAGTAGACGCCCGCCGGGTCCGCGTCGTCCGTGCACAACGCGTCGCGCAGCACCGTGCCGTAGTGGTCCTCCTGGGGCAGGCCCGCAGACAGGGGCTCCCAGCTCCCGCCCGCGTCCGCCGTACGGAAGACCCGGCAGCGGTGTTCGGCGGGGACGCGGTCCGAGTCGGCGTTGATCGGGAAGACGTACGCCGTGTCGCCGCGGTGCGGATGGGCGGCGACCGCGAAACCGAACGTCGAGGGGAGGCCGGCCCCGATGTCCGTCCAGTGCCCGCCCGCGTCGTCGCTGCGGTACACACCCCAGTGGTTCTGGAGGTACAGCCGGTCCGGGGTGGCCGGATCCTTCGCGACCTTGTGCACGCACTGGCCGAACTCCGGGTTCGGATCGGGCAGGAACACCGCGGAGACACCGGAGTTGGACGGGTCCCAGCTCTCGCCGCCGTCGGTCGTGCGGAACACGCCGGCCGTCGAGACGGCGACCGTCACCGCGCGCGGGTCGCGCTGGTCGGTGACGATCGTGTGCAGGCCCTCACCGCCGCCGCCCGGAACCCACTTGGAGCGGGTGGGGTGCTCCCACAGGGGGCGGACCAGCTCGAAGGACTCGCCGCGGTCCTCCGAGCGGTACAGCGCGGCCGGTTCCGTGCCCGCGTACACCACGTCGGCTTCCGCCGTCGACGGGTGGAGCTGCCAGACGCGCTCCAGGGAAGCGCCCGTGTCCTTCGGGAACTTGACCGCGGGCCGCTGCGGTTCCGTCCACGTCCGGCCCAGGTCGTCGGAGTGGAAGACCGACGGTCCCCAGTGCGCGCTGTCACCGCCGACCAGCAGTCTCGGTGTCTCGCGCCGGGTGTCGATCGCGACCGAGTACACGGCCTGCGCGTTGAAGTAAGGAGTGTCGTCGAACTCCCACGTGGCACCGCGCCGGTGCCCGATGAACAGGCCTTTGCGCGTGCCGACCGTGAGCAGTACCTCGGTCATGCCGATCACCTCCGGGACGTCTTTGTCCAGTCATCGGCCAGTCTGCACCCCACCACTGACAGTCACCTCTGGAAACGGCGTCGTCGCAGGTCGGAGCGGATGTCGGCGAGATTCCCGGCGGGATGTGACGGAGACCTCGGGCCGGCCGTGAGCAGCGGCGCGGCAGCGCGCGTATGGGAGGACGGCAGGGCATGTCCGTGTGCGCGTGAGGAGGACGCCTTCGATGGCGGCATTCCGTGGTCCCAGGGTGTGGCTGTGGCGTTGGCGGCGCAATCCGCTGAGGCGCCGGGTGGATGCCCTGGAGGGCTGGGCCGTACTGGCCGCCTGGGCGATCGTCGTGCTCACCGGAGTCCTCGTCGGCCTGGTGTCGACCCACTCCGTCGAGCAGGGGCTGGCGAGAGAGCGCGCCGAGTGGCGTTCTGTGACGGCACTGGTCGCCGAGGGCGCGCCCGCCACCATCAGCAGCGAGAAGGTGTGGGCGAAGGTCCGCTGGAGCGGTGCCGACGGCACCCCGCACACAGGGCAGGCCCGGGTCGATCCGGGCAGCGCCAAGGGCAGTCCGGTGACGGTCTGGACGGACCCGCAGGGCCGCCTGGTCACACAGCCCGCCACCGAGTCCGAGGCCCGCTTCAGGGCAGCCCTCGTCGGCGCCCTGGCGGGCGTGAGCGCGGCGACCGTGCCGTACGTCGGCTGGCGTCTCCTCCGTGGCCGTCTGGAGCGACGGCGGATGGAGGACTGGGACGAGGCGTGGGAGCGGTTCGACCCGATGTGGGGGAGCAACGCACACTGACCCCCGTCGGGGAGGGACGACTTCCGGCCAGGTTCCCGCCCCGCACGCGACGTGCGCCGACCAAGTGAGCAACCGCAGGTCGGCGAATGTTTTCGACGTGTGGGAGCGCTTCCATGGTGGGCCATGCCCATGCCACGATGCGGACGGGCAGCCCCGCGTGGCGGGAGTTCGGCTTCCGCCACGCGTACCCCCCGAGCCGTGATCAGGAAGGGACAAGGACGTGTCCACAACTGTCGGCACCATCGCGAGAAGACCACTGCGTTCGGTACTCGTCGCGCTTCTCGCAGGCCTGCTGCCGTTGCTCGCGGCAACATTCCTCGCCGCGCCGTCGGCGCGGGCGTCGGCGGCGGAGCGAACGGAGCCGTCCGCGACGGCCCCCATAGCCGCCGCCGCGCTCACCGAAGTGACCAACTTCGGAGCCAACCCGAGCAACCTGAAGATGTACGTGTACGTGCCGAACCGGGTCAGCGCGCGCCCGGCGGTTCTGGTGGCCGTGCACTACTGCACCGGCTCCGGCCCCGTGTTCTACGGCAGCACCGAGTTCGCCTCGCTGGCCGACCGGTACGGCTTCATCGTGATCTACCCCTCGGTCACCCGCAGCAGCAAGTGCTTCGACGTCTCCTCGCGGCAGGCGCTCACCCGGGGCGGCGGCAGTGACCCGGTGGGCATCAAGTCCATGGTCGACTGGGTCACCCGCACCTACCGGGCCGACACCGGAAGGATCTTCGTCACCGGGGCCTCCTCCGGCGCGATGATGACGAACGTCCTGCTCGGTGACTACCCGGACGTGTTCGCGGCCGGTGCCGCCTTCGCGGGCGTGCCGTTCGGCTGCTTCGCCACCACCAACGGCTCGGAGTGGAACAGCGAGTGCGCCGACGGGCGGGTGATCCACACCCCGCAGGAGTGGGGCAACATCGTGCGCAACGCCTACCCCGGCTACACCGGGGCCCGGCCGCGCATGCAGCTCTGGCACGGCACCGCGGACCCCACCCTGCGCTATCCCAACTTCGGGGAGGAGGTCAAGCAGTGGACCAATGTGCGCGGTCTCGGCCAGACGCCGTCCTCGACCGACTCGCCCAGGGCCGGCTGGACCCGTACCCGCTACGGCGCCACCGGTAACAGGGCTCCCGTCGAGGCCATCAGCCTCCAGGGGGTCGCCCACGACGCGCTGCGCCCCGGCATGGCCGCCATGGCGATCACCTTCTTCGGCCTGGACGGCACCGGCTCCTGAAAGGTGGCGGTCACGGCACCGGCAACATCGCGGCGCCGTCCGGGTCCACGCTCGACAGAACGGCCCGCACGGCCGGTCGAGCCCACGAATGTGCCGGGTGCGTGCCACGAGCGCGCACCCGGTCACCTCCCGCTCCGCCCGATCCGAGGACGACGTGCGACGGATCGAGGGCGACGTCCGTACAGCGGCCGCCCGCACAACGGCCGTCCGTACAGAGGAAGGCACCCGACCTGTGAAGTCGCTCCGCCTCACGCACTCACTCCGGTCCCGGCGAACGCCCGCCGTAGCAGGGCTCGCCCACGCGGCCGCCACCGGCCTGTGCGTGCTGGCCCTCGCCGCGGCGTCCTCCGCCGTACCGGCCCTGCTCGGAGGCCCGCAGCCGACGGCCGCCGCCCCGGCCCGGTCCGCCCCGCACTGGGTCGACACCTGGACGTCGATGCCGCAGCTCACCGAGCCCGGCAACATGCCGCCCGCGCCCTTCACCGGGGAGAGTGCCGTCCTCGTCGACACCACCCTGCGTCAGACCGTGCGGGTATCCACCGGCGGCGAGCGCATCCGCCTGCGCTTCTCCAACGCCTTCGGGACCACCCCACTGCCGCTGACCGCGGTGACGGTCGCCCTGCCCCAGGACGGCCGGGCCGGGGTCGACGCCGTGGAACCCGGCACCCTGCGCGAGGTGACGTTCGCCGGACGCCGGTCCACCACCGTCCCCGCCGGGGCCCAGGTCGTCTCCGACCCCCTGGACTTCGGGCTGCGCCCCGCGACCAACCTGACCGTGACGACGTACCTCGCGAACGGACAGGCCTCGCTCGCGCTCACCTCGCACCCGGGCTCGCGCACCACCTCCTACCTGCGCGCCGGGGACGGCACGGGCGAGCGGGAGCTGACCGGGGCCACCCCGGTCAACCACTGGTACCTGCTGAGCGACGTCGAGGTGCTGGCCGGGCGGGACACACGTGCCGTCGCGGTGCTGGGCGACTCGCTGTCCGACGGCCGGGGCTCCACGACCAACGGCAACAACCGCTGGCCCGACCAGCTCCTGGACCGGCTCAGAGGCCTGCCGGGCGGCAAGCGCGTCGCCGTACTGAACCAGGCCGCCGGCGGCAACCGGATTCTCAACGACGGCCTCGGCCCCAACGCCCTCGCCCGGCTCGACCGGGACGTCCTCGCGCACAGCGGGGTCTCCTGGCTGATCGTCTTCGAGGGCGTCAACGACATCGGCACCGCCGAGGCCACCCCGGCCGCCCAGCGGCGCGTCACCGACGACCTCATCGCCGCCTACCGGCAGATCGTCGTCCGCGCGCACGCCCAGGGCATCCGCGTCTACGGCGCCACCCTGACTCCCTTCCGCGGCAACACGCCGTACGACGATCCGGCGGGCCTGCGCGAGACGACCCGGCAGGCCGTGAACGCCTGGATCCGCACCGGGGACGCCTTCGACGCCGTGGTCGACTTCGACCGGGCGGTCCGCGATCCGGCCGATCCGGGCAGGCTGCGCCCGGATCTGCACGACGGCGACTGGCTGCATCTGAACCCCGAGGGATACCGGACGCTGGCCGCCACCGTCCCCGCCTCCTGGTTCGGTAGGCCCTGATCCCGACGAGCACATCAACTCACCTGAGAACGCTAGGGAGTTACGAGTCTCGGTACGAGTCTCAGTATGAGTGTCAGACGGACCGGTGGTACTGGTCCGGCACACGCACCTCGCCGCCCAGTTCCCGGGCCGCGTGCCGGGCCCACGACGGATTGCGCAGCAACTCGCGGCCGAGCAGCACCGCGTCGGCCTCGCCGTTGGCCAGGATCTTCTCGGCCTGCGCGGTGTCGGTGATCAACCCCACGGCGGCGACGGGCAGCGCGGTCTCGGCCTTCACCCGGGCGGCGAAGGGGACTTGGTAGCCCGGTCCGGTGGGAATGCGTACGCCGGAGACGTTGCCGCCGGTCGAGACGTCGAGGAGATCGACGCCGTGGGCGTGGAGTTCGGCGGCGAAGCGGACGGTGTCGTCGGCGTTCCAGCCGCCCTCCTCCAGCCAGTCGGTCGCCGGGACACGGAAGAACAGCGGCTTGTCCTCGGGCCACACCTCCCGTACGGCGCCGACGACTTCGAGCGCGAAGCGGACGCGGCTCTCGTACGAGCCGCCGTAGGCGTCGGTGCGGTGGTTGGAGTGGGGGGACAGGAAACTGTTGATCAGATAGCCGTGCGCGCCGTGGATCTCGGCGACCTCGAAGCCCGCGTCGAGAGCGCGACGGGCCGCGTCCGCGAACCGGTCGACGACGTACCGGATCTGATTGGCCGTCAACTCGGCAGGGACCTGATGCTCCTCGTCGAACGCCAGCGGGCTCGCACCGAACGGCCGCCAGGTGTACGCGTCTTCAGGTCCGAGCGGCGCACCGCCCTTCCAGGGACGGCCGGTTGAGGCCTTGCGTCCGGCGTGAGCGAGCTGGATCGCCGGCACGGCGCCCTGGGAGCCCAGGAAGCGGGTGATCCGACGGAACGCCTCGACCTGTGTGTCGTTCCAGATGCCCACCAGCTGGCCGCCACCGGCGACGAGCTGTCCTGTTCGCACTTCGTGCTGCCGGTCACCAAGTCCACCACCACACATCACTTCCGGGTGCTGCGCGAGAGCGGCGTGATCCGGCAGGTCTACCGGGGCACGGCCAAGATGAACGGCCTGCGCCGGGACGACCAGGACGACCTCTTCCCGGGACTACTCGACAGCGTCCTGTCCGCCGCCGCCCGCCAGGCCGGTCACGTCGGCGGAGCCGCTGTCAACTGAACCGCCCTTCCCCGCAAGGTGGTTGAAGAGAAGGTTCAGCACGATCGCCGTCAGACAGCCCGCGCTGATGCCGCTGTTCATCACCGTCCGGAACCAGTCCGGGAACTTCGCGTAGATCGTCGGCACGCCGACCGGGAGCATGCCCACGGCCACCGAGACCGCGACGACCGTCAGATTGTGGTTGTCCTTGAACTCGACCGCGGCCAGCGTACGCAGCCCGCTCGCGGCGACCGTCCCGAACATCACCAGTCCCGCGCCGCCCAGCACCGGCGCCGGTACGGCCGCGACCACCGCGCCCAGCTTGGAGACGACCGCCGACACCTCGAAGGCGGGCGCCCCGAAGTGGAACGGCGTGCTGATGCCGACCCAGTCGGCGTCCCCGACCCCGTCGAAGTCCGTGAACCCGAAGGGCACCGCCACGGCCAGCCCCACCACGATGCCGGTCAGTACCGCGATCCGGCTCAGGAACGCCGGCGCGAACCGCTGCACCCCGAGCACCACGGCCAGCACGAAAGCGGCCAGCGCCAGGTTCCTCGGTTCGCCGAAGTCCGCCGAACCCACCCCGCCGGCCGCCCAGTTGCCCGCCACCGGCAGCAGCGACAGACCGATGACCAGAATCACCGTGCCGGTCACCAGGGGCGGGAAGAACCGCAGCAACCGTCCGAAGACCGGAGCGAGCAGCGTGATCGCGAGCCCGGCGACGATCACCGAGCCGTAGATCGCGGGGAGTCCGCCGCCCGTCGTCCCGATGAGGACCATCGGTGACACGGCCGCGAAGGTGCAGCCCTGCATGATCGGCAGCCGGACCCCGAAACGCCAGAAACCCACGCACTGGATGAGGGTTGCGATGCCGCACACCAGCAGGTCGGCGGTGATCAGGTACGCCAGATCGGCGGGCGAGAGCTTCATCGCGCCGCCGACGATCAGGGGGACGGCCACGGCGCCCGCGTACATCGCGAGGACGTGTTGCAGGCCGAAGGCGGTCAGGTGGCGTACGGGTGGGATTTCGTCCACGGGATGTACGGGGGACACAGGTGCGGTGGGGGGCGTGGGCATGTTGTGTGTCATGCCCATCTGGGCGGTCTTGAGTCGTTGTTCGGCCGCGGGCCGGTGGGGGCTTGTCGCGCAGTTCCCCGCGCCCCTTGGGGGGGGTCAGCCGCCTGTGTTGCCAGGCGCCGTCGAGGGGGTGTCCGCGCCCCGTGCCGCCGTCATCAGGGCGTTCCAGTCGGGGAGCTTGACGACGCCCCGGCCCAGCTTGGCGCCCAGGTCCGCCTCGGCCCGTTCGATCGCCTGCCAGCCTGCCCACCCCACCGGTCCGAAGCCCTCCGCGCGGAGCACGGTCAGCGGGTCCTCGGGGCGTTCCTGGCGTACGAGGTCGGGGGCGTCCGCGAGCAGGGAGGTCGCCGTCTCCTTGGCGCAGGGGCGGTTGGTGCCGATGACGCCGGTCGGGCCGCGTTTGATCCAGCCGGCCACGTACTCGCCCGGAGAAGGGGTGCCGTCGCGCAGGACGCGGCCCGCGAGGTGGGGGACCGTGCCACGGGCCGCGTCGAACGGCAGTCCGTCGAGCGGGACCCCGCGATATCCGACCGAACGGAGGACGAGCTGCGCCTCGATGTCCTCGTACCGCCCGGTGCCCGTCACACCGCCGGTCCCGTCCGGCACCGTCCGCTCGAAACGCACCGCGCCCACCCGGCCCCCGGCGGCGAGCAGCTCGACCGGGCGGCGGAAGAAACGCAGCCGGATGCGGCGGGCGGCGTCCGTGGGAGGCAGGGCGGCCCAGCCGCGCAGCGCCTCCACGTTGCGGCGCTGGACGGTCGGCAGGGCGGCCGGGTCGACGTATGCCGGGTCGAGCGACAACTCGCTCTCGTCCACGACGACCCGGGTGTCCGGCAAGGAGCCCAGCTCGCGCAGTTCCTTGGTCGTGAAGCGGGCCTGCGAGGGACCGCGCCGCCCCACCACGTGGATGTCGGTCACCCGGCTCGCCGCCAGCGCGGTGAGCGCCGCCTGCGGCATGTCGGTGGGGCTCAGCTCGGCCGGGCCGCGCGCCAGCATCCGGGCCACGTCCAGCGCCACGTTCCCGACGCCGATGACCACGGCGGAGCGTGCCCCGTGGACGAAGCCGTCGCCGACGGCGTCCGGATGGGCGCTGTACCAGGACACGAACTGTGTCGCCGACCAGCTTCCCGGCAGCTCCTCGCCGGGAATCCCCAGATGGCGGTCGGTGGCGGCGCCGACGCAGTACACCACCGCGTGGTACAGCTCCCGCAGCCGGGCGACCGGCAGCTCACCGGGGCCGGAACCGATCCGGACGCCGCCCAGGAAGCGCACGCGCTCGTGCTCCAGGACCGTGCGCAGGTTGTTCTGCAGCGACTTGATCTTCTCGTGGTCCGGCGCCACGCCGTACCGCACCAGGCCGTACGGCGACGGCAGCCGGTCGAGGACGTCGACCAGTGCCTCGGGATCCTGCTGGACCAGGCTCTGCGTGGTGTAGACCCCGCTCGGACCCGAACCCACGACGGCGACACGCAACACGGCGGAACCCCTCACTGCGGGACGCTGCGGAACTCCCTGTCGCTGACACTGACAATGACACTGACACCTTCAGGATCGCACCACCTGAGCTGCGCTGACAGGGTGCGGGTCGGGGCGGGCGCGCGTGTCCGTTCGTATGGAATGTGATGATGCGGTTACGTTCCGTATGTGCTAGAAGCATCCTTTCTTAATCTTTCCGGTCGCTGCCCGACCGAGGCCACGGTGTCGGTGCGGCCCGCCTGGGAAGTGCGGGAGCACGAGGGTTCGGCGGCCACGGCATGGTTCGACGTCCGGCTCGCCTTCGCCGACGGCGCCCATGTCGACGTACTCGCCGTGGTCCGTGAGGAGGGCGTCTCCATCGAGGACGTACGGGCGCAGCCGGCGCTGTCGCTGGACGATCTGGCGGCGCTCGCGGACTGGATCGAGGCCCCGCTCTTCGACGCGTGCGGCGACGGGTCGGAGGTGGACGGAGCGGCCGCGGTGGGCTGGGGGACCGGGGAGGGC
>NZ_LIQQ01000839.1:951-1634 GCF_001418565.1 Streptomyces graminilatus | reverse complement strand
TGATGTGTATCAGAGACAGCTGTGGGGGTTCGTGGTGCCGGGGGCCGCCGGGGCGGTGTCGTTCCTGGTTCTGCTGGTCACCGGGCGGGTGCTGGCGGTCCCTGTGGGGGGTGCGGTGGTGGCGGTGTCATCGGAAAATGATCCGAACCGTGCTGCCGGAACCCGTTTCAGCTCGGGTGATCGGGCGTAATGTTCAGTCATGGACCGCCGCATTTTCGGGCTGGAGAACGAGTACGGCGTCACGTGTACGTTCAGGGGACAGCGGCGTCTGTCTCCCGACGAGGTGGCTCGGTACCTCTTCCGCCGTGTCGTGTCATGGGGCCGTAGCAGCAACGTCTTTCTGCGAAACGGCGCGCGCCTTTACCTTGACGTGGGATCACATCCGGAATACGCGACACCGGAATGTGACAACGTGACGGAACTCGTCACTCACGACAAGGCCGGCGAGCGCATTCTCGAAGGACTCCTGGTGGACGCAGAACGACGCCTGCACGAGGAAGGAATCGCGGGCGACGTCTACCTCTTCAAGAACAACACGGACTCGGCGGGCAACTCGTACGGTTGCCACGAGAACTATCTGGTGGCCCGGCACGGGGAGTTCTCCCGGCTCGCGGACATCCTCATTCCGTTCCTGGTCACCCGCCAGCTTCTGTGCGGTGCGGGCAAGGTGCTGCAGACGCCGC
>NZ_LIQQ01000839.1:0-942 GCF_001418565.1 Streptomyces graminilatus | reverse complement strand
GCGCATGATCGAGGCGGGCACGGTGATGCGGGACCTGACCCTGGAGAACCCGATCCGGGCGATCCGTGAGGTCAGCCATGACATCACGGGCCGTCGCAAGGTGCGGCTGGCCAGTGGCCGGGAGGCCTCGGCGCTGGATGTGCAGCGCGAGTACTACGACAAGGCCGTGGACTTCGTCGACCGGCGGGGTATTCGCACGGGTACGGTCGCGCAGGTGCTGGAGCTGTGGGGCCGGGTGCTCGACTCCATCGAGGCCGAGGATCTGGACCGGATCGGTACCGAGATCGACTGGGTGATGAAGTACCAGCTCATCGAGCGGTACCGGGCGAAGCACAACATGACGATGTCGCATCCGCGTGTCGCGCAGATAGACCTCGCCTATCACGACATTCATCGCAGGCGGGGTCTTTACTACCTGCTGGAGAGGAAGAACCAGGCCGCGCGGATCTGCAACGACCTGAAGATCTTCGAGGGCAAGTCGGTTCCGCCGCAGACGACTCGGGCGCGGCTGCGCGGTGACTTCATCAGGCGGGCTCAGGAACAGCGCCGTGATTTCACGGTCGACTGGGTGCATCTGAAGCTCAACGACCAGGCGCAGCGCACGGTGTTGTGCAAGGACCCGTTCCGTTCGGTGGACGAGCGGGTGGAGAAACTGATCGCCGGAATGTGACCGGTTGCCGGTCGGCCGGCGTGTGAACGGTGGGTGATCCCGTTGCCCGGAGGTGTTCGTGCCTCCGGGCAACGGTGTTTTGCGTGTGCGGCGGGGCGACGTGAGCGTGGTGTGTCGGGTGGCGTGTCCTGTGCTGCTCCGTGCGGGGAGCGCGCAGGTCGTAGAGTGGCGGCCATTGTCCCCGCCCCCGATCCCAGTTGGACTGATGAACTACAACACGAAACGACGCATGGTCGCGCTGCTGGCCGTTCCCGCCCTGTTGTTCACCGCCG
>NZ_LIQQ01000838.1:872-1760 GCF_001418565.1 Streptomyces graminilatus | reverse complement strand
CCGCGTACGCGGCTGCGTCCGCTCCGTGCTCGGCGTCCACCAGGGAGGTGATGATCTTGCCGGCGTATCCACCCTGTTCGGGTTCGGCGAGGAAGCGTGCCAGGCCGGCCCGTTCCGGTCCGCGCAGGTCACGCAGGAGGTCGGGACCGCCAGGGGTGAGGGCCCACCTGAAGAGCGCGACAGGGTCGATGCGGTCTCCGTCGTCATGTGCGGCCGGTCCGCCCAGCGCGTCGGTGTCGTGGCGGCCGAGCCTGAGCCGGCGCCTTGCCAGCCGAGTGAGGGCCTCGTCGCGGGAGAGCACTCCTTTGCCCAGCGAAGGCCAGCCGCGGGTGGCCGCCGCATCGAGGAGCGCTTCGGCCGCCCAGGCCTCGCCGCGCAGCCGCCCGTCGAGGCCGCCAGCGTCGAACGCCTCCTGCACGACCTCCCAGTTGTCGACGGACCGGATCCTTCCGCCGTAGACGCGGGCGAGCAACCCGGGGTCGAGATCGGTGTCCTCGCGGTCGGTGAGGACGACCAGGACCTTGGGGTCGGGGGGAGTCGCCGCGTCGAGGTGGCCCAGGATCTGCTCATGCACGGCGAGCACCGAGGGCGCGACGGCCACCCGCGCCCGCAGCCCGCCCGCCGTCTGCTGCACGGCAGGTCCGTCCCAGACGGGATCAGCCCGCAGCAGCAGGACTCGGACCGTGCCGTCGCCAAGCCGGCTGCGGGCAGCAAGGTACTGGCGGACAGTCCCCGTGGGCAGCCGGGCGGGACCGGCGGGCGCGGGCGCTGTCGTGACGGTGTCGGACATCAGTCGACGACCTTCCAGACGACCTCGACGGTGGCGTTGGGGTTCTCGGCCGCGAGCGCCGCGATCTCCGCCTGCAGCTCGGCGGCGGCCCGTGCGGC
>NZ_LIQQ01000838.1:0-861 GCF_001418565.1 Streptomyces graminilatus | reverse complement strand
CCGCCCGCCGGCAAGCAGCACTCCAGGCAGGTCGGGATAGTCCCCCGGATCGCCGGCGGCGGCATCCCGCACCCGCTCCAGGACGGCTGCGCCCTCCACACCGAGGGTGTCGGCCAGGCCCAGCTGGTCCCAGCTGGTGTTCTGCAGCGCGGCGGCGACCTTCCCGGCACTCTTCAACGACATCCCGTACCGGTGTGCGGTGAAGTCGCCGAGGTCGAAGCGTGCGAGCCGGTCAACGACAGTCTTGGCCTCGATGCTGGTTTCCGTCACCGACTTCACCAACTCCTGCGCCCGCCTGGCGAGGACCAGGCGGGGCGAGTCGTCGTCGAGGCGGAGGAAGGCGCGGTGCTTCTCCAGTTCCCCGACGAGTCGCCCGGCCTCCTGGGCTAGCACTGCGGCCGCCTGTTTGATCTGTCCGGCGAACTGGTTGACGATCCGCCCGCGCCGCAGTTGCGGCGCCCGGTTCCCGAGGATGGTCTCGTACCGCTTGCGCGCCTCTGTCCAGTCTTCCTCACTGGGCAGAGGCTGCTCGCGCAGGGCATAGTCCCGCTTCAGCTCGTGCGGTGCGGGCGCGGGTTCGACGGGGACTCCGCCGCGCACCCACACCCGGTCGGTTGTCTCCGCGTAGGCCGCGGCGAGCAGACGGCGCAGCGGCTCGGGCAGTCCGCGCGGTTCGGGAAGATCGCTCCAGTCGGAGAGCTTGACCAGAGTCGGTTCTGCGGTGCCGTCCCGGCGGGCCTGGCTGGTGAAGTGGTCGGGCCAGGCGGTGGACTGCCGGTAGTACGCCTCCCGCATGGTGCCTAGGCCGAGGCCGCCCGCGATCCGCGCCATGGTCTTGCGGTCCTTGCCATCCACCTCGAC
>NZ_LIQQ01000837.1 GCF_001418565.1 Streptomyces graminilatus | reverse complement strand
GCCCCCCACTGCCCCGGTACCCCGTCGTCTCCGCTCATGACGCCTACGCCAGCTGGGAGTTGACCACCCGACCGCCTCTGCCCTCCCCGCTCGCCCCGCCGCCTGCGCCGGAGCCACCGGAGTCAGTTGCCATGCCCGGCACCGACGCCGAGGCCATGAGCCTGCTCGCTACGGACACCGCCCAGCGTGCCCACACCCTGCTCCTCAGCCTGAGCTCATCCCCGGGACCTGCCCCGCAGTCGGCGCCGATCATGCCGGCCGACCCGAGGGAGGACGCAGCCCGCCTGGCCGCGCAACACCCTCTGTCCCTTCCGTTGCAACGGCGTATGCGGGAGACCCTGGAGAGGAATGAGGACGAGCGGGCCCGCGCGACCGCCCCACAGACCCGCGCACCCACACCCGAATGATCACAGGCCGCGTGCCCTCCCACAGGCCACCCCTTCCTGCGGCTCAGATGGCCGCGGCCGCTGGCAGGCTCATGCACCAACTCCCGTCCAACGGAACGCCTACCGGATTGGCGCAGCTGAGAGCGCCAAGGACAGGCGCCGAGCAGTCAGAACGATCAGCTCCCGCACACGGCGGGGTAGCCTCGCGGCGTCGCCGCCACGCGCTCTCCGGAGAATTCCTTCATGACGTACGACGCTCCTCTGCCTGCCGACCTACAGCAGTGGGTCCGCGACCGGATGCCGGGGCGGGCCCGGGTCACGGACGTGTCCTGGCCACGCGGCGACTCCATGGTCTGGCGCCTGGTCACGGACAGGGACGAGATCTACGTCAAGATCAGTCCGACCCCCGAGGACTACGCGCGGGAGGTACGGGGCTACGCACACGCGGCGTGTGCCCTCTCCCCCGGTGAAGCTCCCCGCCTGCTCGCCAAGGCCCCCGGTCTGCGCGCCCTCATGTCCTCGTCGCAGCCCGGCCGTGTCGTACGCGGCCTCCTCCTCAACACCGCCGAGGAACTCCTCCTGTACAACCTCGCCGGCGAGTTGCTGCGACGCTGGCACGAGCACCCCGTCCCCGCCTCCCCTCACGAACGTGCGGCCATTCAGGAGTCCGTGGCCGGTCAAGCGCGCGAGGCGGCCACATGCCTGGAGAGCATCACCTCGGCGCACCTCAGCACGGCCGAACGCGACCTGGTCCGTCGGGTCCGCGACGAATTGCCGCACCTCGCCAAGGAGCTCCCGGTCGTCTATCGGCACGGCGACTACGCCACCCGTAACTGGATGTGGGACGCCTCGCGCGGACACGGTGTGATCGACTTCCAGAAGTCCGCCCACGGGCTCGCCATCGAGGAATTCGTGTGGCTCTTCGGGGCGGTGTGGGCGACGCGCCCCGACCTCGAGGCTGCCTACTTCAGCGGATACGGGCGTCCGCTGACGGACACCGAGCGGCAGGCGCTGCTCCTGTTCACCACCCGCCTGGGCGTCTCGTATCTTCATACCGGAATCGCGAAGAGACGCACTCTGCTCATCGACCGAGGTCACCTCGTCCTCGAGCGTATGGTGCGTGCCTGCAGCTGACCGCGCGGGCGCGCCGCCCTTGCCGGGCTCGGCCGCCACGCTCGCGTCACCGCAGCATCGCGTCAGTCGGAGACTCGCAAGGCGGTCGTGACCGGGTATCGGGCCGTCAGCGCTTCCATTACTCCACGGTTCGGCTCCCAGCTGCCGTCCACCGGCCAGGTCGGCAGGTGGGCCAGGTTCTGCTCGTACAGGTCGCGCCCGGCCGTGGTGAGAGCCAGCCGGTCACGCCCCTCCAGCGCGAGCCGTGTCTCCGTGCCCGGCTCTTCGTGCACGAGCCCACAGGCCACGGCGGCACGGACATGGATGGCCACGTCGGGCTGGTGCATCAGTGTGCCGAGTCTGTCGCTCTGCGCGGTGCCCCAGACGACACGCAGCACTTGGGTGGGGTGAAGGGCATCGTCGCTGTTGGGGTTGGCTTCAACGTGCGCGACCTTCTCAAGAAACGCGGCCTCCACCGCGCCTTTGCTGGTTCCGCGGACAGTGATGAGGACCTGGCTCTCCCCGCGGTCCACCACCCTGGGGACCGCAGGTTCCGTGGTGAAGCGGCTTTCGAACTCCCATTGCCATCCTTCCCGCAAGGACGACCATCCGCCTCGCCGACGGACGCTGTAGCCGCGATATTGCGCGAATTGACAGAAAACGGCGCACCGTTCGGGCATTCGCGTCCACACCGTGCCGCCCGGCGACGCGAGGTCCCACAGAGCGGCATCCCAGGACTGCACGGCGCCGGTGATCCCGAGCCCGTCCGCTGCCTCGTTGAAACCTTGGGCGCGGCCTTGCGCGATTTCGTGGGCGCTGTCACGGTTCCACTGCTCGACAACGGCCTCGGCGTGGGCCCGCTCGGCGAAGGCGTACGGCTCACCGGCCAGCACGGCGATATGAAGAGCCATTCGTCGATGTTCCCAGAGGAGTTCGGATTTGTGGACGCCTTGTCAACGGCCTCTCGGCATGTCCCTGTTGTCTATGTCGATGAGCGCGTGGACATAGACAACGTGTACGTCCAGTACGACGACCATAGTTGGGTGTCAGGACAGCAGCAGGAGGCAGTCCCATTCATCAGTCGGGTGGGGTAGCAGACCACCCAGGTCAGCTAGAGCTAGCGCCGTGCCTGCCCGTCCGGTGAGGAAGCCGTTCGGCTGGGTTGTCCGGACGCCGTCCAGCGTCGGGGGGATGGCCCGTTGTGCCAGTGTGTGACAGGACAATCGCAGAGCGCTTTGGAGGACGCCAGCACTGCCGTGGCAAAGGGCGGAGCCTTCGGTGTCCCATTCTTGCGGTGGCCGGGCGGCAAGAGCGTTCATGGCGTCGGCGGCGGTTCGACTGAGGGCGGGGACACCTATGGCGTGGCCAGCACGGGCTAGTGCGGCGGCTATGCCGGGGGTGCCGTAGCACCAGGCGGTGGTTCGTCCTGGTGTATGAGCCAGGACTTCTTCTTGCTCGCCGCCGTCCAAGGCTTCTCCGCTGATGTGGGGTGCCCATGTGCGCTCGGGCGCCTGCCAGTTGAGGAGCCATTCTGCTGCGGTGTGGATGGCATCGGGTTGTCCAGGAAGGGTGTGCCCGGACAGGTGGGCTGTGGCCAAGACCGCGAGGGGGCCGGCGATGCCGTGGGCGAGGCCGGTAGTGGCGGCGCCGGTGGTGGGGATTCGAACGTTCGGGGGGTGAAGAGCCGCGGGGAGCCACCAGCCCGGACGGGTTCCGATGGGGGTGAGGATCATACGGGTCAGAGCGGATAGAGCGGCGTTCAGACCCTGTTCGGCTTCGGCGTGGTGGCCCCGGTTGTGGGCGGCGAGGAGGACACGGCCGATGCCTGTGAGGCCTTTGATGGCGTCGTAGACGGCCCAGGGGGTGGCTTGCTCTGGCGCGGCCTGGTCTTGATGGCGTGCGAGTCCGGCGGCGCGCGCGGAGAGCCAGGTCGTAGCGCGGGACAGCAGGTTCTGGTGCGTGCTGTTGGGTGGCAGGTAGCCGGTTCCGATGATCAGGGAAGCGGCGAGGGCTCCGGGGCCAGTGTGGACGCCGTCGGGAGGTGCGGTGCCTAGCAGCCGGGCAGCGGTGTCCCAGTGAGCTGCGGCCGCCTGGGCTGAGCCCGGTTCCGCCTGGGCGAGGCAGGCGTGCATGAGCGCTGTTCCGGCCAGGCCGTAGCACAGGGTGGAGGCGGCGCGTTTCGATAGGGACGTGGCGATGGTTTCGGGGCTGCGGAGATCGCGGGTGATCTCCAGTGCGGCTTGTGCCGCTTCCGCGGCCCGGAGATGGTTGGTGGCACTCATGTCCGGTGCAGGAGGTCCGCGGCCAGGGTACGCATGACTCGTTCTGTTCCAGGGTCGACGGCGAGCATGCGGTTGGCGTGCATGTGGATGACGTCGCTGGCGCATCGCGAGGCGGATTGACGAGCAACGGTGTCGCGGTAGGCGAACAGTGCGGCGCGGCGCTCCGATTGGGCGGTGACCAGGCTGTCTGGGATGAGCACGGTGGGACCTGTGAGGCGGCCGCGTAGAGCGTCGCGTTGACGGCGCTGCTCTCGGGTGAGGCGGCCGGGCCCCAGGGCTGAGCGGGGCTCGTCTGAGGCGAGGATGCGTGCAATCTCTCCGGCGCACGCAGCGGCGATGAGGAGGCGCTCGTCTTCGGCGCGGTTGAGGACACTCAGAGCGAAGCGGCTGTCGGCGCAGAAGAGGTGTTCGACGGCGGTGATGGCCTGCGGTCCGCCGTAGCGCTCGATCTCCTGCTCGTACGGCTCCAGACGCAGGGCGGTGGGGCCGAGCAAGCCGCGGCGGCGCAGCTGCTCGGCGAAGTCGGCCAACTGGGGCTGGATTTCGGTGGCGAGAATGTGGGGGCTCGCGTGGAAACGCAGACGCAGGTGGGGTCCAAGGGCAGGGGTCGTGTAACGCAGCCAGAACCAGCGGTCGACGTCCTCGGGGAGGTGGGTGAGCAGTGGGGCGAGTTCAGTGAGGACCCTGTTGTGGAGGTGGGCGGGCGCGGCGAGTGTCGTGGAGAGCCAGCTGCTGCCGGGCAGATGGGTGCCGGCGCCTGGGGTTCGTAGTGCGGCACGCGGGTCGATCGGCGTGGGGTGGGGGGTGTGG
>NZ_LIQQ01000836.1 GCF_001418565.1 Streptomyces graminilatus | reverse complement strand
CTGGCGTGTCTGGGACGTGTCGTCGCGGCGGCAAGTGGCCGTGGGGCGGCTTCCCGTCGGGGCCATGGCCGAGGCTGTTGCCCCCGATGGGCGGACCCTCGTGCTTCGTACCGCCGCCGGGGTGGGGCTGTGGGACATGGCCGCCGGGCGCTGGACCGGGGGAAAGGCCCCGCTGCCGCTCACCGCGCAGGTCTCCTTCGGTGGCGACGGGCATACGTATCTCGTCCAGGACGGGGACCAGGTGGAGTTGCGGGCCGTCGCCGACGGCAAGGTGCTGGCCCGGAACCGGGCGAGCGGGGTGACCCGGCCCGCCGCGAGTGCCGACAACCGGCTGGTCGCGCGCTGTCTCGACCGAGGGGGGCCGCAGGTGTGGGACACCGGTACCGGCCGCACCGTCCCCGGGCCCTGGGAGCGGAGCGACGGTTTCTGCGACGGCGACGACTCGCAGCAGTTGCTGTTCGGCGCGGGCGACCGGCTCGCCGCGATCACCGGCGCCGGGGTCACCGTCTGGGACGTCCGCGCGGGCCGGGAACTGGCCGTGCTCGACGATCCGGGCATCACCTACGCCGAGTTCAGCGGTGACGGCACGTTTCTGGCGACGGCCGACAGTGCCGAGATCCGTGTCTGGCGGCTCACGAAACCGGACGCCCCCGTGTTCCGGCACGCCCTGGACAGCCAGCATGTGTACGACGGCCCGGCCTGGGACGACGGTGGGCGGGTCCTGCGCTATCTGGAGGGCGGCACCGTCCACACCGTCGACCTCGGCCCGGCGGTCACCCCGGCCTGGCGCGGCACCCGGCCGGCCGGGGTGACCTACAGCCCCGACGGCCGTCTCTACGCCACGGCGGAGCGCTCCGGCGGGCGGTACGTCTTCGAGGTCCGGGCCACCGCCGACGACCGTCCGCTGAGCAGCCTGCCCCCGGTGGACGTACCCGTCGCCCAGGCCCCCGCCACCTCGGCCGGCCCCTTGTCCCCCTTCCCGCTGATGGCGTTCAGCCCGGACGGCTCGGCACTCGCGTACGGCGTGTCGGCCTCCGGACCGCAGGGGATCGAGCAGCGGTTCACGGTGTGGGACACGGCTCGCCGCCGGACCCGTACGACGCTCGACCTGACCGGGGACCCGGTGGTGAACATCGCCCTCGGGCGGGACGGGCGCGCCTTGTACACCGCCCGCTCCGGGGTCCGGGACGTCTACGACGAGGTGTGGGCCACCCGCTCCCGCCGCCGGACGGCCGTGCTGCCGGGACTGGCGGGCGGTCTCCTGACCGTCCGCCCCGACGACGGCCTGCTGGTCGGCGACGGACGGCTCGCTTCGCTCCCGTCGGGCAGGGCCGCGGACCGCGACCTGGCGCAGGGCGCCCGGGTGGGTGCGGCGGCCTTCTCGGCCGACGGTTCGCTGCTCGCGGTCGGCGACGACTCGGGCCGGGTCACCCTGTGGGACGCGGCGGTGAGCCGGAGTGCCGGAGTGCTCGGCAACCTCTTCCCCGCACCGATCGGCAATGTCGCGGAGGCGGTGACCGCGGTGGCCGTGAGCCCCGACGGGGGGATGCTCGCGGTGGGCGGGGACGCGGGCAGTATCCAGTTGTGGGACGTGGCCACCCGCCGTCCGCTCGGCGCCCCGCTGACCACCCCCGGCGACGGCATCGAGTCGCTGGCCTTCTCGCCCGACGGCAGGACCCTCTACTCGGGCAGTCCGTACGTCCCGCTCCAGCGGTACGTCGTCGACCCGGGGCGCGCCGTCGAGCGGATCTGCGCCCGGGCGGGCACCGGCCTGACACCGGGCGAGTGGCGGACGTACGTACCCAGCGCGCCCTTTCAGCAGGTCTGCCGGAGCAACCGGGTCAGCCGGCGAGACGGGGAGTGATCCGCTTGGCCAGCGCCACGAGCCGGCCGGCGCCGTCCTTCGCGCCGTCGGGCTGCGCGAGGGTGAGCACCCAGACATGGGAGCCGGAGTTCCACACCACGAAGGCGACGCTCTGCTTCGGCTGGAGCACCTCGGCGCTCTCGCTGAAGGCGGCCTGACCCAGCCCGGTGACCTCGGCGACCTTCACATCGCGCATGCCCGCCGACGCGGGATCGCTCACCAGGCTCTGCGAGGCGGAGCGTTCGGTGGCGTAGGTGCGGGCGGAGGGGTTGAGCGTCAGCAGGGACGTCCGGTCGCCGGTGGTGTAGCTGCACGAATCGAGCGCCGTGCCCTTGTTGACGGCGGCGCGCGGGACCGGCTTGGGGCCGGTCAGCACCTGGCCGGCGGCGGCCGTGTCGAGGACGCCGCACAGCTTGGACGGCGGCAGGGTCTTCATCGACGGGGAGGCGGCGGGCGTCGGGACGGAGGAAGGACCACCGGAAGGACCACCGGAAGGGGCGCCGGAGGGGGCGCCGGAAGGCGGGGCGGTCGTCGCCTGACCGGTGGGGTTCGGGCTCGGGGCGGCGCCGCTCGTCGTGGCGGTGCCGCTGCCGGAGCAGGAGGCCAGCAGGCCGCACATGACGGCGGCGGCTGCGGGGAGGACGGTGCGGGAGAAGCGGCGCGGAATCATGAACGGTTTCCCTTGCAGGTCGAACAGGGGGAGGCCTGGCCCCCGCGGCGGATTCCGGG
>NZ_LIQQ01000835.1 GCF_001418565.1 Streptomyces graminilatus | reverse complement strand
CAGCGGAGCGCGCTCCGCTGCCACCGCGCACTGGTCGAGCTGGGCGTCCGCCAGGTCGGGCCCCAGGCCGCTGCGGAGGGCTTCGATCGCGACCGTGGGGGCGAGGACGGCCCGGTTGTGGTCCCGGCAGACGTGACCGGGTGTGCCATGAGGTTGGAAGTGGCGGGCGGTACCGATGGACGTCATGACTTCTCCGCTGTAGCTGATCGGGAATGGCTGCCCGGCGGCGGACGGGCAGCCGGTGTGGTCATCCTGGTGTCCGGCACTGACAGTTCGTGCTTGTCAGTGGCCGACGAGTGGGACCACCAGGACGCCGGCGGGAAGATCCATCGCGGCCAGCATTTCGGCGGCCCGTGCACTGGCCGGTCCCGCCCCGGCGGCATCGAGACGTACGCAGCCGATGGACGGTCCGTGGGGCGGGTAGAGGTGAACGAGGGTGTCGGGAGCGTTGCGCTCCCAGACGCTGACGCTCGCGTAGGCGCAGCCCCCGATGCCGGGGACCTGCTCGGCCACGGCCAGGGTGAACGCGGCGATCAGTTCGGGACTTGCGGTCCGCACGGACGGCGGAAGTGGCACACGGTTCCGGCGGGACCGGAATCGAGTGGTGAGGAGGGCGACGGCCACGCCGAGGGCGAAGCCGATGAGGAGCGCGTTGGGCCTGAGCACGAAGTCCCCCGGAGGAAGGTCGAAGCCGGTGCGAAGGGAGGAGGAGCGGGCGCTACAGATTGGTGGGGGCGGACACGGCCACGTGCACGAGGTGCGCGAGCCCTTCACGCTGTGCCTTGACGCTGACGTTCGCCGTCAAGGCCACGCGCTGCTGCCCGGTAGCGGAGGCGACGAGCACGGCCACGAGGCCGTGGACCAGGGCCTTGCGGGCGCCGTCCGACGGCATGGGGCGCTCGACGGCGGCCGCCAATGCGCGGTTCACCGGCCGGGTGACGGACTTGAAGGCATGGACGAAGCGGGGGTCGGCCTCGGCGGTGAGGGCCGCGATGACGCGGAGAGCTGCGCGGTGCCTGCCCCAGTGGTCCAGCACGGCGCCGACGAACTGCTGAGCGCCGGGCAGGCCCTTCGTGGCCCAGCTGCCGTCAATGAAGGCGCCAAGTGCATCCGCCGTCTCCCGAGCGAGATGGTCGGCGGCATCGAGCACGATCTCTTCGACACCCGAGAAGTACTGGTAGACGGTGGCTGGTGACGTACCCGCAGCGCGAGCGATCTCCACGACAGTGACGTCGCGATAGGAGTGCACACCGAACAGGTCGAGCGCAGTACTCACGATCAGCTGGCGGGTGCGAAGGCCCCGCTGGCCGGGCACACGGCCGTCGGTCGTACGGGGCAGGGCAGGGGAGGGCACGGTCTTCTCCTGGAACGGGAGGCGAGAGGGGATGAGGGGAATGGCGGCCAGGGCCGGGCAGTTGTGCATCGCCGCCGTTGCTGGGCCTGTTGGACGTGCGCGGCGGAGGAGCGGCGTGCCGACACGGGATTTCTCAAGCGGGCACGGACTCATCGGCGGCGGGGATGGCGGCTGCATGATGGGCGTAGAGGTGCACGGTGAGGAAGGCGATGCTGAGGGCCAGCGCCACGTAGCCGGACACGGACGCCTGCGGGACGAGGTCGCCGCTGGAGTTACCGAGAAGAGCGATCCAGACGACGAGTGCGCTCACGACCAGCAGCGCGTCCATGGTGACGGCGACTCCTCCCCAGATTCGATGAGGCGCGAGTTCGGGCTCCTTGGGGTCCTCGGACTGCCGGGCGGCATCGGCGGCTGGCGTGCCGCTGATCAGGCGGGAGACCGCGGTGGTGATGACGCCGAAGGCGATCAGGAACAGGAACATCACGGGCTGCTCAAGGATGAGCCCGGCCGCCGCGAACAGAACCGCCACGCCGTAGGCCATGTGTAGTGGGAGGCAGAAGCGGTGCGGGTGGGCGCGGGTGGGGCGGAAATCGGCCATGAGAGGTCCTTGAATGAGGATCGGGCGCCTGGCACCCCGCGAAGAAGAGCGCGGGGCCATGGAAGAAGAGGCGGCCCGGCTGGTGGTGGAGGAGGAGGCTCGGACCGCCGACTATCTCTAAAATACACGGAATCATAGAGATATGCAACGTTCGAGTTATGGGTGAACCCGCTTGTCCGCACCGGCGCTGCCCTGGGAGCCGTGGCTCCGGGCGCGCAGCATCCGGTCGGACCACGGCGCCCCTGCGGGACCTACGGGGTGCTCCGGGATTGTGATCTCGTCGTGCACGCAGCCCTCGTGCGCCTGCCGCTCCGCGTGCTTGTGCGGGTTCGGGCACTGCTGGCGTTCGTGTTCGCCCCGCCAGTATCGAACGGTCAGCTTGCGCCCGGTGTGCCCCCCTTCGCTCCCTTCACTGCGGCGCTGTGCCCGGTAACGCTCGCCCGCGTCCGGGTCGACCCACACGGTGGTTACCTGGCCCGAGTCCGTGATTCCCCGACGCCGGTCGGAACGCTGCTCACGCGGCTTGACCTCGTGAACCTGCTCGGCCAGAACCCGGACCGACGACCGCTGGTGCTGCGTCAGGAGCTCCCAGAGACTGCGGACATGCCGGATCATCAGCTCGTTGCGCCCCAAGCTCCCGAGGCCCTTCCGATGCCGGTCGGAGTTCTCAGGGTCCCGAAGCCGAGTCTCCGGCTCCAGTACATCCCCCGGGCGCAGCAGGAGTGTGCTGTAGGGCGAAAAGGGGAGCGACAGCAGCGATTCGTCGCACGTCAGAGGCGTCACCCAAGTCCAGGAGGTATCGCCCGGCGGGATCTCCAGCGGCTCAGGCTCGCCGTCGGCCCCAAGCTTCAGCCACCCTTCGTCCTCCCCCGGCGCCCAAGGGCCCCAGACGTAGCCGATGATGCGCCGTCCGGTGGGCTCCGGCAGGACGAAAGGAGTGTTGAGGAACAGCATCCCCCGGGCGGAGGGGAGGTGCCGCTGGTCGAAGGGCGTCGTGCGCCGGTCGCTGCGCCGCTCCAACCGGCGCAGCGCCATCTGGGCCACCGAGTCGGTGATCTGCATCAGCCGGGCGGAGGCCGCCCGTTCCGCCTCCTGCCGCAGCTGCGTCACCACCCCCGCCTCCAGTCCCTCGGGATGCCGGTAGGGCGCCAGCGGCTCACGCCTGCTGCGGTACACCTCGGCTTTCATCAGGGCCCAGTCGATGTTCCCGGTGTGCGCCGCGACGTAGCGCCGCCGCCAGGTACGGATGCGGTTCCAGTCGGTGACTTCCCAGGTCGCGCTCTCGCTTTCGGCGAGGCAGTGGCCGGAGGGCGTGCCCGAGTAGGCGTCGAGGTTCAGCAGTGTGCGGAACCTGCGCACTTCGTCCTGGACTTCGTGGACGACGCCGCCGGTGGTGCCCATGGTCATGACCTGGTGGACGTCATCGGGGTCGATGGCCCACTCCATGCCCGCCACCTGGGCCAGAGCCGCACGCACGGTTTCCGCGTCGGCGATCTCCAGAAAGTCGGCGAGGAGCTGTTGGACGTTGCTGACCAGCACGTCGGCCGCCGCGAAACGAAGCAGACGCCTGAGCAGTGAGGCGCCCGGGCCGTGCTGCGCGCCCGACAGTGCGAGGAGTTGGTCCGCCACGCGGGCATCGTTCAGCGCCGCGTTCGCCAAGTGGGCGTACACCTGGCGGAACACGCCGAACGCCTCGGAACGATCGATGATTCTCTGGATCGCGTGCGACAGCCGGGCGAACGCCGAGGACTGCGTGCCCGGCAGCACCGGAGGACGGACCATCCCCGCTGCCGCTGCGTGGAGTTCCCGGTAGAGCTGGAACTGGAGTTCGGTGAGGATGGTGAACTCGCCGGGGGCGACGCGAGGCTTCTTGGCGGCAGCGGCGCCGATCGACAGCAGCTCAGAGTCCGGCACATCGGGAAGATGCGAAAACATGACAACCTCACCTGGAGAGACAGGGGTTCGGGGAAGTCCCGGCCGTTGCACGCCGGATCGATGAAATGAAAGTACATTCAATCATCGAGATATGCAACATCGAGAGGTTGGTTCCCGCCCAGGGATGAGGGAGAGGAGGCGAACGCGTCCGGAGCCGGCCCCTGGCCGTGAGGCGGCCAAGGCACTCAGAACGGCCAGTACGGAGGCCTTGTCCGTGTCGGGTACAGCACGGGGCGGCGCTTCTGCTCGGCTCTCGCCCTCTCGGCACGCCGGTGCGCGGACTCCTCCATCAGGCGGGTTTCCCGCAGGGAATCGGCGCAGGAGACCGTCACTCGACGGCCGAGCCTCCACAGCTGGGCGTTGACCACGCAGCACGCGACGTTCAACGGGTCGATGTCGTTGAGCCACCACCGGTAGTGGGCCGGGTTCATGCCGTAGACCCGCATCGCCGCGGCCGCGGCGCGGGC
>NZ_LIQQ01000834.1 GCF_001418565.1 Streptomyces graminilatus | reverse complement strand
GGGGGGAAAGCGGGGACAGCGGGGAGAGAGTACGGGTGTTCGCCATGAGAGGTCAGCTCTTTCGCGCGAGGAGTTCGTCGGGGGACGTACGTCGTGCGCGTCGGCGGAAGACCGAGAGGTACGGCGTCAGAGGGGCCGTACGGCTGGTGTTAGAGGGCCGACGCGTTCATCGCGCGACAACACACCCGGTCGAAGTCGTGGTGCTGGCGGGAAGGCCAGAAGGGCTCGAGGTCGTGACGACCTGTCGCGATGCACTTCCGGAAGCTGGCCATGGGTCCATTGAAGCAGAGAAGGGGGGAAGCAGAGAAGGGGTGTCCACCTACGGGTGGACACCCCTTCTCACTATCTGGGACCGCCTACGGGCGGAGCCAGTACTGGACGGGGGATCAGACCTGTCCGGCCTTCTCCAGCGCGGAGCAGCAGGTGTCCACGATCAGCCGCGTCACGAGGTACGGGTCGACGTTGGCGTTCGGGCGGCGGTCCTCGATGTAACCCTTGCCGTCCTGCTCGACCTGCCACGGGATACGGACCGAGGCGCCACGGTTGGAGACGCCGTACGAGTACTGGTTCCACGGGGCGGTCTCGTGCAGACCGGTGAGGCGGTCGTCGATGCCGGCGCCGTAGTTCTTGACGTGGTCGAGCGGCTTCGAGCCCTCGCCGAGGGACTCGCACGCGGTGATGATCGCGTCGTAGCCCTCACGCATCGCCTTGGTGGAGAAGTTGGTGTGCGCACCGGCGCCGTTCCAGTCGCCCTTCACGGGCTTCGGGTCCAGCGTCGCGGAGATACCGAAGTCCTCGGCGGTGCGGTAGAGCAGCCAGCGGGCGATCCACAGCTGGTCGGAGACCTCCAGCGGGGAGACCGGACCGACCTGGAACTCCCACTGCCCGGGCATGACCTCGGCGTTGATGCCGGAGATGGCGAGACCGGCCTTGAGGCAGTTCTCCAGGTGGGCCTCGACGATCTCGCGGCCGAAGATCTCGTCGGCGCCGACACCGCAGTAGTAGCCGCCCTGGGGAGCAGGGAAGCCGCCCTCGGGGAAGCCGAGGGGACGGGCGCCGTCGAAGAAGGTGTACTCCTGCTCGATGCCGAAGATCGGCTCCTGAGCGGCGAACTTCGTGGCGACCTCGACCAGCGCGGCACGCGTGTTGGACGCATGCGGCGTCATGTCGATGTCGAGGACCTCGCACAGGACGAGGATGTCGTCACCGCCGCGGATCGGGTCCGGGTAGGAGGCGACCGGCTTGAGCACGCGGTCCGAGGAGTGCCCCTCGGCCTGGTTCGTGGAAGACCCGTCGAAGCCCCAGATCGGCAGCTCGGCGCCCTTGGCGTCGTCGGCCAGAATCTTGGTCTTGGAGCGGAGCTTGGCCGTCGGCTCGGTGCCGTCGATCCAGATGTACTCAGCCTTGAAGGTCACAGGACACTTCCTTCGGGGGTGGGTCTCAGACGCACTTGCGGGTGCTGCGGCGCTGCGGCACTGGGGCGCCGCTGTTGTCGCCCGCGAGCCTGTCAACAGGCGGTTTCCCGGTCATTGCCCGAATGTGAACCCCGTGTTACCTGGTGTTCTTGTGGCGCGTTTCACGTGTAAAGCGAGAATGGGCGGGTTCCTGCACTGTTGGCCGGGAGTGTCACACAGGCGGACGCCGGGCGATGGCATCCCGTACGGCTTCCTCGCTCCGGCCCACGACCGCGCTGCCGTCCTCGGCGGTGATGATGGGTCGCTGGATGAGCTTCGGGTGCGCGGCGAGAGCGGCGACCCAGCGCTCCCGGTCCGCCGCCTCCCGGCCCCACTCCCGCACACCCAGCTCCTTGGCGACGGCTTCCTGGGTGCGGGTGATGTCCCAGGGTTCGAGCCCGAGCCGGTCGAGTACGTCGCGGATCTCGGCCTCGGTGGGCACGTCGTCGAGGTAGCGGCGAACGGTGTACTCGGCCCCCTCGGCGTCGAGCAGGGACAGGGCTCCGCGGCACTTGGAGCAGGCCGGGTTGATCCAGATTTCCATGGGGCCCACGGTACGCCAAAGGCCTTGTGGCCAGGGGCTTTTGTCAGTGGCGGGCAGTAGAATTAGAGCAGTGTTCGAGAGCGTCGCCGGGGGGTCCGGTGCCGCTCCGACCGCGTCAGGAGGATGCCTGTGCCCACTGCCGCTCTCAAGCCGTCGCCCACCCAGTCCACTGCCAGGAGGGGGGTCCCGCTCGAACTGCCGTGCGCTCCTGTGGAGAAGCGCCCGCTGCCGCCGGGGCGTCCCCGCGAGTGGTACGTCACACACAACCGCCGGCTCAAGGCGATGCGGCTCGCGATCGCCCTGCTCGACTCCGGCGTCTACATGCCGAACCAGGCCCGCAACGAGACGATTCGCAGCGCGGCGGATCTGATCGGGGTCCACCCCCCGTCGGACACGACGTGCCACATGGTACGAGCCCTGATGCGCTACTCCCGCTGAACCCTCACCGGGTGCCTCGCCAGTCCCGGGAGGCACCCGGTGAGGGTTCA
>NZ_LIQQ01000833.1 GCF_001418565.1 Streptomyces graminilatus | reverse complement strand
CACCCGGCCCACCCGGCCCACCGACGAGGACTGACATCCCGTGCTGAAGGCAACGCTCCGGAGTTTCCTCGCGCACAAGGGCAGACTGCTGCTCTCCGCGCTGGCCGTCGTCCTGTCCGTGGCGTTCGTCGCGGGCAGCCTGATCTTCTCCGACACGGTCACCCGTACCTTCGACCGGCTCTTCGCCTCCACCTCCGCCGATGTCACGGTGAGCCCCCGGAAGGACTTCGAGTCGCGTGTGCCGTCCGGCGAGGTCCTGACCCTGCCCGCCTCGCTGGCGAAGCGGGTCGCAGGAGTCGACGGGGTGAAGGACGCCCACGCGGACGTGTCCGTCAACAACCTCACCGTCGTCGACGACCGGAACAAGTCGGTGTCGCCGACCTCGGGCGCCCCCACCATCGCCACCGAATGGCACCTCACCGACCGCAGCCCCGTCGAACTCACCTCCGGCCATGCCCCCAGGGGCGACGGCGAGGCGCTGCTGGACGCGGACACCGCCGACAGCAAGCACGTGGGCATCGGCGACACGCTCACCGTCCACGCGCAGCCGGGCTCGTTCAAGGTCCGGATCGTCGGGATCGCCACCTTCACCACCACCAACCCGGGCGCGGCGCTGCTCTTCCTGGACGAGAGGACCGCGTCCGCCAAGCTGCTCGGCGCGCCGGGCCGGGCGACGGCCATCTCGGTGACCGCGGCGAACGGGGTCACCGACGCGGAGCTGAAGAGCCGGGTCGCGAACCGGGTCGGCACCACGGGCTACGAGCTGAAGACCGCCGCCGAGCAGGCCGAGTCCGCCGCCGAACAGCTCGGCGGATTCCTCGACGTGATCAAGTACGTGATGCTGGGTTTCGCCGGGATCGCGGTGCTCGTCGGGGTCTTCCTGATCGTCAACACCTTCTCGATGCTGATCGCCCAACGCACCCGCGAACTGGGCCTGTTGCGGGCGCTCGGCGCCGACCGGCGGCAGGTGCGCCGGTCCGTGCTGACGGAGGCGGTGCTGCTCGGCCTGGTCGGCTCGACGCTCGGCCTCGCCGCCGGGATCGGGCTGGCGGCCGGGCTGATCCGGCTGATGAGCGCGTTCGGCATGAACCTCAGCTCGGCCGACATGGTGGTGGGCTGGGCGACTCCCGTGTCGGCGTACGCCGTCGGGCTCGGCGTCACCTTCGTGGCGGCCTATCTGCCGGCCCGGCGGGCCGCTGTGGTGTCCCCCATGGCCGCGCTGTCGGACGCCGAGATCGCGGGCGTGGGGCGGCCGTTGCGGGTACGGGCGGTGGCCGGCGCGATCGTGGGGGCGCTCGGGGCCGCCGCGCTCGTGGGCTGCGCCACGGCCGAGAAGACGTCGTCCTCCGCCTCCCTGCTGGGACTCGGGGTCTTCCTCACGCTCATCGCGACGGTCATCGCGGGTCCGCTGCTGGTCAGGCCGGTCATCCGGGTCCTCGGGGGCGCGTTCCCGGCGATCTACGGGCCGGTCGGCATGCTGAGCCAGCGCAACGCCCTGCGCAATCCCCGCCGTACGGGGGCCACGGCGGCGGCGCTGATGGTGGGCCTCGCCCTGGTCGGCGGGATGTCCGTGGCCAGCGCCTCGATGACGAAGTCCTTCGACCAGCAGATCGACCGGACGCTCGGTGCCGACTTCGTCCTCCAGAACGACAACTTCGTGCCGTTCCCGCAGGAGGTCACCGGCAAGGTGCGGGCCACGGAGGGTGTCGGTCTCGTCGTACGGCAGCGGTTCGTGCCGGTCGCGGTGCGGCTCCCGGACGGCAAGCGTCTCGAAACGACGGCCGCCGGGTACGACGCGAAGCTCGACGACGTCGCCCACGTCACCTACGTGCGGGGCGACACGGCCGCCGCGCTCGCGGCCGGTCACCTGGGCATGGCCGCCGACTACGCCAAGGACCACGGCGTGCGCGTCGGCACTGTGCTGCCGGTGGAGTTCCCGAACGGCGGCCGGACCAAGCTGACGGTCGCCGCCCTCACCGACCAGCCGGGCGCCAAGGGGTTCGGCACCCAGGGCGGGTTCTACTTCGGGATCGCCGTCGCCGAGAAGTACGTGCCGGGCGGCCAGGACTCCGCGCTGTACGTCAACGCCGCGAACGGCACCAGTGCGAGTGCGCTGCGGCCCGCGCTGGAGCGGACACTCGCCCCGTACCCGCAGGTCAAGGTGCGTGACCAGGCGGACTACAAGGAACTGATCCGCAACCAGATCGCCGTGCTGCTCTACCTCGTGTACGCGCTGCTGGGGCTCGCGATCGTCATCGCGGTGCTCGGTGTGGTGAACACCCTCGCCCTGTCGGTCGTGGAACGCACGCGCGAGATCGGGCTGCTGCGGGCCATCGGACTGTCGAGGCGGCAACTGCGCCGGATGATCCGGCTGGAGTCCGTGGTGATCGCCGTGTTCGGCGCGGTGCTGGGGCTCGCGCTCGGGCTGGTGTGGGGCGTGTGCGTCCACCGGGTGCTGGCCCTCCAGGGCATGAAGGCGCTGGCGGTTCCCTGGGGCACGATCGCGCTGGTGGTCGTGGGCTCGGCGGTGGTCGGCATCGTGGCCGCGCTGCTGCCGGCGCTGCGCGCGTCCCGGATGAACGTACTGGCGGCGATCGCGCACGACTGAGGGG
>NZ_LIQQ01000832.1 GCF_001418565.1 Streptomyces graminilatus | reverse complement strand
GCAGACCTGGTACGAGTGGCGGCATCTGATCCCGGTGCTCGCAGAGCGCCATCTGGTGATCGCTCCCGACCTGCGGGGTTGGGGGGAGACCGAGCGGCCGGCCGATGGTTACGACGTGGCCACCGCGGCCGCCGACGTCCGCAACCTGCTCGATCACCTTGGCATCGCGAGCGCGCATGTCATCGGGCACGACTGGGGCACGCCCATCGGCTACTACCTGGCCGCCACCGCGCGTGACCGGGTGGTCTCGTTCACCGCGCTGGAGGCGAGCATCCCCGGAGCCGGCGGCGAGGATCTGCTGAACTTCTCCCGGGCCTGGAACCCGTTGTGGTTCTTCCCGTTCCTTGCCACTCCCGAGCTTCCACAACAGCTCATCGGCGGAGGCGGTCAGGAGACCTTCTTCACCTGGATGCTCACCCAGATGTGCCGTGCCACCCCGGGCGCCCTCACTGATGAGGACATCGCCGTCTACGTGAAGGCGTACAGCGACGACGACGCGGTGCGGTCCAGCTGTGCGTACTACGTCAACACCTGGGCNNGTCCGCGACGCTGCCCAGGTGCCGCTCGACGTTCCCGTCCTGGCGATCGCGGGTGAACGCTCCCTCGGACAGAACATGATCGATTTCGTCCGGCGGCTCGCCCCTGATGCGGAGTGCGTCATTCTTCCCGGGTGTGGCCACCTAGTCCCCGAAGAGCGCCCTGCCGAACTTGCGCAGCTCGTCACCGACTTCCTGACAGGCATCGACTCGCACGGGTGACAGTGGGACTGCACTGCGTGTGCGGCAGCGTAGGGGGGCAGTGACGGAGCCCGGCCCCACGGGTAGTTCGGGGGCTTGGGCCGTGGCGTGACCGTGGTCGCACGGGTTCTTCGGGTGTGACAACGAAGTGGGCTCGTGCGGCCTTGTCCCATCACGCCTTCCGCGGTCTGGCCCGTGCGCATCTTGGCACTGTGATCGCGGAGTTGGCGGCGCCGTGGTCGTCCCGTCGCGAGTCCGTACTGGGCGGGCGGCGCCTGCCGCTCGGTGACGTGCACCGCCGCGCCGCCCGCCCAGTACGGACTCGCGACGGGACGACCACGGCGCCGCCAACTCCGCGATCACAGTGCCAAGA
>NZ_LIQQ01000831.1:461-1173 GCF_001418565.1 Streptomyces graminilatus | reverse complement strand
CGCGCTCGGCCGCCACCACCGCGAACGCGGCGACGAGCCGGCCGCCGAGTACTGGCTGCGCCAGTCCGCCGAACAGGGGCACGTGCTGGGCGCGTACGCCCTCGCCGATCTGCTGGAGCACCGCGGGGACGCGGCCACGGAGCAGTGGATGCGGGTCGCCGCGGAGCGGGGGCACCGGGAGGCCGCGTACCGGCTCGCCCGCGCGCTCGACCGCAAGGCCGCCGAGGGCGCGGAAGGCATGGGCGCCGGGGACGGCTCGGTTGACAACGGTGCCGGAGAGGTCGAGCAGTGGTATCGGCAGGCCGCCGCCCGGGGGCACCAGCGGGCCGCGCTGCATCTCGGGGCCATTCTGGAGAGGCGCGGTGAGCTCAAGGAGGCCGGGCGGTGGTATCTGACGTCCGCCAAGGACGGCGAGGCGCGGGCCGCGTGCGCGCTCGGGTTCCTGCTGCGTGACGCGGGGGACACCGAGAGCGCCGCCGTGTGGTGGCTGCGGGCCGCCCAGGACGGGGACGGCAACGCCGCCAACGCGCTGGGCGCGCTGCACGCCGAGCGCGGTGAGACCCAGACCGCCGAGCGCTGGTACCGGGCGGCCATGGACGCCGGGGACGTGAACGGCGCGTACAACCTCGGTCTGCTCTGTGCCGAGCAGTCGCGTACGGCGCAGGCCGAACAGTGGTACCGGCGGGCCGCGTACGCCGGGCACCGCGAGGCC
>NZ_LIQQ01000831.1:0-438 GCF_001418565.1 Streptomyces graminilatus | reverse complement strand
CGAGGACGTGGCCGCGCTGCGGTGGTACGAGCGGGCCGCAGGCGCCGGGCACACCGAGGCCGCGCTCCAGGTCGGGATCGCCCGGCTGCGGGAAGGTGACGAGCGGGAGGCCGAGCGGTATCTGCGGTGCGCGGCGGGTGGGGGGAGCGCCGAGGCCGCGTACCGGCTGGCCTCGGTGCTCGACGCGCGGCGTCCGCAGGAGCCCGCGCACGAGCTCGGTGAGATCGCGCACGAGAAGACGGAGTGCGAGGAGTGGTACGAGCGGGCGGCTTCCCAGGGGCATCGGCGGGCGCAGGTGCGGGTGGGAATGCTGGCGTCTGCTCGGGGTGACGTGGTGGAGGCGGCTCGGTGGTATCGGGCCGCCGCGGAGGCCGGTTCGCGAAACGGGGCGTTCAACCTGGGACTGCTGCTTGCCCGGGAGGGGAGTGAGCCCGAGGC
>NZ_LIQQ01000830.1 GCF_001418565.1 Streptomyces graminilatus | reverse complement strand
GAGACAGGGTCTGTGGGGCGATCGCGCCCGCCTGGTCCAGTTGTGGGGTGCCGGGGCGGCGTGCTGCTTCCGGGGTGAGGAATTCGGGTGCGCGCCGGGGGCGCGCCGGGGGCGCGCTCGTCGCGGTGATCGCCGCGATCGCCGCTGCGCGGTCCCGTCGCAGGCGATGCCGGCGCCCGAAGGTGTGTTCGGGTGGCGCGTCCATCTGGTGCGGTTGGGGCCGTCCAGGCCGTGTATCCCGGTTCGATCGGTGGCGTCGGTGGCGGTGATGTGGGGTCGCCCATGCTCTCCATCGGCGCTGCCGGCACCGGAAGCCTCGCGTGTGTCCGGCGCCGGTGCGGAGCGGCGAGGGGTGGTCAGGAGCTGTCAGGGCCGGCGTTCAGGTACGTGCGCCAGCCGCCGTACGCCGTGATGTCCACGGCGTCTTCGAGAGCGGCCGGTTCGCACAGGAAACCGGGTACGTGGGTGCCGTCGGCGAGTTCCACGCGGCCCAGGGCCATCGGGCGGGGGAGAGCGGTGAGGAAGCGGCCCAGGCCTTCGGCGGGCAGGCGCCACACCTCTGCCTCGATGGCCGCCCCGCCCGTTTCCCCCTCGCCGACGTGGACGAGGCCCGGCTTCGGTGGCGTCGTCGGGAGGGCGTGCAGACGGTAGACGGGGGCCGTCGTGGTCGTCCGCTCGAACTTGGCTCCCAGGGCCAGGAGTTGGGGGTTCAGCGGCTGTCCCGTGAGATGCGCGCCGACCACCGCGAGGCGGGTCTCGGGCTGGAGCAGGCGGGCGATCGCGGCGAGGCGTTCGTCGGTGAACGCGGGGCCGATCAGCATCACGCCGAAGGGGAGACCGTCGACCTCGCCCGCGGGTACGGCCGCCGCGGCCAGGTCGAAGAGGTTGGTGGAGTTGGTGAAGCGGCCCAGCCGGGCGTTGGCGCCCAGCGGGTCGGCGGCGACCTCGGCGAGGGTCGGGTGACCGGGGGTCGTGGGCAGCAACAGGGCGTCGGCGTCGGCAAGTTCGGCGAGCGCGTGGGTGCGCAGGGCGGCCAGGCGTTCCTGGTCGGCGTAGAGCTGGTGGGCGGGGATGTCCCGGGCGCGGGTGATGATGCCGGCGACCGTGGGGTCCAGGGTCGCCGCCGCTTCACCTCCCTCGGCGAGCAGCTTGTCGACAAAGGCGCCCACCGCTGTGTAGCGCTCCGCGACGAACGCGCCCTGGTACAGCATCGCGGCGGCCTCGGTGAACGGGGTGAGATCGAGGGTGCGGATGGAGGCCCCGGCTGTACGGAGTTGGGTCACCGCGGCCTCGTACGCCTCTGCCCAGCCCGGGTCGAGTTCGCCGAGTTGCGTGAGTGGCGGGACCGCGACGCGCCAAGGGCCGGGGGCGCGCTGGGGGAGGGA
>NZ_LIQQ01000083.1 GCF_001418565.1 Streptomyces graminilatus | reverse complement strand
GCGCAAGGTTCGGTTGGGCGGAAGACAATGGGGGTGTGTCCCTTCCTAGCCCGGTTCAGGAGCTTGTTGACGATCGGTTCCGGCGACGCGGTCTCCGGCTGCTGCTCAAGCGTGATGACCTCGTTCACCCGGATCTCATCGGCAACAAGTGGCGCAAGCTCGTGCCCAATCTGGAAGTCGCCGCCGGGCGTCCCCTTCTTACGTTCGGCGGGGCCTACTCCAATCATCTGCGGGCCACGGCCACCGCCGGGCGGCTCCTGGGGCTGCCCACGGTCGGCGTGGTCCGGGGGCAGGAACTCGCCGGCCGTCCCCTTAATCCCTCCCTCGCCCATTGCGTGGCGAACGGCATGCGTCTGCACTTCGTCGACAGATCGATGTATCGGTGCAAGGCCGAGCCCGGCGTCCTTGCCACCATCCGGCGGGCCGCCGGTGCCGAGGACGCCTATGTCGTCCCCGAAGGCGGCAGCAACGCACTCGCCGTGCGCGGCTGTCGTGCCCTCGGTGAGGAGCTGCGCGGGCAAGCCGATGTCGTCGCGGTCGCCTGCGGCACCGGCGGCACCCTGGCCGGCCTCGCCGCCGGCCTCGTCCCTGAGCAGCGCGCCCTCGGTATCCCGGTGCTCAAGGGAGGTTTCCTCGACGCGGAGATACGGGCCCTCCAGGAACTCGCCTTCGGTGGGCCCCGGGGTTCGTGGACCCTCGATCACCGGTTCCACTTCGGCGGCTATGCCCGTACGCCCCCCGAACTGCACGCCTTCGCCGACGACTTCGAGGCCCGTCACGACGTACCCGTGGAACGTCTCTATGTCGCCAAGACGCTGTACGGACTTGTCGCCCTCGCGGAGGAGGGCGCGTTCGCGGACGGGACCACCGTCATGGCGGTGATCACGGGGCGCCCGTTCCCCTGAAACGCCTGCCTGCTCCCCTGTTCCCCTACTCCGTCTCCCGGAAGGCCGCCGCCTCCTCCAGGTCCAGTCGGCGCAGCAGGGTCCGCAGCATCTCGTCGTCGATGTACCTCCCGTCCCGGAGGCGTACGAAGACCTCACGTTCCGCGCCGATCATCTCGCGGGACAGGCGCCGGTACGTGTCGTCCACGGTCTCGCCGGTCACCGGGTTGACCGAGCCCAGCCGCTCCCAGACGGCGTTCTGCCGGCGTTCCAGCACCATGCGGAGCCGGTCGGCCAGTGGCGGCGGCAGTGCGTTGCTCTCGTCCTCCAGCAGGGCATCGAGGCGCTTCTGCGCCGCCCTGGACGCCTGTGCCTGGGCGTTCGCCTCCGCGAGCGTCTCGGCCTGCGCGTCCCGCCCGGGCAGCTTCAGCAGCCGGATCAGCGGAGGAAGGGTCAGGCCTTGGACGACCAGCGTGCCGATGACCGTGGTGAAGGTCAGGAAGAGGATCAGGTTGCGTTCCGGGAACGCCTCGCCGCCCTCCACGGTGAGCGGGATCGAGAAGGCGATGGCCAGCGAGACGACCCCCCGCATCCCCGCCCAGGAGATGACGAACGCGCCCTTCCAGGTCGGGTTCGGCTCGCGTTCCCGGATCCGCGCCGACAGCAGCCGGGGCACGAACGTCCCGGGGTAGACCCAGGCGAACCGGGCGACGACGACCACGAGGAAGACGGCGATCGCGTACCAGGCGGCGTCGACGCCCTCGTACGCGCCGAGCCCCTTGAGGACGACCGGCAGTTGCAGCCCGATCAGGGCGAAGACAGCCGATTCGAGAACGAAGGCAACCATTTTCCAGACGGCCTCCTCCTGGAGACGGGTCGCGAAATCGACCTCCCACGCGCGGTGTCCCAGATAGAGCGCCACGACCACCACCGCCAGGACCCCGGAGGCGTGCACCGCCTCGGCGACCGCGTACGCCGCGAACGGGATCAACAGGGACAGCGTGTTCTGGAGCAGCGCCTCCCTCAGATGTGTGCGCAGCCAGTGGATCGGCATCATCAGGACCAGCCCGATCCCGATGCCGCCGACCGCCGCCACCAGGAACTCGCCCGTTCCGCCCGCCCAGGTCGCGCCCTCCCCGACGGCCGCCGCGAGAGCGACGCGGTAAGCGGTGATCGCGGTGGCGTCGTTCACCAGGGACTCGCCCTGGAGGATCGTGGTGACCCGCGACGGCAGCCCGACCCGGCGCGCGACCGCCGTGGCCGCGACGGCGTCCGGCGGTGCCACGACCGCGCCGAGCACCAGCGCGGCGGTCAGCGGCAGCCCGGGGACGATCAGATAGGCCGCCCAGCCGACGACGAGGGTCGCGAAGAGCACGTATCCCACCGACAGCAGTGCCACGGGCCGCAGTTGCGCGCGCAGATCGAGGTACGAGCTGTCGACGGCCGCCGTGTACAGCAGCGGCGGCAGCATCAGAGGCAGGACGACATGCGGGTCGAGGGCGTAGTCGGGCACCCCGGGGACGTAGGCGAACACCAGGCCGGCCGCGACCAGCAGCAACGGGGGCGGGACGGGGGTGCGGCGGGCCGCGGCGGCTATGGCCGCGCTGCCCGCGACCAGCAGGAGCAGTGGCATCACATGCATCGGTTTCGGCCCACTCTCGTTTCCACCCACCCTGGTACTTCGCGCACTTCGTGCGCTTCGTGTTCCGCGTGTGCTCCGGCTCGGCGTACGGCTTTCCGAGCGGCTTTCGGCACAGCCGTCGTAACCTGGCAATCATGAAACAGTGCACGCATGCCGACGCGCTGCCGCTCCCGGAACCCCGGCCGAAGAACGAGACCTGTCCGGAGTGCCTGGCGGCCGGAACCCACCCGGTGCAGTTGCGCCTGTGCCTGGAATGCGGCCATGTCGGCTGCTGCGACTCCTCGCCGATGCGCCACGCGACCGCACACCACAAGGAAACCGGGCACCCGGTGATGCGGACCTTCGAACCCGGCGAGAGCTGGCGCTGGTGCTTCGTCGACCACGTCCTGGTATGACCGCCCGACCGGCCCGCCGGACGACCACGCGGCGGCCGGAATTTCCGGAAAATCGCCCTCACACCCGTGTGAGCAGGGGTATTGGTGACCGGGGGCGTACTCGTGTGACTCTGGATCCGGACGGTTCGACCGCCTGACGTGTGGGTACGTCAACCCGGCGCGCGCTCTTCCCAATTGGGCCCGCAGACCCCTAGCCACTGTGCGTATACGCATGTTTACTATGAGTGACGACAATCGGTCGGGGTCCCGGGGACAGGAAAGTCGGGAGCGCGGTAGCGTCACCGCTGAACCACGTATCGCGTTACCCGGGGGGCCACCCCTCGGCCCCCCTGAAGAGCTTGTACCACCTTGGAGGTGAGGGTGTCCCAGTTCGCAGGCGAGCCCGCGACCCAGGACTTCGTAGAAGTCCGGCTGCCGGCCGCGGGTGCCTACCTGTCGGTGCTGCGTACGGCCACGGCCGGTCTCGCGGCCCGTTTGGACTTCACCCTCGACGAGATCGAGGACCTGCGCATCGCAGTGGACGAAGCCTGCGCGATCCTGCTTCAGCAGGCCGTGCCCGGCTCCGTGCTCAGCTGTGTGTTCCGGCTGATCGACGACTCCCTTGAGGTCACGGTCTCGGCACCGACCACGGATGGTCACGCCCCCGCGCGCGACACCTTCGCCTGGACCGTTCTGTCGGCCCTCGCGGGCCAGGTCGACTCGACCGTCGCCGAGGACAAGACCGTCTCGATCAGTCTCTACAAGAAGCGCGGCGCGGGACCCGGGCCGGCGTGAGGAACGGGAACGGGGACGGGCCGGTGCGTGACGAAGAGCGCGGCACACGGGGGCTGCCCGCGGCCGGCGGCGGCCCGGACGGGCCGCGGGGCACGGCGGACGCCGGCTCCGGCACCGCCGGTGTCTCCGGCATCCCCGAGCAGGCCCGGCCGCATCCGGAGGACGCCCCCGCGAAGGGCGACCCCGCGGAGGCCGGCTTCATGGACGACGGGCAGTTGGATCTGGAAGGTGCCGTGCAGAGTGCGCCCCTGGAAGGGCCAAGTGAGCTCTCCCCTGTCCGAGCCGACGCTCGGACTCGGGGAGGGTCGACGGGCGGGACGATGAGCGAGCACGAACGAGACGACGCGCAGGACGCACAGCAGACGGCAGCACAGGCGGCACAGGCGGTACAGACAGGGCAGGTGGCGCAGGCCACGGAGCACTCCCCGACGGACCGCAGCGGAGCCCGCGCCCTGTTCTACGAGCTGCGCGCACTGCCGAGCGGCAGCGCCGAGTACGCGGAGCTGCGCAACCGGCTGGTCCGTATGCATCTCCCGCTCGTCGAGCACCTCGCGCGGCGTTTCCGCAACCGCGGTGAGCCGCTGGACGACCTGACCCAGGTCGCGACCATCGGTCTGATCAAGTCGGTCGACCGCTTCGACCCGGACCGCGGCGTCGAGTTCTCGACGTACGCGACCCCGACGGTCGTCGGCGAGATCAAGCGGCACTTCCGTGACAAGGGGTGGGCGGTCCGCGTCCCGCGCCGGCTCCAGGAGCTGCGCCTCTCGCTGACCACGGCGACGGCGGAGCTCTCGCAGCGGCACGGCCGCTCCCCCACGGTCCACGAGCTCGCCGAGAAGCTGGGCATCTCGGAGGAGGAGGTCCTGGAGGGCCTGGAGTCGGCCAACGCCTACTCCACGCTGTCCCTGGACGTTCCGGACACGGACGACGAGTCCCCGGCGGTCGCGGACACCCTGGGCTCGTACGACGAGGCCCTTGAGGGTGTCGAGTACCGGGAGTCGCTCAAGCCTCTCCTGGAGGATCTCCCGCCCCGGGAGAAGCGCATCCTGCTGCTGCGTTTCTTCGGCAACATGACGCAGTCGCAGATCGCGCAGGAGGTCGGCATCTCCCAGATGCACGTCTCCCGCCTGCTGGCCCGGACCCTGGCCCAACTGCGGGAGAAACTGCTGGTGGAGGAGTAGGAGTAGCCCTCCGGGGCTGCTCCCGACCGCTCCCGGCTAGTCCTGCTCGCCGCCGGGCCCCCGGATCCCGAGGGCCCGGGTGGTCTTCTGGTTGATCAGCAGCACCAGCGCGGTGACGGCCACGGCCCCCAGCGCGATGCCGCCCGGGATGGCCGCGCTGTCGGCCTGGAGCAGGTTGTAGGCGACGGGCAGCGCCATGATCTGCGTGATGACGGCCGGCCCCCGGCTCCAGCTCCGTCGCGCCAGCAGCCCGCGCGCGGCGAGCAGTGGCAGCAGCGCGAGCACGATGAGGGTGACACCGCCGGTGACGGCCTGCCCCCGGTCGTCCGGATCCCCGGTCAGCCCCAGTACGAGGATGAAGGCCCCGCCGACCACCAGTGCGAGCCCCTCCAGGGCGGCGAGCACCGCCGCGGCGGTGAGCCTCGGAGGGCGTGGCCCCGCCGGGTCGGGGCTCGCGGAGGCGGGGTTTTCAGGGGCGGGGGTCTGCTCAGCTCTCACTCCCAAAGGGTAGCCCTGGGCCTGTGGCGCTCCGAGGGGTGTGCGGTGCGGTTCCCTGCCGCTCTCCGCCGGATTCCTGTCTGCGGGCCGGTGGAGCCGGCCGCGCCCACGCGGCGGAGCCGCATATGGACACAGCCCCGCGCCCCTGATCGGGCCCGGTGCGCGCCCCCGCTTCTTACTGATCCCTAACCTGCCCTGGGACGAGTACCACCCAGTAGGTACCCTGCTTCGCATGCGTGCACTTCTCGTGGTCAATCCGGCGGCTACCACCACAAGCGCACGTACGCGCGATGTGCTGACCCACGCCCTCGCGAGCGAGATGAAGCTCGAGGCGGTCACCACCGAGTACCGGGGTCACGCGCGCGACCTCGGCCGGCAGGCCGCCGACAGCGAGGACATCGAGCTGGTCGTCGCCCTCGGTGGCGACGGGACGGTCAACGAGGTCGTGAACGGCCTGCTGCACAACGGCCCGGATCCGGACCGGCTGCCCCGTCTCGCCGTGGTCCCCGGCGGCTCCACGAACGTGTTCGCCCGCGCCCTCGGCCTGCCCAACGACGCCGTGGAGGCCACCGGCGCCCTCCTGGACGCGCTGCGCGAGAACCGGGAGCGCACAGTGGGCCTCGGTGTCGCGAAGGGCACACCGGGGACCGTGGACGAGTCGGTGCCGGAACGCTGGTTCACTTTCTGTGCCGGCCTGGGATTCGACGCCGGTGTGATCGGCCGGGTGGAACAACAGCGGGAACGCGGCCGTAAATCCACACACTCTCTTTACTTGCGTCAGGTCGTGCGCCAATTCCTTGGAGAGGCGAACCGACGGCAAGGCACGATCACCCTTGAACAACCGGGCGCCGACCCGGTTATGGATCTCGTGCTGTCCATAGTCTGCAACACGTCCCCCTGGACGTATCTGGGCAATCGTCCGGTGTACGCGTCGCCTAAGGCCTCGTTCGATACCGGGCTCGACGTAGTCGCTCTCAGCCGTATGTCGACGGCCGCGGTTGCCCGATATGGCATGCAGTTGCTCACTTCGTCCCCCGAGCGGGGACCCCATGGCAGGCATGCCACCTCCCTGCACGACCTGACGGACTTCACCTTGCATTCGAAGGTCCCTCTGCCCCTCCAGATGGACGGCGACCACCTGGGACTGCGAACGAGCGTGACGTTCACAGGCGTACGCCGTGCACTGCGTGTGATTGTGTGAGCGGAACGGGCTAAAGTCCTTCCACTCGAACGTTTAGGCCAGGGTCCACCCCATGGAAGTACGGCTGTGACTGAGCCGACACCGAGGAATCAAAAAAAACTTTCCGGTAGGGGTTGTATCCGCCGCTGAGGTTTGCGAGTCTCTACGTGGCGCTCGGGACGGCCCGCAACACCGGCCACCACAGAGAGCCAGAACCCCTCACTCCAAAGGACCACATCAGTCCGTCTGATGATCGGCCCTTCACTTGTTGAGGGATTCGTGAAAGCGTTCACATTCACAAGCAACGTGCATGTAATACCAAGGAGAGGTAGCAGCCATGGACTGGCGTCACAACGCCGTTTGCCGCGAGGAAGACCCCGAGCTCTTCTTCCCCATCGGCAACACCGGTCCTGCGCTGCTGCAGATCGAGGAAGCCAAGGCCGTCTGCCGTCGCTGCCCCGTCATGGAGCAGTGTCTGCAGTGGGCGCTTGAGTCCGGCCAGGACTCCGGCGTCTGGGGTGGTCTCAGCGAGGACGAGCGCCGTGCCATGAAGCGTCGCGCCGCCCGCAACCGGGCCCGCCAGGCAACCGCCTGACAACCCACCCCGTAACAGCCTGAGCTTGGCGGCGCGTACAGCGAGTACGCATCTCCCGCCCCCGAGCCGCAGCGCGCAGTGATCCCGATGCGCATGACAACAAGCATCTGAGCCCCGGACCATCCCATGGTCCGGGGCTCATCGCTGTGTCCGGGGCCTTCCGCCGCGCCCAGGCCCGCCACCGCGCCGGGGCAGGCGGGCGCGGGCTACTTGCTCGCGCGCACCGGGATGTCGAGGATCACCTGCGTGCCCTTCTCGGGCGCGGGCACCATGTCGAACGTGCCGCCCAACTCCCCCTCCACCAGCGTCCGTACGATCTGGAGGCCGAGGTTGCCGGAGCGGTGCGGGTCGAACCCCTCGGGCAGGCCCACGCCGTCGTCCTGGACGGTGACGAGGAGGCGGGCCTCCCTGCTCGTGCCGCCACGGACCGCCGAGACCTCGACCGAGCCGGTGTCACCCGGTCCGAAGCCGTGTTCCAGGGCGTTCTGCAGGATCTCGGTCAGCACCATGGACAGCGGGGTCGCGACCTCGGCGTCCAGAATGCCGAAGCGCCCGCTGCGCCGGCCGGTGACCGTGCCCGGCGAGATCTCGGAGACCATCGCGAGCACCCGGTCGGCGATCTCGTCGAACTCCACGCGTTCGTCCAGGTTCTGGGAGAGCGTCTCGTGGACGATCGCGATGGACCCGACCCGCCGTACGGCCTCCTCCAGGGCCTCGCGCCCGCGTTCCGACTCGATGCGCCGGGCCTGGAGGCGCAACAGGGCGGCGACCGTCTGGAGGTTGTTCTTGACGCGGTGGTGGATCTCCCGGATGGTCGCGTCCTTGGTGATCAACTCACGCTCGCGGCGACGCAGTTCGGTGACGTCCCGGAGCAGGACGAGCGAACCGATGCGGGTGCCCTTCGGCTTGAGGGGAATGGCCCGGAACTGGATGACCCCGTCGGCGGACTCGATCTCGAACTCGCGGGGCGCCCAGCCGCTGGCGACCTTGGAGAGCGCCTCGTCCACCGGCCCCCGGGTCGGGGCGAGTTCGGCCGTGGTCACACCGAGGTGCTGGCCCACGAGGTCGGAGGCGAGGCCGAGGCGGTGGTACGCGGACAGCGCGTTCGGTGAGGCGTACTGGACGATGCCGTCGGCGTCGAGCCTGATCAGTCCGTCGCCGACGCGCGGCGAGGCGTCCATGTCGACGACCTGGTTGGAGAAGGGGAACGATCCGGCGGCGATCATCTGGGCCAGGTCGGAGGCGCTCTGGAGATACGTCAGCTCCAGGCGGCTCGGGGTCCGGACGGTGAGGAGGTTGGTGTTGCGGGCGATGACCCCGAGGACGCGCCCTTCCCGGCGCACGGGGATCGACTCGACGCGGACAGGGACCTCTTCACGCCATTCCGGGTCGCCCTCGCGCACGATCCGGCCCTCGTCCAGGGCGGCGTCCAGCAGGGGGCGTCGGCCACGGGGGACGAGGTGGCCGACCATGTCGTCCTGGTACGAGGTCGGGCCCGTGTTGGGCCGCATCTGGGCGACCGAGACATAGCGGGCGCCGTCGCGTGTGGGGACCCACAGGACGAGGTCGGCGAAGGAAAGGTCGGAGAGCAGCTGCCACTCCGACACCAGCAGGTGGAGCCACTCCAGGTCGGAGTCGCTGAGCGCGGTGTGCTGGCGTACGAGTTCGTTCATGGAGGGCACGTGTGCGAGCGTACCCGCCGGTTCGGACATGGCCGGAAACCGCGGCTGGCGGGGCGGTCGCGGAAAGGGGCGAAAGGCGGTGGAAAGGGTGGCCGGGGGCGGCAGGCGGCCGGGGGTGGCAGGTGCCCGGGCGGCCCCGGAAACACCCGCGGGCCGCGGCGCCTGAGAGGGACCCTCAGCCCTCCCGGCACCGCAGCCCGGAGCAGCAACGGCCACGGGGTGTGCGGTCCCGGACGGCCGATGGATGAGGAGCCGGCGCAGTCAGGGCAGAGAGCCCCGGTTCCTCGATCCGCCTTCCTGTGCGGGGAAGACGGAGGCTCTGGTCGTATGTCTCTCTTGTGTCTCTCTTGGCTCTCTCTACGCATTGTGGACTAGACCACAAGTCGTGTCCATGCGTTGGTTGCAGCCTAGCTCTGATGGATCCTGTGCGGGGGTGGTTCGCCAGGCCAATTTCCGCCGTAATCCCGGTCTGTTAGATTGGTCTAAACCACATAGCTGAACCACACGGCTGAACCACACGGCTCTCTCCAGAACGGCAGGCCCAGCGTGGAAGTTGTCATCGTTCCGGACGCCAAGGCAGGTGGCGAGCTCATCGCCGGGGCCATGGCTCAATTGCTCCGGCGCAAGCCGACCGCCCTGCTGGGCGTTGCCACCGGCTCCACCCCGCTGCCGGTCTACCAGGCGCTCGCGGCCCAGGTGCGTTCCGGTGCGGTGGACATGTCCCGGGCGCGAATAGCCCAGCTCGACGAGTACGTGGGGCTGCCGGCCGAGCATCCGGAGTCGTACCGTTCGGTGCTGCGGCGCGAGGTGCTGGAGCCGCTCGGCATCGGGATGGACGCCTTCATGGGGCCCGACGGGACCGCCGAGGACGTACGGGGGGCGTGCGAGGCGTACGACAGGGCGCTGGCCGAGGCCGGCGGGGTCGACCTCCAGTTGCTGGGGATCGGGACCGACGGGCACATCGGGTTCAACGAACCGTGTTCGTCGCTGCGCTCGCGGACGCGGATCAAGACGTTGACCGAGCAGACGCGGATCGACAACGCCCGGTTCTTCGGCGGGGACATCGGGCAGGTGCCGCATCACGTGATCACGCAGGGTATCGGCACGATTCTTGAGGCTCGGCATGTGGTGCTGCTCGCCACGGGCGAGGGGAAGGCTGATGCCGTGGCGGCGACTGTGGAGGGGGCGCTTGCCGCGGTGTGCCCGGCGTCGGCGCTTCAGTTGCATGCGCATGCGACGGTTGTTGTTGATGAGGGGGCGGCTTCCAAGCTGAAGCTTGCGGACTATTTTCGGCACACCTTTGTCAATAAGCCTGAGTGGCAGGGGATTTAAGGGAGCCACTCGTCTGCCGGGTTCTGTTGTGGGGTGCGTGCCAGTCCGCTGTGGCTTGTCGCGCAGTTCCCCGCGCCCCTAAATGGAGCCGGTCCCCCCTCTTTCGAGGGGGGACCGGCTCCATTTAGCGTCCCGCGATGAACTCCGCCGCCGCCTGGCCGCAGACTCTCGCTGCGCCGTGGGTTGCCAGGTGGAGGGGGCCTCGGCGGGGGGATTGAGGGACGCCCATTTCCACGATGATCGTGTCCGGGCGGGCCGTGAGCAGGGTGTTCAGGGCGGCCGACATCCAGGGGTGGCGGTGTTCGTCCCGGACCACGGCGACGATGCGGCTCGGGCCCGCCTCCGCCAGGGCCGCCTCGGCCGCCTTCTCGCCGGTGAAGGTGCCGGTGCGGGTGCCGGGCAGGAGGCGTACCAGCTCGGCCGCCACGCCCCAGGGGGTCTCGTTGCCGACGGCGAAGTTGGCGAGGGGCGTGAGGGCGGCCACGTACGGGGGTTGCCGGAGCGGCTCGTAGGGGCCGGAGTGTGTCGCCTCCAGGGCTCGGCGGGCCGCCGTGAGGCCCACGTCCGTGGGGGTCGCCGTACCGGAGGTCTTCGGTGCCGATGCCGTCCAGTGGGCCAGGGCCCGGACGCGTTCCGCCGCGTCCGCCAGGCGTTCTTCCGGGAGTTCGCCGGTGTGGACGGCCTTGACCAGGGCGTCGCGCAGGAGCCGTACCGTCTCGTCGTCCGAGAGACCGCCGCCCACGCAGATGGCGTCGGCGCCCGCCGCGATGGCGAGGACGCTGCCGCGTTCGATGCCGTACGTGTCCGCGACGGCCCGCATCTCCATGCCGTCGGTGACGATCAGGCCGGTGTAGCCGAGTTCGCCGCGCAGGAGGTCGGTGAGGACGGGACGGGAGAGGGTGGCCGGGCGGTCCGGGTCCAGGGCCGGGATCAGGATGTGGGCGCTCATCACCGCCCTGGTGCCGGCGGCGATCGCGGCGCGGAAGGGGGCGAGTTCACGGTCCCGCACGATCGAGTGGCTCGCGTCGATGCGCGGGAGGGCGTGGTGGGAGTCGACCGCCGTGTCCCCGTGGCCCGGGAAGTGCTTCGTGCAGGCGGCGACGCCCGCGGCCTGGAGGCCGGTGACGTAGGCGGCGGTGTGGCGGGCGACCAGTTCCGGGTCGGCGCCGAAGGAGCGGACGCCGATGACGGGGTTGGCGGGGTTGGAGTTCACGTCCGCCGACGGGGCCCAGTTGAGGTTGACCCCGCAGGCACGGAGGCGGTGGCCGAGTTCGTGGGCGACCTGCCGGGTCAGTTCGACGTCGTCGACCGCGCCCAGGGCGTGGTTGCCGGGGAAGGACGAGCCGGTGCGGACCTCAAGGCGGGTGACATCGCCGCCCTCCTCGTCGATCGCGACCAGGATGTCGTCGCGTTCGGCACGCAACTGGGCGGTGAGGGCGGAAAGCTGGGCCGGGGAGGCGATGTTGCGGCCGAACAGGCCCACGGAGGCGAGGCCCTCGCCGAGGCGGCGCAGCAGCCAGTCGGGGGCGGTGGTGCCGGTGAAGCCGGGCTGGAGAACGGTGAGCGCGTCGCGGGTGAGTGAGTCGGGGCGGGCGAGTGTCGTCATGGGGTGGGGTTATCCCTTCACGGCGCCCGCGGTCAGGCCCGCGGCCATCTTGCGCTGGACGAGGAGGAAGAGGACGACGATCGGCACGGCCATCAGCGTGGAGCCGGCCATCATCGGGGCGTACTCGGTGCCGTGCTTGGTGGTGAAGTTGCCGAGCCAGACAGTGGCGGTCTGGTTCTTCTGGCTCAGCAGCATCAGGGCGTACAAGTACTCGTTCCAGGCCTGGATGAAGCCGTAGACCGAGGTGGCGACCAGGCCGGGGGCCAGCAGGGGGAAGACCACGCGGAGGAAGGCGGTGGTGCGGGAGCAGCCGTCGACCATCGCGGCCTCCTCCAGTTCCTTCGGGATGTTGACGATGAAGCCGCGCAGGGTCCACACCGTGAACGGAAGGATGAAGGTGAGGTAGGTGATGACCAGGCCGGACAGCCGGTCGTACTGGCCGAGGTCGTTGAGCAGCAGGAACACGGGGATGATCATCGCGACCAGGGGGACCATCTGCACGGCCAAAATGCCGACGATGACGACCTTTCGGCCACGGAAGGCGAAGCGGGAGATCGCCAGGGCGGCCAGCATGCCCACGACGACGCCGATCACGACCACCGTCAGGGACACGATCAGGCTGCGGCCGACCGGGCCCCAGAAGTCGGCGATGTTCAACGCGCGCCGGAAGTTGGCGAGCGTGAAGCCCGTCGGGAGCAGGCTCGGGTCGGGGTCGATGGCGTCCTTCGCCGGTTTGAACGCCGTGTTCAGCATCCAGTAGACCGGGAAGCCGGCCGTCAGGAAGACGAACAGGCCCAGCAGGTTCCAGCCGGCCTTCGACTTCCGGGGCTTCACGGACGTCGTGCCGGGCCCGGTCGTCATGGTCGTCATGCTGCTCATTCGACCTCTCCGATCTTCAGCATCTGGCGCATGTAGACGGCGACTACACCGAGCAGCAGCACCACCGTGAGCAGGGCGATCGCCGAGCCCTGGGCGTAGTCGTTGACGGCGAAGGCACGGTCGTAGGAGTAGGTGGTCAGGAGCTGGAACTCGGCCTCCGGGTGGCCGTTGCGCATCACGAAGACCTGGGGGAACACGCCCATGTCCCAGATGACCGACAGGGTCGTGAGCATCACGATGATCGGCTTGAGGATGGGGAGGGTGACGAACCGGAAGACTCCCCAGGCACCCGCGCCGTCCAGCCGGGCCGCCTCCTCCAGTTCCTTCGGGACCTGGGTCAGACCGGCGCTGAGCGTGATCACCACGAAGGGCACCGCGCCCCAGACCACCAGCAGCATGATCACGGCCAGGCCCTGCGGTCCGCTCGCGAACCAGTTGTGGCCGATCAGCTCGACGCCCGGCAGCTTGCTCAGCAGCGCGTTGACGATGCCGTAGTCGGAGTCGAACAGCCACTTGAAGACGGTGGTCGCCACGATGATCGGCATGCCCCAACTGGCCACCAGGACAATGTTGATGAGCGTCCTCATCCAGCCGCTGACCCGCTGGAGCAGCAGTGCGATCAGCATGCCGGCGACCATGGTGAAGACCACGCAGCCGACGGCGAAGACGATCGTGCGGACGACGACGTCCCAGAACTCGCTGTCGCCGAGCACCTTGCCGAAGTTGTCGAAGCCGACCGACTCGGCCGGCTGGAAGCCCCACAACTGGGACTGCCCGAACTTCTGGAAGGACAGGGTGACCAGCCGGACGAGGGGATAGCCGAGGACCAGCGCGAGGACCAGCACACAGGGGGCGAGCAGGGCCCACGGGATCGCGGCGGCGGCCTTCGGGGGCCTTCTGCCGGGCCGTGCGTCCGTGCCGGTCGGTGGCGTCGGTGGTGTGTGCCGAGCCGGTGGCGGCAGCTTGGCAGGGGTTGTCGTATCAGCGGCACTCATCCGCGCGCTCCTCAGCGGTCCCTCGGGTCGTACGGTCGTTGCGGTCGTCCAGGTCCCATGGGTGGGCGGCGAGCGAGCGGGGCCCTTCCCTCTGGCAGAGCCCCGCCTCGGCCCGCTACTTGACGTTGATGACCTTGTCGATCGCCGCGTCCGCGTCCTTCGCGGCGGCCTCGACCGACTGCTTGCCGGTGCCGATGCTCTGCAGCATCGTCTGGAGGATCTGGGCCTTCTCGACCTGGCCCCAGCCCGGTGCCATCGGCACGAACCAGTTGGACTCGGCCGCCGTGGCCGGGACCGCCGTCGCCGGGTCGTTCTTCAGGGTGGCGAGGTCGGTCTTGTTGTTGGGCAGGTTGCCCTTGGCCATCAGGCCCTTCTGGCCGCTCGCTCCGGTGTAGGCGTTGATCCACTCGGCGGCGACCGTCTGGGCCTTCGACCTGACCGGGACGGCGAGGTCGGAACCGCCCAGGAACACCGGCATGTTCTTGCCGGACGGGCCGGGCATGACGAAGTTCTCCAGGTTGCCCTTGAGCTTGCCGGTCTTGTCGTTCTCCGGTGTCTCGGCGGTCGCGCCCTCCCAGGCGGCGGCGAAGATCATGCTCGTCCGGCCCTGGCCGTAGACGATGTACCGGTCGGACTCGTCCTTGGTCTTGTCGCCGTGCATGTACTTGTCGATGACGTGTCTGAACTCGGTGAGGCCCTTGACGGACTCCGGCGAGGAGAGGCTCGCCTTCCACTGGCCGCCCGACTCCTGGGCGATCGAGCCGCCGGCGTCGTACACGAAGGACATGGCTGCGTACCAGTCGCGGGTGGGCTGGTACCAGGCGTTGTACTTGCCGCCCTCCTTCTTCTGGATCTTGTCCAGGGCGGCGGTGAGTTCGGCGTACGTCTTCGGTACGGACTTGACGCCGACGGAAGCCGCCACGTCCTTGCGCCAGTTGGCGACGCGGCCACCGGCGTAGTACGGGACGCCGTAGGTCTTGCCGTCATAGGTGACGGAGGCCTTGAGGCCGTCCAGCCAGGCGGCCGAGTTGTCGAACTTCGCCGGGTCGAGGGGGGCGAAGGCGCCCTTGACCATGTAGCCGAGCATCTCGGTGTTGCCCATCTCGACCACGTCGGGGGCCTTGTCCGTGGCGAGGACGGCGTCGAGCTTGGCGTTCTTGTCGGGCCAGCCGTAGTACTCGTGGTTGATCTTGATACCGGGGTGCTTCTTCGTCAGGGCGGCGTCGGCGGCCTTGACCAGCTCGGGCCAGTTGTTCTGCGCGTCCACGGTCAGCCAGACGGTCAGCTCCTTGGCGTCGGCGCCGGTCTTGTCCGAACTGCCGCTGCCGCTGCCGCTGTCCCCGCACGCCGCGATCGAGACCATCATGCCCGCGATACCGATCGCGGCTATCAGCTTGCGCTTCACACCAACCTCCTCAGGGAGCTGGACCAATGGTGTAGACCAGTAGGCGGAGCTTGGCCTAGCCGAAACGGCCTGTCAAGGGTCCGGGAACGCCTTTGACCAGCCGTTATGCGACCTACATATGCAGGAACCTTTAAGTAAGAAGGTGACGGAAATACCCCGCACATCCAGCCGATTCGAGGTAGACCACTGCGGACGGACAGTGAATGGGGGCAGGGTGGGCGCCCGGCCGGGCTTTTCCCTGCGGTGGACTAGACCAGCGAGGGGCGTGAAGGTATACAGAGGAGATCACGGAGCGTGCGAGGACCCATAGCGACCAATCACAGGTCACGCGGGGCGTCGGCCGTGCCACGATGTGCACTTGGACCGGCGGGACGCCGGCCGTAGCGGCGGCAGGAGCCGGGAAGGCGGAGCATGAGCACCGACGTGAGCAGTGCGGAGAACGAGGGTGGGGCTACCGTCCGTACCGCGCGCGTGCCCAAGTACTACCGCCTGAAGAAGCATCTGCTCGACATGACGGAGACCCAGTCGCCCGGCACCCCGGTCCCGCCCGAGCGCACGCTGGCGGCGGAGTTCGACACCTCCCGCACGACCGTCCGCCAGGCCCTCCAGGAACTGGTCGTCGAGGGCCGGCTCGAACGCATCCAGGGCAAGGGCACCTTCGTCGCCAAGCCGAAGGTCTCCCAGACGCTGCAACTCACCTCGTACACCGAGGACATGCGCGCCCAGGGCCTCGAACCCACCTCGCAGCTCCTCGACATCGGCTATGTCACCGCCGACGACGCGCTGGCCGGTCTGCTCGACATCACGGCGGGCGGGCGCGTCCTGCGCATCGAGCGGCTGCGGATGGCGAACGGCGAGCCGATGGCCATAGAGACCACCCACCTCTCCGCGAAGCGCTTCCCCGCCCTGCGCAGGTCACTTGTGAAGTACACCTCCCTCTACACGGCCCTCGCCGAGGTGTACGACGTCCACCTCGCGGAGGCCGAGGAGACCATCGAGACCTCGCTGGCCACCCCGCGCGAGGCCGGTCTGCTCGGCACCGACGTGGGCCTGCCGATGCTGATGCTGTCCCGGCACTCGCTGGACAAGGACGGCCGGCCGGTGGAATGGGTGCGATCCGTCTACCGGGGCGACCGGTACAAGTTCGTCGCGCGCCTCAAGCGGCCCACCGAGTAACGCCACAAGGGCGGCTCCACGGTCGCGGCAGGCCCTGTTCCATAAAGCGGGGCCGTCCCGTAGATTTCCTGCGCGTTGCACAAGCGATCACAGGTAATCGGCGAGGGGACGGAGCCGTGACATGCCGGAAGTGACTGAAGAGTCAGACCTGCCAGAAGTGCCTGAAGCGCCCGAAGTGAGACAACTGGCGGCAGGGCAGCCGGTGGTGACTCCGGTGCGTGTCGTCATCGGGTTCTGCCTCTTCGCACCGTTCGTCGCGCTGCTGTGGGTGGGGTCGTACGCGAAGGTCGATCCGGCCTTCATCGGCATCCCGTTCTTCTACTGGTACCAGATGCTGTGGGTGTTCGTCTCCACCGCGCTGACGATGACCGCGTACCAGCTCTGGCAGCGTGACCAGCGCGCCCGCAAGGCGGCCGCCCTGGACGGGGGTGTGTCCGCGTGAAGGACGGCGTGAACGGCGTGGCACTCGCCGTCTTCATCATCTTCTTCGTGGCCGTCACGGTCATCGGCTTCCTGGCCTCGCGCTGGCGCCGGGCCGAGAACGAGCACAGCCTCGACGAATGGGGCCTGGGCGGCCGTTCGTTCGGCACCTGGGTCACCTGGTTCCTGCTGGGCGGCGACCTCTATACGGCGTACACCTTCGTGGCCGTACCGGCGGCGGTCTACGCGGCGGGCGCGGCGGGCTTCTTCGCGGTGCCGTACACGATCCTGGTGTACCCCCTGATCTTCCTGTTCCTGCCCCGCCTGTGGTCGGTCTCCCACAAGCACGGCTACGTCACCACCTCGGACTTCGTGCGCGGCCGGTTCGGCTCGAAGGGCCTGTCGCTGGCGGTGGCGGTCACCGGCATCCTCGCGACCATGCCGTACATCGCGCTCCAACTGGTCGGCATCCAGGCCGTGCTGGACGTGATGGGCGTCGGCGGCGGCGAGAACACCAACTGGTTCGTGAAGGACCTCCCGCTGCTGATCGCGTTCGGCGTGCTGGCGGCCTACACGTACTCCTCCGGGCTGCGGGCACCCGCCCTGATCGCGTTCGTGAAGGACACGCTGATCTACATCGTCATCGCGGTGGCGATCATCTACATCCCCGTCAAACTGGGCGGGTTCGACGAGATCTTCGGCGCGGCGAGCGAGAAGTACACCGCCGCCAAGGCGGGCGGACTGGTCCCGGCCGAGGCCGGCCAGTGGACGTACGCCACGCTGGCACTGGGTTCCGCGCTCGCCCTGTTCATGTATCCGCACTCGATCACGGCAACGTTGTCCTCCCGGAGCCGGGACGTGATCCGCCGCAACACCACGATCCTGCCGCTGTACTCCCTGATGCTCGGGCTGCTCGCGCTGCTGGGCTTCATGGCGATCGCGGCCGGAGTCGACGTCACCAACCCGCAGTTGGCGATCCCGCAGCTCTTCGAGGACATGTTCCCGTCCTGGTTCGCGGGCGTGGCCTTCGCGGCGATCGGCATCGGGGCGCTCGTACCGGCGGCCATCATGTCCATCGCGGCGGCGAACCTCTTCACCCGCAACATCTACAAGGACTTCCTGCGGCCCGACGCGACCCCGGCACAGGAGACCAAGGTCTCCAAGCTGGTCTCGCTGCTGGTGAAGGTGGGCGCGCTGGTCTTCGTCCTGACCATGGACAAGACGGTCGCCATCAACTTCCAGCTCCTGGGCGGCATCTGGATCCTGCAGACCTTCCCGGCCCTCGTCGGCGGTCTGTTCACCCGCTGGTTCCACCGCTGGGCCCTGCTCATCGGCTGGGCGACCGGCATGCTGTACGGCACGCTGGCGGCGTACGGGGTCGCGTCCCCGACGCAGAAGCACTTCGGCGGGAGCTCGAAGGAGATCCCGGGGATCGGTGAGATCGGTTACATCGGGCTGACCGCGTTCGTCCTGAACCTCGTCGTCACGGTGGTCCTCACGTTCGCGCTGAAGGCGGTGAACGCGGCGGACGGTGTGGACGAGACGGTGGCGTCCGACTACACGGCGGATGCCGGGGATTCGGGCGTGGCCCCGGTGGCTCCGGCCTCGGCGGGCGTCTCGCACTGAGGTTCTGCCGGGCTCGTGGTCCTTCGGCTGCGGGCCCGGTGGGGGCTTGTCGCGCCCACGCGGCGGAGCCGCAAATAGATACAGCCCCGCCCCTTCAGGGCCCCTTCGGGGCACCTTCGGGGCGCTCAACTGACGTCACGACACAACATGTGGGGGTGCTTCAGGGGCCCGGCACAAGATGTATGCTCATGCTCGCTGTCGTCCAGGGGAATCCGGTGCGAATCCGGAACTGTCCCGCAACGGTGTACTCGTACGTGTTTGTGTGCGTGTCCAGTCCGAGGACCTGTCGACAGCGCGCCCGGCCGACCGGTCCGGGCGCCTGACGTCCGGGCCTCGTGGAGTGGGCCGGTGGACGCGCGCGTACCCGTAAGGCGTCCGTGTGCCCCGCTGCCCTCCGCAAGGCCCCGTGCCGAGCGAGGGAGAGCCCCCCTGTGACCATCGCGCCAGCCGAACCGGCATCAGCGACCCCAGTGGCCCCAGTGGAGACGGACGGTCCCGGGACCGCGCTCCTGCGGATCCTGACCGAGCTGACCGCCGACCTTCCCGACGCCGACCCCGGCCGGGTCGCCGCCGCCGCGCTGCGCGGCCGGTCCGCGCGGGCCGACGAGTCGGAGCTGCGCGAGCTCGCCACCGAGGCCGCGGCCGGCCTCATCTCCGAGGACCCCGCCTACTCCCGCCTCGCCGCCAGGCTGCTGACCGTCACCATCGCGGCGGAGGCCGCCTCGCAGGGCGTGACGATCTTCTCGGAGTCGGTGGCGGTCGGGCACCGCGAGGGCCTGATCGCCGACCGCACCGCCGAGTTCGTCACACTGCACTCGGACCGGCTGAACGCCCTCATCGACCTCGAAGGCGACGACCGCTTCGGCTACTTCGGGCTGCGCACGCTCCACAGCCGGTACCTCCTGCGCCACCCGATCACGCGCCAGGTGATCGAGACGCCCCAGCACTTCATGCTGCGCGTGGCGAGCGGTCTCGCGGAGGACGACAGCACGCGTGCCCTCGACGAGGTCGCCGCGCTCTACCGGCTGATGAGCCGCCTGGATTACCTCCCGTCCTCCCCCACGCTCTTCAACTCCGGCACCCGGCACCCCCAGATGTCGTCCTGTTACCTCCTCGACTCGCCTCTCGACGAGCTGGACTCCATCTACGACCGCTACCACCAGGTCGCCCGCCTCTCCAAGCACGCCGGTGGCATCGGACTGTCGTACTCCCGTGTCCGCAGCCGCGGTTCGCTGATCCGGGGCACCAACGGGCACTCCAACGGCATCGTGCCGTTCCTGAAGACACTGGACGCCTCCGTCGCCGCCGTGAACCAGGGCGGCCGGCGCAAGGGCGCGGCCGCGGTGTACCTGGAGACCTGGCACTCCGACATCGAGGAGTTCCTGGAGCTGCGCGACAACACGGGTGAGGACGCCCGCCGTACGCACAACCTGAACCTCGCGCACTGGATCCCCGACGAGTTCATGCGCCGGGTGAACGCGGACGCGCTCTGGTCGCTGTTCTCCCCCGCCGACGTGCCCGAGCTGGTCGACCTGTGGGGCGACGAGTTCGACGCCGCCTACCGCAAGGCCGAGGACGCCGGGCTCGCCCGCCGGACCATCCCGGCCCGTGATCTGTACGGCCGCATGATGCGTACGCTCGCGCAGACCGGCAACGGCTGGATGACCTTCAAGGACGCGGCCAACCGCACCGCCAACCAGACGGCCGAGCCGGGCAGCGTCGTCCACTCCTCGAACCTGTGCACGGAGATCCTGGAGGTCACGGACGACGGGGAGACGGCCGTCTGCAACCTGGGCTCGGTGAACCTCGGCGCCTTCGTGGCCGACGGGGACATCGACTGGGAGCGGCTGGACGAGACGGTCCGTACCGCCGTCACCTTCCTCGACCGGGTCGTCGACATCAACTTCTACCCGACCGAGCAGGCGGGCCGCTCCAACGCCCGCTGGCGTCCGGTCGGCCTGGGCGCGATGGGCCTCCAGGACGTCTTCTTCAAGCTGCGCGTCCCCTTCGACTCTCCCGAGGCCAAGGCCCTCTCCACGCGCATCGCCGAGCGGATCATGCTCGCCGCGTACGAGGCCTCCGCCGACCTCGCCGAGCGCAACGGCCCGCTCCCGGCCTGGGACAAGACCCGTACGGCCCGTGGTGTGCTGCACCCCGACCACTACGACGTCGAGCTGACCTGGCCCGAGCGCTGGTCGGCGCTGCGTGAACGTATCGCCACCACCGGGATGCGCAACTCGCTGCTCCTGGCCATCGCGCCGACCGCCACCATCGCCTCGATCGCCGGTGTGTACGAGTGCATCGAGCCGCAGGTCTCCAACCTGTTCAAGCGCGAGACGCTGTCCGGTGAGTTCCTCCAGGTCAACTCGTACCTGGTGCGGGAACTGAAGGACCTCGGCGTGTGGGACGCCCGCACCCGGGAGGCGCTGCGCGAGTCGAACGGCTCGGTGCAGGGCTTCGCGTGGATCCCGGCCGAGGTACGCGCCCTGTACCGCACGGCGTGGGAGATCCCGCAGCGCGGGCTCATCGACATGGCCGCCGCCCGGACGCCGTTCCTGGACCAGGCGCAGTCCCTGAACCTGTTCCTGGAGACGCCGACCATCGGCAAGCTCTCCTCGATGTACGCGTACGCCTGGAAGTCGGGCCTGAAGACGACGTACTACCTGCGCTCGCGCCCGGCGACCCGCATCGCCCGTGCCGCCCAGGCGCAGGCCCCGATCCCCGCGCAGGCCACGGCCGACGAAGACGCCGTCGCCTGCTCCCTTGAGAACCCCGAGTCCTGCGAGGCCTGCCAGTAATGACCACCGAAGCCAAGAACCTTCTCGACCCGGGCTTCGAGCTGACCCTCCGCCCCATGCGCTACCCGGACTTCTACGAGCGCTACCGGGACGCCATCAAGAACACCTGGACCGTCGAGGAGGTCGACCTCCACTCGGACGTCTCCGACCTGGCGAAGCTGTCCGAGGGCGAGCAGCACATGATCGGCCGGCTGGTCGCGTTCTTCGCGACGGGCGACTCGATCGTGGCCAACAACCTGGTGCTGACGCTCTACAAGCACATCAACTCGCCGGAAGCGCGCCTGTACCTGTCGCGCCAGCTGTTCGAGGAGGCCGTGCACGTCCAGTTCTATCTGACGCTGCTCGACACCTACCTCCCCGACCCGGAGGACAGGGCCGCCGCCTTCGACGCGGTGGAGAACATCCCGTCGATCCGCGAGAAGGCCGAGTTCTGCTTCAAATGGATCAACGAGGTGGAGAAGCTGGAGAGCCTGCGGACGCAGGCCGACCGCCGCCGCTTCCTCCTCAACCTGATCTGCTTCGCCGCGTGCATCGAGGGCCTGTTCTTCTACGGTGCCTTCGCGTACGTCTACTGGTTCCGCAGCCGGGGTCTGCTGCACGGCCTCGCCACCGGCACGAACTGGGTCTTCCGCGACGAGACCATGCACATGAGCTTCGCGTTCGAGGTGGTCGACACCGTCCGCAAGGAGGAGCCCGAGCTGTTCGACGACCTGCTCCAGCAGCAGGTGACGGACATGATGCGGGAGGCGGTCGAGGCGGAACTCCAGTTCGGCCGGGACCTGTGCGGTGAGGGTCTGCCGGGCATGAACACCGAGTCGATGCGCCAGTACCTGGAGTGCGTCGCCGACCAGCGGCTGGCCCGGCTTGGCTTCGCCCCGGTGTACGGCTCCGAGAACCCCTTCTCCTTCATGGAGCTGCAAGGGGTCCAGGAGCTGACCAACTTCTTCGAGCGCCGCCCCTCGGCGTACCAGGTGGCGGTGGAGGGCTCGGTGTCGTTCGACGACGAGTTCTGACAGCGACAGCCGGCCGGGGTCACGCCGCCCGGGTCACGTTCCGGGCGGTGACGGCCGGGCGGACCCGGGCCACCCGGCCGTCCTCCCGGGCCTCCTGGGCCCGGCGCGTCCGCTGGGCCTGCCGGAGCTGACGGTCGACGCGCCGGTCGCGGACCAGGCCGATCAGGGCGGGGAGGGCAAGGGCCGCGAAGATCGCGACGATGGCGAGTGTTCCGACGAGAGTGTCCGTTGCCGTGTTCATGGACATCAGTCTCGTGCCGGGCACTCCTGGCCGTCAGTGGCAGGACTGCCGCACACCATCGATTTCCTGCCAATGCCGAGGCATACTGGCGGCATGCTCGAAAACGTGGCCGTAGTCCTGCTCAACGGGGTACACCCGTTCGAACTCGGCGTCGTCTGTGAGGTCTTCGGCTTCGACCGCAGCGACGACGGACTGCCGGTGTACGACTTCGCGGTCGCCTCGGCCGAGGGCCCCACCCTGAGCACCCACGCGGGCTTCACGCTGAGTACGGATCACGGACTTGAGCGCCTCGAAACCGCCGACCTGATCGCCGTACCGGCCGGGCAGACCTATGTGGACCGGGAGTACCCGCCGGAGCTGCTGGACGCGCTGCGGCGGGCCGTGGAGCGCGGCGCCCGGGTGCTCAGCGTCTGTTCCGGGGCCTTCGTGCTCGCCGCCGCCGGGCTGCTGGACGGCCGGCGGTGCGCGGTGCACTGGCGGCACGCCGAGGAGCTGGCCAGGCGCTATCCCCGGATCCGGGTCGAGCCGGACGTGCTGTACGTCGACGAGGGGCCGGTGATCACCTCCGCCGGCACGGCCGCCGGCATCGACGCCTGTCTCCACCTCGTACGGGAGGAGCACGGGCCCGAGGTCGCCAACGCCATCGCCCGCCGGATGGTCGTACCGCCGCACCGGGACGGCGGACAGGCCCAGTACATCGAGCGGCCCCTGCCCCGGTCGCGGTGCGACACCGTCGGGGAGGTGCTGGTGTGGATGGAGCGCCATCTCGACGAGGAGGTGACCGTCGAGCAGCTCGCCGAGCGCGCCCATATGTCGCCGCGCACCTTCGCCCGCCGCTTCCAGCAGGAGACCGGCACCACTCCCTACCGCTGGATCCTGCGGCAACGCGTGCTGCTGGCACAGCGGTTGCTGGAGGCGACGGACGAGACGATGGACGCCATCGCCTGGCGCACCGGGTTCGGCACCGCGGCCGCGCTGCGCCACCAGTTCGTACGGTCGCTGGGAACCACCCCGCAGGCGTACCGGCGCACGTTCAAGGGCCCCGAGGCCGCCTGACCGTACGCCCGCTCCACCACCCGGGCCCCTTCAGCGGGGGATCGCCCGCAGCAGCATCCGGTCCGGGTGCAGTGTGATGCCCACCCGGACCGCGTCACGTGACCCGGGCACTCGCTCGAAGCGCCACTTTCGCGCCACCTCAGCCGTGAGAATGGTCAGCATGGCCATCGAGAAATGGTCACTCGGACACTTCCGGTTGCCCACCCCGAACGGGGTCATCGCGTACTTGGGCAGGTCCTTGACGCGTTCCGGAAGCCAGCGGTCGGGGTCGAACTCGGTGTTCCGCTCGTAGGAACGCGGATCGCGCTGTATCGCGTACGGGCTGTACACGAGATCGGCACCGGCCGGAATCCGATAGCCGCCCAGCTCGGTCTCGGCCACCGCCCGCCGCGTCAATATCCAGACGGGCGGCTGGAGGCGCATCGTCTCGACGATGACATTGTTCGTGTGCGCCAGCTCGCGGACGTCCGCGAATGCGACCGCGCGGTCACCCACGACGGATTCCGCCTCCTCGGCCACCTTGTCGGCGTGTTCCGGCTGTTCGGCGAGGATCTGGAGCAGCGACATGATCGTGGAGGCGACGGTTTCGGCGCCCGGGGTGACGATGGCGACGACCTGGTCATGGATCTCCTGTTCGCCTATGGGGTCGCCATTCCCGTCCTTCGCCGTCAGCAACGCGGTCAGCAGGTCGTCCGGATTCTGGCCGGAGGCCCGCCGTTCGGCCACGATCTCGTCGACGACGAGATGCATATCGGCCAGGGCCCGGTTGAATTCGAGGTTGGCCGGTAACGGCAGCCGGTAGAACGGTCCCGCCGGGATCACCATGCGCCGGTACATCCCCAGGAACACCGTGGCGAGCGCGGCGCACAGGCGTTCGGCCCGCTCGTCCATGTAGTCCCCGCGCAGCAGACAGCGGGCCGCGACGCGCACGGCGATCCGGAAGGACTCCGCGGTGCAGTCGACGATCTCGCCGGGCTGCCATCGCCGGGCGAACGCCTGTGCCTCCTCCACCATGACCGGCCCGTACTCGGGCAGGACGTCGAGCCTGAACGCGGGCTGGATGGTGCGCCGTTGGCGCCGGTGGGTGGGCCCGTTGGCGGTGGCCACGCCCTCCTTGCCGAGCAGCCCTTCGAGGGACTCCCACAGCGGGCCGCCGATGACGTAGTCGGGGTTCAGCGCGAGTTCCCCGACCAGTTCCGGCGCGGTCGCGGCGTACACCGTCTTGGGGCCGAGTCTCAGCCGCACGACGTCGCCGTGGTCGCGCAGCCGGGCGAAGAAGCCCAGCGGGTCGCGGAGCAACCGCAGGCCGTGGCCGAGGAGCGGGACGCCACCGCCCGCGCAAGGCGGCTCGGGCAGCTCCCTTGTGCGGGAGGACCCGGGGCGTGCTGATTCAACGGTCATTTCTCGCCTGCCGCTTCATTGTTGACGTAGGGGGGCGTGGCGCGGTCGTCCCAGTTGTCGACCATGTAGCGGCCGGACTCGTGGTGGAACCAGTAGACGGAACTGAACCAGTTCCGCATATTGCCCAGGCAGTCGCTCACAGCGGTGCTGATCCGCTTTCCCGGCACGCTGCCGTCGTCGAGTGTGCCGGCGAACCGGCGCGTCTCCTGTTCCGCCGAGAGGAATTCCAGCACGGCCCCCTCGACCCGTCTCCTGATTTCCGCGACGGCCTCTTCGAGTGTGAGCCCTTCATGCCGGATGAGGCTGATCCCCAGATTGTGCACCTCGTCGCCCGCTATTTCCTTCGGGAGTGAACAGAGGTCGTTGTACCAGGCGGCGAATTCCTGGCTCAGCAGCGCCGCCCGGCGAAATGCGGGATGTTTTCTCACGGCACCGGGGAGTTCACATCCGGCGCTGGGTTCCAGCAGATCGGTCCATATCCTGTGGGCGAAGGTGAGCCGCCGCAGTTCGAGGTACTCCTCGACCTTCGGCACGGTTCCGTTTGTACGGTTGCGGAATTCACGGTCGTACGCCTCGATCACCGCGTGGAAGTGCCGCGCGAACCGGGCGTTCCACCGTCCGCCGAGGAACGAGTACAGGCGCAGCACACTGTCGGCGAACCCCGCGACCAGCGGATCCCGGTGGTGCGGGTACAGCTCGGGGGCGTCCAGCGCGGCATGGAGCCGGCCCTTGAGCTGCCGCCAGGCGGCGGGCCGGCCGTGCACGATGTCCCGGTCGTGACGGTCGTCCCAGACGAAGAACCAGGCACTGAAGTCCGCTATCGCCTGGATCACGTCGTCCGGGGCGCCGAGGTAGTACCCGGCCATCAGATCCGTGTAGCAAAGACCGTCGGCGTGTTCCGCGACCTTGTCCGCCGGCATGAGGCGTTTTTCCAGCAGCCAGCTCCTTGTGGTCTCCTGCAACCGGGGCCAATACGGATGCAGTCGCCGCGGAAACTCCGCCTCGACCATCGGTAAGGCCAGCGAGGGCGGGATCGCCACCAGTGGTGTCGACGGTGGTGGCGCCGATGAGGTGCTGTATGGGAAAGCAGGCACGAACAAACCCCTCTCAGCCGCGAGTCGTCCCATTCAGCACCACAACCGACCGTTCTGGGAACGAATTTGCCCGCTTCCCTACCCCAAGTTACCGAGATCCAACTCTCACTTGACCACGCGCCAGACACAGAAACGGCTCCCGGCCAGGGCATCACCCTGACCAGGAGCCGTTCCTGGGTACGTGTTGTCAGTCGTTCGCGACCACGGGGTACCGGGGCTCGTTCTCGGCCATCTGCCGCAGGGCGTCCTTGCGCTCGCGCTTGGAGAGCCGGTCGATGTACAGGTACCCGTACAGGTGATCGGTCTCGTGCTGGAGGCAGCGCGCGAAGTAGCCGGTGCCGCGCACCTTGATCGGGTTGCCCTTCTCGTCCTGCCCGGTCACCTCGGCGTAGTCGGGCCGGGCGAGCGGCGCGTACGCGGTCGGCACGGAGAGGCAGCCCTCGTTGCTGTCGTCCAGCCGGCGCCGGTCGGCGGGCAGTTCGACCAGCTTCGGGTTGCAGATGACCCCGGTGTGCCGGGCGCCCTCGTCGTCGGGGCAGTCGTAGATGAAGACCTTCAGGTCGACACCGATCTGGTTGGCGGCCAGGCCGACGCCCTCGGCGGTGCGCTGGCTGGCGAACATGTCCGCGACCAACTGGTCCAGCTCCGCACCGAACTCGGTGACGTCCTGGCACTCCTTGTGCAGCACCGGGTTGCCGACGACCGTGATGGGCCGCGAGGTCCCGCGCTCACGCCAGGCCGCCTCGCGCTCCTCACCGTCCTCGGTGTCGATGACGAAGCCCTCGTCGTCCACGGGAAGCACGCCCACGTGCTGCTGATCGGTGTCCTGCTGCGCCATGACCGACGATGCCTTCCTCAAACAAACGGGGAGAGTTGCTGATACAGGGTACGGGGAGGCGCCCTATGGGGGCGGCCCCGCAGGGGCGCGCCCCCTAGGGGCGCGGGGAACTGCGCGACAAGCCACGACGGACCCGCAGTCGGCCAGGGACCTAACCAACCTCTTCGAGATCCCGCCAGTCCCGAGTCTCCGGACTGTCGGCAACCCAACCGTCCAGCAACCCCCGAACCAAGGAGGCCGGGGCAGCGATGCCACACTCCCGCTCGGGCGCCCAGAACTGCCCGTCCGTACGATGCCCCAGCGGCCCGGGATGCCCCGGCTCACTGTGATCGTGCGGATCAAGATGCTCCCCATCCCCCTCGTCGGACGGCATCTGTGACTCCGAGCACATCCGGCACAGCAGCCGCACGGACGACGACCAGTCCTCCGCTGCGAACCCCGCGTCGGACGCCAGCCGCTCCAGCGCGTCCCGGTCCTCCTCCTCGGCGGCCTCCAGGAGGACCACCCAGGTGGGCACCGGCGAGGGCGCCCAGAGCTCGATCTCGTCGAACACGGGGTAGGAGTGCCCGGCCGCGGTGGTCCGCTCGCCGTGGGGCACCCCGTCGTGCAGTACGACCTCGCCCCAGCGCCGGCCGGAGGACGGCAACGGGATCGACAGCACCTCGATACGCGCGGGGTCGAGCCGCCGCCCCCACACGACCTCGGCCTCGCCCTCCGGCGACAGCCGTACGGCCGCGCTGCCCAGGTCCATCCCGGTGGGCTCACCGGCGGCCGTGGCGCCCCCGGGCACCCGCAGCCCGTACGCCTGCCAGGCGCGCCGGGCCAGCGGCCAGTCCTGGAGGGCGGTGGCCGCGATGCCCACGTTCCACCAGTCGGGGGCCCCGGTCTCCCGGTCGAGCAGTGCGACGGCGCGCAGACCGGCCGCCCGGGCCTGCTCCCAGTCATGCCGGAACTTGTGCAGCAGGGCGAGATTGAACCAGGACTCGGACAGCCACGGTTCAAGATCGGCGGCACGTGTCAGCAACGCGCCCGCGTCCTCGTACCGTCCGTCACCGATCAGCGTGAACGCCCGGTCGGTGGCCTGCCGCCAGGAGGCGGAGGGCCGGTGCCGCCCTTTGCCGAAGATCCTCACGATTCCCGCCTGCCAGTGCCGTGGAATGGGCCGGCTTCTGCCCCCGTACAGCCTCTCCCTCGCATCCAACCACGGACCGCCGGAGGGGCGCTCATTACCCATGGGTTACCCAACCGGGGGCAGCGTAAGACCGCGCGCCCCTCTCCCACCACCATGTTCAACCGATGCGCTCCCGGACGACTCCGCCGTTCCTGGCGAGTACCCGGGCCAGAGATTCCACCACCTCGGGCTGGTAGTCCCGGCCGGTTCCGAGCCGCAGTTCCTCCAGCGCCCGCAGCGGGCCGCCCGCTCCGGCGTCCCGCGCCTTCTCCTCGTACGCGTTGACGGCCCGCACGATACGCGCGGAGACCGGCTGCTCCCGGTACGGATCGGCCTGCCGCTCGACGACCACGGCGACGGCCGCGGACACCCCCGTCTGCCGTACGACGGCCCCGCCGAGCAGCGCGATCCGGCGCTGCTCCGCCGGCGGGAGGACGGCCGTGGCGCCCGCCGGTACCGGGTCGACGAGGCTGAGCTGCCCGATGTCGTGCATGAGGGCCGCGTACTCCAGCACCGCCAGCTCCGGCTCCGGCAGCCCCAGCTCCCGCCCCACCGCCCGGCTGAGCACCGCGACGCGCCGGGCGTGCCCGGCCGGTGTGTACCCGGCGATCTCGGTGGCGCGGGCCAGGGAGGCGATCGTCTGCCGGTAGGTGGCCCGTACGGCCGCGTACCGCCGGAAGGCGAACTGGGTGAGGAGCAGCGGCAGCGAGAAGACGGGCAGCGCCCAGAGCCCTACGACGGCGACGCCGAGCGCCATGACCACGCCGGTCGCGCACACCGCGGTCCCGATCCCCAGCACGGCGCGCAGTTCGTCCCGCAGCAGCGGACCGAAGGGCCAGCCGGTGCGGGAGTGGGCGAGCGCGGCGGCGAGCACGGTGTCGCAGAGCGCGGTGAGCCCGAGCAGCGCGACGAGCAGCAGGACGTAGGCGGGGCCGCCCCAGGCCTCGAGGACGCCCTGGTTGTAGAGGGGCTGGAAGCAGGTGGCGGCGAACCCGGCGGTGAGCACTCGGCGGGCGAGATGGTCGGCGGTCGGCGCCTGTCCGCGCGCGACATGCGGTACGCACCCGGCGAGGGTGGCCGCGACGACCACGGCGACGACCTGGAGCGCCCCGTGGTGCGTGGCCCGCCCGGCGTCCTCGCCGAGCAGCGCGTACGACAGCGCCCCGGCGGCGGCCAGCGGCGCCGCCTCCCGCGACTCGGGCCCGCTCCACCGGGTCAGCTCCCCGAGCAGCACGAGCAGCCCGAAGCAGAGCGCCACGGCACGTTCGTCGAGGCCGCACCAGAGGGTGTGGGCGAGGGAGAGGGCGGTGAGGAGACCGGCGGTGACGTGTACGAGGGCCCTCATGTGACCCTGCCCTTACCGCTGGCCTGCTGGGGAAGGCTCTGGGGGCACGTCGGCGTCGGACTGGGAACGGGCGGAGTGCGTGGAGTGGGCGGAGTGGGCGGGGGATCCTCACATGGCCGGTCCAGGTCCGCTGTCACCGCCGGATGCCAGCCACCCCGCCGGGCCAGGGCACGCGTGAGCGCCCCCACCATCACCGGATCGAACTGCGTCCCCGCGCACCGTTCCAGCTCCGCCAGAGCGACCGGCACCGGCCGTGCCCTGCTGTACGACCGTGTCGACGTCATCGCGTCGAACGCGTCCGCGACGGCGACCACCCGGGCGAACTCCGGGATCTGGCTGCCGACGAGTCCGTAGGGGTACCCGCTCCCGTCCTGTCGCTCGTGATGGTGCAGGATCGCCGACCGGGCCTCCCCGAGGAAGCCGATCCCCCGGACCATCTCGTGCCCGTACTCCGGGTGCAGCTCGATCACCCGCCGCTCCTCCGGCGTCAGCGGCCCGTCCTTCCGCAGCAGCCGGGTGGGAACGCCCAGCTTGCCCACGTCGTGCAGGATCCCGGCGAACCGCAGCACTTCCACCCGCTCGTCGTCCATGCCCAGTTCCCGCGCGATCAGCATCGACGCCTGTCCGACGCGCTCGCTGTGCCCGCGCGTGTACCCGTCCTTGATGTCGACGGCCTGTACGAGCGCCCGGATCGTCGCCTGGTGGGCCGCCCGCTCCCGGTGGTACTGCGCGAACACCCACCAGGACACCCACATCGGCAGCAGCACGAGCAGCGCGGCGACGGGACCGTACGGGCCGCGCCACAGGACGGCCATCATCAGCCCGGCGAGCCCGTGCACCCCGACCGGCACCAGCGACCGTACGAACAGTCCCCGCCAGGCCAGCCGGACCGGCACCCGTTCGGCGAGCGTGAGGATGCCTCCGTCGAGGAGGGCGAGGACCAGGCAGAACGCGACCACGGCCGCCCCTGCGGTGACCAGCGCGTACGGAAAGCCGGAGGAGACGACCGCGTCCGGTCCGCCGAGCGACCAGTGCACCCGGGAAGCCGTCCAGGCGCCGATCCCGAGCTGTCCGGCCCGCCAGAGCCGGCGCGGCCAGGGTGTCCGCTCAACACCGCGGACGAGCAGCGCGCCCGGCAGCGGTACGAGGGCGGCGGCCGCGGGCGGCAGCAGGAAGGCGCCGGCGAGCAGGACGGGCGTGTGCCACCGGGGCGGACCGGCGCCGGCGCCACCGCTTCCGACGGCGCCCGGACCCTCGTACCCCCGGCCCCCGCCGAACCGGCTGAACCAGCCGAACCGGCCGACCGCGTGCTGCTCGCAGGCCGCGCACAGCGCGGCGAACAGCGCGACGGCGCCCCAAGGGGCGTGCGCGGAGCGGACGGGCGCCGCGCAGAGGACAGCTGCCAGGGCGACCGCGATGACGTAGACACGCGCCCACGGTGTGATCGACCGCATGGCGCTCCCTCCCCCGTGTCCCGGACCGGGGCCGGCCGGGCTGGCGTTCGGCACAAGCCGGTTCAGGCTCCGGGACATGGAGGATAGGGCGGCGGACAGCCGCGGTACCGGGGCATTCGGCGAATCTCAGGCCTCAGGAGCCGCAGATTAGCCCGTTCGAGTGAGCGGCCGGACCTACCGGCTCAGTGGGCCACATCCGCGGCCAGCACCTTGGTCAACTCGTCGACCGTGGCCGGGGATTCACGCTGGAACGCGGCCAGGTCCAGCCCGTCGTCGCCCATGACGGTCAGCAGCGCGCGTTCACCGACGGCCAGCACGATGACGTACCCGGATCCGCACCGGGCGACCACCTCGCGCAGGGCGCCGACCTTCGCCTGTTCGGCGATCCGGCGGCTGACCCCGAGCGTGGCGGCGGCGAGCGCCGCGACCGACTCGGGGTGCACGGTGTCCGCGTCGGCGACGACGAGAAGCCCGTCCACCGTGGACAGAACGCTCTCGGAGACTCCCATCACCCGGTCCCGCAACGAGGTCAGGATGTCCGTGAGTTGGGAGGACCGGGGAGGTTCGGGAGACTCCGGATCGGGGGACTCCGGATCGAGGGACTCCGGATTTTCGCTCAGGGGACTCGGAGGGCTCAGGGGACCCATGGGACGTACTCCTTGCGGTCAGTCGGGCTCAGGAAGAGCACGCAACGCGTGGCGCACCCGCCGCAGCGTCTCGACAGAGGGTTGATCGGCGGCCAGTTCTTCGGCCGAGGGGCCCAGGAGGGCAGGGTTCGCCGGACCCCGTACGGGAAGTGGCTTCCGTACGGGCAGGGAGGGGGTGCTCACACCCGGGCCGTCGTGATCTGCCGCGTTTCCCTCATCGTTTCCGTCAGCACTTCGGTCGGCGACTGGGACTTCTCTTCCGTCGTCCGCACTCACTTCCCCCCTTTCTCTCCGCCCCGGGGCACACGCCTCGGCAGCGGCTCGGTTCTCGACGGCGCCGGCGGCGGGCCGGGGGCCGTCGTACGGCCGGGGGTGACACGTGCCGCCGTGCTGGGCCGGCCGTCAAGAGCGCCCGGAACCTCCCAGCGGAGGAACCCGAGCGTCCGCATACGGATCAGGTCCAGCATCACGGCGTACAGTCCGCGCCCCAGCGCGAAGGCGATGTCCCGGGCGGTTCGGCGCCCGTTGACCTGGTTCAGGATGTCCTCGTGCCGACGGGACAGCGGCCCTTCCACAACTCCCGTACCCGGTACGGGACGCACGCGTGCGAGGTCGCTCGCGGGTCCCCAGAGGCTGCCGAGCCGCGCGATACGCCGCGTCGTCTCGTCGGTCAACTGCCGTGGTTCCACGCCCGGTCGGGCGACGAAGCCCGGCTCCCGGTCGCTCAGCTCCCAATTGCCCAGCGCGCCCAGCGACATGGCGAAGGCCCCGTCGAACACGACTGCCGTGCAGACGACTTCGAGTTCGGCGGCGCCCACCAGCCCGTCGGCCACCAGGCGTTCGCCGAGCAGATCCTCGTCGCGCTGGGCGGCGCACGCGGCGAGCCAGTCGTCGTCGCCGATCCGGCCGGAGGCCAGCAGGACCGAGGCGGCGGTCGGCGCGCCCGGGGTCTCGACGGCGCCGACCAGTCCGTCACGCAGATGGAGCGTGCCGCCCGGGGTGCCCGCGACCCGTACCGTGCCGCTGAACTCGTCCTCGTGCAGCCGCACCAGCAGCGCGGGCAGATTGCGCGGGTGAGGCGCCCTCATGCGCCCACCCGCTCGCGCGTGCACGACGCACACGGCGTACCCGACGTACGCGCCTCACGTGCTGTGCGTGCCGAACCCGCCGGGGCGGCAGCGATGGCGATCGTGCCCGTCATGCCAGCACCTCGTCGGCCAGCTCGCCCAAGCCGCGTGCGGCGAGTGCGAGGTTGGCCCGTTCCCGGTCGAGACCGGCCGTCAGCAGCAGCGGATCGCCCGCCGGACGGCCCACCGTGACCAGGACCTGGTGCCGTCGCGCACTGGTCATGACAATGCTCTCCAGCTCCCCCTCGGCGCCCGCCCGGCCCAGCCGTTCGGCGACGAGGGCGGCGAAATCGGAAGCCTCCTGGCCGTCTCCGGCCTCGGCGCCGTCCCCCGCCACCCCGTAGGTGAGACCGGTGACGGCGTCGACGAGCGCTACACCGGTGACGCCAGGGGAGTCAAGGAACCGGGCCAGCGACGCCTCAACTGCCGTCGACATTTAGCCATTCCCCCTTCGCGCCCGCCTGCGGCACAGTACTTTGAGCGGCAAGTTTCGTAACAGGCAACAAAGTTGCTGCTTTGCGACCGGCGAGTCGCTTGAGTTAGATCGTAGTTGCACTTACATCGACCGGTCAGCGTCACCGAGGAATTGGGGCAGCGGAATGAACATCGAGACAGCGCTCAAGGAAGCCATGACCGTGGACGGAGCGCTCGGCGTGGCGCTCGTCGACTACGACAGCGGCATGTCGCTCGGCACCCTCGGCGGCGGCCCGAACCTGGACCTGGAGCTCGCGGCGGCGGGCAACACCGAGGTCGTACGGGCCAAGATGCGCACGCTGGCCTCGCTCGACATGGACGACACCATCGAGGACATCCTCATCACGCTGGGCAAGCAGTACCACCTGATCCGGCCACTGGCCAGCAGCAAGGGCGCGCTCTTCCTGTACATCGCGCTCGACCGGTCGCGCAGCAACCTGGCGCTTGCCCGGCACAGCCTGAAGAGGATCGAGAACGGCCTGGACGTCTGAGATCTCTGAGGTCTTAGTCACAGGCGCAAGCACAAGCACGGGCACAGGCACGGGCACAAGCAGGGAGAAAAACGACGATCGGCCCCGCGCGCGCGGGGCCGATGGCGTCCAACCAGTACGGCGGTGTCAGCCGTCGGCAGCCACGTCGTGGTCGGGCACAGCCTGCCCGGAGCGGATCATGTCGAGCCGCCCCATGACCTTGGCGCGCAGGTCGGACGGCACGTCGTCCTGACCGCAGCAGCGCTTGACGAGCTTCTTCACGGCCTGTTCGAGCCCGTACTTCTCCAGGCACGGAGAGCACTCCTCGAAGTGGACCTCGAACTTGGTGCAGTCCGAGTCCGGCATCTCTCTGTCGAGGAACTCGTAGAGATGACCGAGTACTTCACTGCAGTCCGTCTCGTGCGGCTCTCCGCAGCTCATGAGCCCGAACCTTTCGCTTCGTTCGACTCTCCGGCACCGGCCGGGACCAGGCCACGGTCACGGGCGTAGTCCTCCAGCATGCCGCGCAGTTGACGGCGTCCGCGGTGCAGCCGGGACATCACCGTGCCGATGGGTGTCCCCATGATGTCCGCGATCTCCTTGTACGCAAAGCCCTCTACGTCAGCGAGATACACCGCGATCCGGAATTCCTCCGGGATCGCCTGCAGCGCTTCCTTCACGTCCGAGTCGGGCAGGTGGTCGAGCGCCTGCGACTCGGCGGAGCGCAGACCGGTCGACATGTGCGACTCGGCGCGCGCCAGCTGCCAGTCCTCGATCTCCTCGGCGGCGCTGCGCTGGGGTTCGCGCTGCTTCTTGCGGTACGAGTTGATGAACGTGTTCGTGAGGATGCGGTACAGCCACGCCTTGAGGTTGGTGCCCTCACGGAACTGGTGGAAGGACGCGTACGCCTTCGCGTAGGTCTCCTGCACCAGATCCTCGGCGTCGGCCGGGTTGCGTGTCATGCGCAGCGCGGCGGAGTACATCTGGTCGAGGAATTCGAGTGCGTCCCGCTCGAAGCGCGCACTGCGCTCGGCGGTCGACTCGCTCCTGCCCGGACCCTCGGGCTGCTCCGCCTGGCCGTGTTCGGTCCCTGCGTCGGTCCCAGTGACCGGACCCACCTCCTCCAGCGTCGTGATGGAACCGAAACCGATCCCACTCGAATCGGAGGATAGACGAACATCGTGTCCGCCCGCCGCCCGAATAGGGGCGGTCTTCGACGCGTGCAGGACCGTCCAGTCCAGGTCAGCACTGCTGCGGCGATTCGGGCAGATGGTCGAACCCATGCGGCGGACTTCCTCTCGTACGAACGGTCACCCCGCGCTCGTGGTGTGTCTGATTCGCACAACAGTGATCCGCCACCCGGCATTCCCGGCCGTCACCCGAGTGACCCGACCCACTCCACCACCCGGCCGGTGATCAACGCCACAGCCTCCTCCTGCCCCACGGGTGCCCGTTTCGGCACGGCGAAACCGTGATCGCCGTATGGCACCTCCAGCAGCTCGTACTCCCCCGACGGGAACTCGGCCGGTCTCCCGAACGGATCGTTGCCGCCCTGGACGACCAGGGTGGGCACCCCGGACCCGAGCAGTTCGGCGGCCCGCGACTTCTCGGGCCGACCGGGCGGGTGCAGCGGGAAGGAGAGCGCGAGCACGGCCACGGCGCCCAGTTCCCCGGCCGTACGACAGGCCACGCGGGCCCCGGCGCTGCGCCCGCCCGCGATCACCGGCAGCCCCGGCTTCGCCAGCGCGGGCCAGATGCCCCGCCAGCCCGCGTCCAGCGTCTTCGGCGCGGGCGCGACCTTCTTGCCGGCCACCCGCCAGGGCTGCTCGACGAGCGCCACGGTGACACCGTGCGCCGGCAGTTCCCGGGCGAGCGCCTGAAGATCCCGCGCCTCGATGCCGCCCCCGGCGCCATGACTGACGGCGAGGACGAACCGGGGCCGCGCGGCCGGACGCCAGGTGATGCGAGCGGGGCCCGCGTCGGTCTCGACGGTTTCGATTCGTGTTGGGCTCACGTCAGAAGAGTGTGCCCTCCTCGGGCCCCTCCAGCTCGGTCAGCAGCTCCGGCCCGTTGTTGCGGACGTTGCTCACGGCCGTGGAGACGGGGTAGGCGCGCATCAGCCCGGCGGGCGGCGGCGCGAGCAGCCCACGCAGGTCGTCCACATCGGTACGGGCCGGATCCAGCCAGGCGTCCCACTGGTCCGGGGTGAGCATGAGGGGCATCCGGGGATGAATGTCGGCCAGGGCGCGGGGGCCCTCGGCGGGGGCGACGGCGAGCGGGGAGGTCTCGGCCTCGGTGGTGATGACCGAGCAGGTCACCCACCAGGCCAGCGCGTGGTCGTCGGGCAGGGTCCGGTCCCGCCAGAACTCGTACAGGCCCGCCATCGCGAAGACCGACCCGTCGGCGGGGGTGACGAAGTACGGCTGCTTCCTCGGCCGCTTCTTCTTCCCCTCCACCTCCAGCTCACGCTCGCCGGCCCCGGTGACCCACTCGTAGTAGCCGTCGGCGGGCAGGATGCAGCGCCGGGTGGTGAAGGCACGGCGGTACGAGGGCTTCTCGTGGACCGTCTCCGCCCGCGCGTTGATCATCCGGGCGCCGCCCTCGGGCGTCTTGGCCCAGGAGGGGACGAGCCCCCATCTCAGCTTCCGCAGCTGCCGAACCGGAGTCGGATCGTCGGCGTCCTTCAATGGACGGTCGAGGACCGCGTAGACCTCTTTGGTCGGGGCCACGTTGTAGTCAGGGGCGAGTGTCTCCTCTGGCTCCCACTTCTCGACCTCGAAGATTCCTGCGAGATCCTCGGGCGCACGACTCGCTGCATACCTACCGCACATACGTGCCACACTGCCAGATTCGAAGCCACGCTAGGGAGCCCCCACCGACAATGGACAGCAGCATCGCATCCACCTCGCTGGCCGGCCTCTGGGACGAGATCTTCGGCAGCCAGCCCGACCCCGATCTGTGGGTGGTGATCGCGACCCTGGCCGCCGCGCTCGCCGTGATCGTCCCGCATCCCCTGTGGCGCGTCTCGCGCAACGCCATCACCATCGCGCACGAGGGCGGCCACGGCCTGGTCGCGCTGCTGACCGGCCGCACCCTCACCGGCATACGCCTGCACTCCGACACCAGCGGCCTCACGGTCAGCCGGGGCAAGCCGTACGGCATCGGCATGATCCTCACGGCCGCCTTCGGCTACACGGCTCCCCCGCTCCTCGGCCTCGGCGGGGCCGCGCTCCTCTCCGCCGGCCACATCACGGCCCTGCTGTGGCTGGCCACGGCACTGCTGGTGGCGATGCTGGTGATGATCCGCAACGCGTACGGCGCCCTCACGGTGTTCGTCACCGGCGGCACCTTCGTCCTGGTCTCCTGGCTCGCCGGACCCCAGATCCAGGCGGCGTTCGCGTACGCGGTGGTGTGGTTCCTGCTCCTCGGCGGAGTCCGCCCGGCCTTCGAACTCCAGGCCAAACGCCGAAGGGGCGGCGCGGGCGACTCGGACGCGGACCAGCTCTCCCGCCTGACCCACGTCCCGGCGGGCCTGTGGCTGTTCCTGTTCCACGCGGTGAGCTTGTGCTCGCTGATAGGCGGGGGCAGGTGGCTGCTGGGGGTGTAGGCGGGGCAGGTGACTCTGGCAGGTATAGGCAGGCACTGACCACAGGAGCTATAACGCGCCCCGCAGGGGCGTCGTTATCAGGGGCGCGGGGAACTGC
>NZ_LIQQ01000829.1 GCF_001418565.1 Streptomyces graminilatus | reverse complement strand
AAGGGGCGGCGGGGGCGAAGGAAGTGCCTCAGGCCGCCCCGCCGGTGCCGCGTACCCGGCGCCACACGCTCGGCGCCGCGCTGATCGTCAGGGTCAGGGCGACCGCCGCCACCACGCCCTGCCAGGGTTCGGCGAAGAGCGAACCGCCTAGGACGCCGATCAGTTGGTACGTCGCGGCCCACGCGAGACAGGCCGGGACGGCACCACGGGCGAAGCGGCGTACCGGCCACTTCGCAAGCAGACAGGCCAGCATCACCGGAATGCGCCCGGCGGGCACCAGCCGGGACAGCACCAGCACCGCCACCCCGTGCTCGCCCAGCTTCTCCTGGGCCCGCGCGAGCCGGTCCTCGGGCGCCCGGTTGCGGATCGCGGCCAGCCAGCGCGAGCCGTTCCTCGAGTCCATCCCGCGCCGGCCCAGCCAGTACAGCGCCACATCGCCGAGGAACGCGGCCAGCGAGGCCACCACGAACACCAGCGCCATGGTGAGCGGCGAGTGCTCGTGAAAGGCCACCACCGCCGCCGAACTCACCAGCGCCCCCGTCGGCACCACCGGCACCAGCGCCCCGATCAGCACCAGCAGGAACAGCGTCGGATAGCCGATCGCCTGCCCCGTCGATCCTTGTCCGGAGGCCGCGGTGGCGGTCAACAGCACGGTCACCGCGCGACCTCCAGGCGCACGCTCTCCCCGTGCCCCAGCCGGTACACGTCGACCGCGGGCGCGCGCTGCGCCGCGAGCCGTACGAACTCCTCGCCCGGCGCGTGGAATTCATGGGGGCGCACGGCGTCCAACCCGATCGGCCAGTACGTGCCGTAGTGCACCGGCACCGCACTGCGCGGCGCCAGCCGGGCCAGTGCCTCCACCGCCCGCTCCGCGTTGAGATGCCCCTCGCCGAGATACGGCCCCCAGCCGCCGACCGGCAGCAGCGCCGCGTCGACCGGCCCGACCTCCTCGGCCATCGACGCGAACAGCCCCGTGTCCCCGGCGAAATACGTCCGCGCCTCGCCCTCGACCACATAGCCGAGCGCGGGCGCCCGCTGCGGACCGACGTTCAGCCGCCGACCGTCGTGCCGCGCGGACACGGCCCGTACAACCAGGTCGCCCACCTTGGTGTGGTCCCCGGGGACCACCTCCGTGATCCGCAGATGGGCCAGCCTGCGCGCGAAGCCCGGCACCGCCTTCGGCGCGCCCCGGGGCACGATCAGGCGCGCGCCCGGCGCGAGGCGCGCGAGGGAGGGCACATGGAGGTGATCGGAGTGCAGATGGGAGACGAGCGCCACGTCCGCGCGCCATGCGCCGGGCGGGGGCAACTCGCCCCGGCGACGGCGCAGATGGGCGAGCCGGCGCACGAACAGGGGGTCGGTGAGCACGCGTACGCCCGAGTCCTCGACCGTACAGGTGGCGTGGCCCCACCAGGTGATCTCCACCGGCACCCCTTTGCCTCCCTCGTGCGACTCCCCGAAGAGTACGGGCAGGAGTAGGGTCGGCGGGAAACCCGGGGCGAGTGGGGAAAACCCCGAGGTGAACGGGGAAGCCCGGAGCTTAGGGGGACGCCATGGGACACCCGCACGCCGCCGCAGGCCTGCCCGGCCCGGTACCGCGGGTCACCGCGATCGCCAGCCTGACGCCGCTGGAGGAACTGGACGAGGAGCCTTTCCTCGTCGACTCCCGCAGCCAGCACGCGATGTGCGCCCGCTGGGCCGCCGAACACGGCTACGTCGTCGCCCGCGAGTTGCTCGTCCGGGGTCTGCGCCCCGACCACGGCGCCCTGTGGAACGGCGTCGAGCCCGGCCTCGACCTTTTCGTGGCGCCCAGCCAGCGGGTCCTGGAGCAGGCGCTGACCTCGGTCGACGAGTTCACCGCCGAGTGCGAGCGGCGCGGCGTGCGGGTCGAGACGGTGGGCCGCGCGGAACCGTCGTACGACGCGCAGATGAAGGCCCGTGTCCACCGTCGCCTGTCCATGCCGACCGCCGGGTACGACGGACGCTGAACCTCGGCCGCCGAGCCCGTACCGGGCGGGCCGGTGGCCGCTGCCGCCTTGTGACAGGGTGGGATCCGGTCCGACGTGGGGACGGGCCGGGACGTGAGGTGTGCGGGACGTGGGTGCGGGGCGTTGGCGGCGGATCGTCAGTCAGATCGGGCGGAGCGTCACGGTGTGGGCCGTGTCGACGCTGACGATGCTGGTGCTCGCCGGCCTCCTGCCGGACTTCCGGATCCGCACCGGTGACGGCGACAGCGCCACCCGGATCGCGGTCACCGCGGCCGTCGGCGCAGGCGCCTTCGGTGTGCTGTCGGCCCTGGTCTGGCCGGTGCTGGTCCGGCTGCTGCTGCTCGTGCCCGCCCTCGTACTCGGTCTGCTGGTCTTCTTCCTGAACGGCGCGGTGCTGCTGGTCGCTCTCCGGCTGACCCCGGCCGACCGCCCCGAGGCGGCCCCCGAGACAGCGGTCGTGGTCGCCGCGGTGATGTCCGCCGTGGCCTCCGCGACGGGCGCCGCACTGGCCGTACGGGACGACGACGCCTACCGCAGACGGCTCTACCGACTCGCCGACCGGCGCGGCACCGCACGGCGGTTCGAGGGCCCGACGACGCCCGGCCTGGTGTTCCTGCAACTCGACGGCGTCGGCCACGACGTCCTGGTGCGGGCCGTGGAGAAGGGGCTCATGCCGACCGTGGCGAGCTGGCTCGACGCCCCCCGGGCACCCCAGGCTTCCCAAGCGCCTCAGGCCCCCCAAGCACCCCGAGCACCTCAGGAC
>NZ_LIQQ01000828.1 GCF_001418565.1 Streptomyces graminilatus | reverse complement strand
GCCTTACCTCTCACCCCTCACCCCCCGTTCCGACGCCCTCACCACCAGGAGGACCGGCCATGAAGGTCGTCGTCGACATGAACAAGTGCCAGGACCACGGTCAGTGCGTCTTCGCGGCACCCGACGTCTTCTCGATGGACGACGGCGGTCACCTGCTGTACGTCTCCGACCCCGATGACGCCCTGCGCGACGAGGTCGAGGAGGCCGCGGACGTCTGCCCGCTCCAGGCCATCCGGATCGAGGACTGACATGACCGACCGGACGGACGTGCCCCCGGGGCGCGTGGTCGTCGTGGGCGCCTCCATGGCCGGACTGCGCGCCGCCGAACAGTTGCGCGCGGCCGGCTGGGCCGGAGCGGTCACGGTCGTCGGCGACGAGCCGCACATGCCCTACAACCGGCCTCCGCTGTCCAAGGAGGTACTGGCAGGCAAGGCGTCCTTCGAGTCCCTCGCCTTCACCCCGAAGGCGTCGGCGGCGGACGTCGAGTGGCGTCTGGGCACAAAGGCGGTGTCGGCGAGTCTCGCCGACCGGACCATCGACCTCGACGACGGCTCGACCCTGTCGTACGGCGGTCTGGTCGTCGCCACCGGAATGCGCCCCCGGCGCCTGCGCTGCCCCGGCCCGCGGACCGGCCGCCACACCGTACGCACCCTCACCGACGCCCAGGCCCTGCGCGCGGAACTGACCCGGCCCGGTGTCAGGGTCGTCGTGGTCGGCGCCGGATTCATCGGCTGCGAGGTCGCCGCCACGGCCCTCGGACTCGGCGTCGCCGAGGTCACCGTCGTCGATCCGCTGCCCCTGCCCATGGTGGGCCCCCTCGGTGAACTCCTCGCCCGCGCGCTGCTGCGGCGGCACGAGGAACGCGGGGTGCGCTTCGCGCTCGGCACGGGGGTCGCCGGCTTCGAGGGCGACGACCGGGTCACCGGGGTCGTCCTCGGTGACGGTACGGTCCTGCCGGCCGACGTCGTGGTGGAGTCGGTCGGTTCCGTCGCCAACGTCGAGTGGCTGGACGGCAACGGGGTCGACCTCGGCGACGGCGTGCTCACCGACGAGTGGCTCAGGGTCGGCGGACGCCCGGACGTCGTCGCGGTCGGCGACGTGGCCCGCTTCCCCAACGCCCGCTACGACGGCGTACCCCGCCGCGTCGAGCACTGGTCGATCCCCACGGACACCGCGAAGCACGCGGCGAAGTCGCTGGCCGCTCATCTCGCGGGCAGGGAACTCTCAGGCGGGGAAGGGGAGTTGGCGCCCTTCGCGCCGCTGCCCACCTTCTGGAGCGACCAGCACGACTTCCGGCTCCAGTCCTTCGGGGCGCCCGTGCTCGGCATCGACGATGTGCGGGTCCTGGACGGCGACCCGGAAGCGGACGTTCTCGTCGGCTACCACGCCGGGGAGCAGCTTGTCGGCGTCGTCGCCCTCGGCGGACCCGCCACGGCCGCGAAGGCCGCCCGATACCGCGCCGAACTGCTCAAGCAGCCCGCCCTCACTGTGCAAGGAGCCTCCAAGTGACCGGTCCCCGTGGGTTCTTCCACCCCAAGACGGCGAGCGGTGCCTCGTCACTCATCCCGTCGCCGCCCTGGCGGTACTCCGGTGACCTGCTGACCGTCGAGTACCGCACCGACCCCTCGCGGGTACGTGAACTGCTGCCCGAGCCGCTGGAGTTGGCCGACGAGGATCCGGGCGCGGTCGCCCTGATCTGGGCCGACTGGCAGTCGTGCTCGCAGTCGGGGGACGAGCTGCTGGATCCCGTGCGGGGGCAGTACAAGGAGGCCTTCGCGGTCGTCCGCTGCAAGTACCGGGGCGAGACGTACTCGCGGTGCGTCTACATCTGGGTCGACAAGGACTTCGCGATCGCTCGCGGACTGCACCAGGGGTATCCGAAGAAGCTCGGGTCGATCCACCAGACGCGTCCGCATCCGTACGGGCCCGCTCCGCGGATCGAGGCGGGGGCGCGGTTCGGGGCGACGCTGGCGGCTGCCGACCGGCGGTTGGCGCAGGCCGTGGTGACTCTGCGGGAGCCCTCTTCCACGAACGGGTTCGTGAACGGTCACCCGATGGCCCATCACCGGTGGCTTCCGTCCATCGACGGCAAGGGGCTGGCTCTCGACGAGCTGATCTCGTCCGGGGCGGCGTCGTTCGAGGGTGGGCAGGCGTGGGTCGGGGACGCGGAGTTGGAGCTGTTCTCGGCGCCTACGGAGGAGCTGGCCCGGCTGGAGATTCGTGAGCCGATCGCCGCGTACTACCGCCAGGTCGGCGTGGTGTGGGACGGCGGGCAGCTGCTGGAGTCGGGGACTTCCGGAGCGTCTGCCGGGTGACGCGGTAGGTCGCCCCCGCCGCCCCTTCCCGTCCCGTCCTCGGGGG
>NZ_LIQQ01000827.1 GCF_001418565.1 Streptomyces graminilatus | reverse complement strand
CACCTCCCCGACTACCCCGAGCCCCGCGAACTCCTCGCGAACGGCACCGCACCCGCCGACGTCGCCGCGAAGTACCCCACCTCCTCCCTCGCCTGGGCCCAGCTCGCCGACGACGCCTTCGAGCGCGGCAGCGTCGTGGAGTCGTACGCCTACGCCCGTACCGGATACCACCGCGGACTGGACTCCCTGCGCCGCGCCGGGTGGAAGGGCCACGGACCCGTGCCGTGGGAGCACGAGCCGAACCGTGGCTTCCTGCGGGCCCTGTACGCCCTCGCCCGTGCCGCCGGTTCGATCGGCGAGCAGGAGGAGTACGAGCGCTGCACCCAGTTCCTGAAGGACTCCTCGGACACGGCGGCCCAGACGCTCGGCCAGTAACCCCGTAACCCCGTAACCCTGCGTCCCGCGTCCGTACCGTGAGACCCGCCTGTCTGTGACCAGGCGGGTCTTGCGGGATTGGGGGACGATTGTGTTGAATGCCCCGGGGACCGGGGCCCCCGTGTCGGAATTCGGCAGGGGCGGACCGCTACCCGGAGTACAACAGGAGACAGCGATGTCCCTCCAGGCTCAGCCCACCGAGGCTTCGGAGCCCGAGACCCCGCATCTCGACTTCGCCGGCACCACCCCTTACGAGGACTACGTCCAGGCCGACGTCCTCACCCACCTCCAGCACACCCTCTCCGACGACCCCGGAGAGATGGTCTTCCTGGTGACGACCCAGGTCATGGAGCTGTGGTTCACGGTCATCGTGCACGAGTGGGAGACCGCCGCGAACGCGCTTCGCGGAGATGACGTGCCCACCGCCGTCGCCGCGCTCAAGCGGTCCGTGCGTGAGCTGGACGCGCTCAACGCCTCGTGGCGCCCCCTCGCCCAGCTCACCCCGGCCCAGTTCAACTCGTACCGTGCCGCCCTCGGTGAGGGTTCCGGGTTCCAGTCCGCGATGTACCGGCGGATGGAGTTCCTGCTCGGCGAGAAGTCCGCGTCGATGCTCGTGCCCCATCGGGGCGCACCGCGTGTGCACGCCGAGCTGGAGAAGGCGCTGCACGAACCGAGCCTGTACGACGAGGTGTTGCGGCTGCTCGCGCGGCGCGGTTACGCCGTACCGGACGCCGTCCTGACCCGGGACGTGTCCCAGCGGTACGAGCCCTCCGCCGAGGTCGAGGCCGCCTGGACCGCGCTCTACTCCGGTGATCCGGAGGACGAACTCGCCCGTCTCGGCGAGGCGTTGACGAACGTCGCCGAGCTGGTGTGGCGTTGGCGCAATGATCACCTGGTGGCCACTCGGCGGGCCATGGGGGCCAAGACCGGTACCGGTGGCTCCGCCGGGGTCGCCTGGCTGGAGAAGCGGGCCCAGAAGAACGTGTTCCCCGAGCTGTGGACGGCCAGGTCCTATGTCTGAGCTGCTGCCTTCGAAGACGGAGATCGCCGCGCGGCTCGACTCGCGCGATGAACTGGCCAAGGTGCGCGAGCGGTTCGTGCTCGACTTCGGCGTCACCTACCTGGACGGGAACTCGCTCGGCGCGCTTCCCGCCGCCGTTCCCGCCCGGCTCGACGACGTCGTGCGCCGGGAGTGGGGCGAGCTGCGCATCCGGTCCTGGGACGAGAGCGGATGGTGGACCGCGCCCGAGCGGATCGGTGACCGTATCGCTCCGCTGGTGGGGGCGGGTGCCGGGCAGATCGTGGTCGGTGACTCCACAAGTGTCAATGTCTTCAAGGCACTTGTGGGCGCTGTGCGGCTGGCCGGGGGCGGGGAAGGGAGTGGGCGGGACGAGATTCTTTGCGACGTCACCACC
>NZ_LIQQ01000826.1 GCF_001418565.1 Streptomyces graminilatus | reverse complement strand
ACCGCCCGCTACGGCGAGCTGGGCCGCCAGGCCGAGGCGGAGGACACCGAGAACGAGGCGGCCGGGCAGTCCGGAGAGAGCGATCCGGCGCGCGTCCGCCCCAACGGCTCGGTCACCACTCAGGTCCGGTTGGCGTTCCCGGCCGACGCCGGCGGTCAGCGGGTCACCGTGACGGCGGAGACCACGCAGGAAGGACTGGCTGAACCGGAGTTGCTCTTCTTCGAGGGCGCGCTGCCCGGCCGGGCCACCGCTGCTTCGTCCGAGACGCCCCGGGCCGGCAGTCCTGGCGGGCAGGGAGTCACACAGCTGGGGCAGTGGCACGCCGACTCGGTCCGCCTCTCGACGGTCTCCGTAGTCGGCAGCGGCAGCACCCGGACCGCCGAGCTCGAGCTGAGCGTGGCGAACCGCGGCGCCGATCCGATGACGGGTCTGGGCACCACCCTGCGCGTCTTCACTGGCCAGGACCTGCACCTGGCCGCCACGATCCACCCGGTCTACGGCTACCACGACGCCGCCATCGCTCCTCGCCGCACCGCCACCCAGACCGTCTCCTTCCGGGTTCCGAAGGCCGCCGTCGGCGGCCCGTTGACCATCGAGGCCGTCGGCACGGACGGGTCCCGTGTCACCTTCGAGGGCCGGCTCGGCTGACCCTGCCGGCATCGGCTCGAGGAATCTGCCTGCGGCGTGTCACACCGGCCCTCGCCCCGGCACCTGTAGGAGTTGACGGCGCTCTTCGCGACATGAACAGGAACACCACATGGCTCACCGCCCTCACCGCCTCCTCGGTGCCGGCCTCATGCTGGCCGGCGTCCTGGCCGCCTCGGCATGCGACCCGCCGACCGCCTTGTCCACGAACGCCGGTGCCGCCCCGGCGGCTGCCGGCCCGGACGCCTCGGCGGTGACGGCCGAGCTCAACGCCCTGCCCGTGCGGGTGCATTCTTCCCTTGCCGGCTACTCCCGGGAGGCGTTCGGACCGGCCTGGAGCGACGAGGGATCCGTCGAGCTGGCTCAGAATCATTGCCCGACCAGGCAGGACATCCTCTCTCGCGACCTCACGGATGTGGTCCGTGCTCAGGACGGGTGCACCGTCGTCTCCGGTGTGCTGCACGACCGGTACACCGGCGAGACGATCGTGTTCCGCCGAGGGCCGACGACCTCGCTCGCGGTCCAGATCGACCACATCGTGCCCCTCGGACTCGCCTGGCAGTCAGGAGCCCGGGATCTCACCGCGGCGCAGCGCCTGGATTTTCGCCAATGTCCCTCGAATCTGGCTGCGGTCTCGGGGCCGGCGAACGCCGCGAAGGGCGCCAAGGACGCC
>NZ_LIQQ01000825.1 GCF_001418565.1 Streptomyces graminilatus | reverse complement strand
GCACTTCCCCGGCGCCGCCGTCCCGCCCGGCGGCGGCTCCCGTGGCCCCTTCAAGGGGCGGCCCGCGATGCTGCTCGCGGCGGCCCTCGCCGCGCTGCTCGTCATCGGGGGCACCGTGTACGCCGTGACCAGCGGTGGCGGGGGAGGTGGCGGCGGTGACGACGACAAGCCGACGGCCCGTCCGGGCGTCTCCGCGCCCGCCTCCGGATCCGGCCCCGCGGACGCAGACCAGGGCGGCGACGACGACCTCAACGAGGGGCGCAAGGCCGGCGAGGCGAAGGTGCTCTGGTCCAAGGACGCCCCGGACGCGCCCGCCTCCGGTGCCGACGCCGACGGCATGTGGATCACCGACAAGGTGGCCGTGAAGTCGGCCTACAAGCAGGTGTTCGCGTTCCGCGCCGGGACCGGGGACACCGCCTGGGGGCCGATCACCTTCCCGCAGAAGATCTGCGCCGTCACCCCACGGAAGTCGGCCGACGACAAGATCGTGGTCGCCTATATGAGCGGCGCCAGCGAACGCGCCAAGTGCAACAAGCTCCAGGTGCTCGACCTGAACACGGGTGCGAAGGGCTGGAACGCCGAGGTCGCCGACGGGGCGCTGTTCGACAGCGCGCTCAGCGTCGAGCTGACGCTCACCGGGACGACGCTGATGGTCGGGCGCTCCCAGTCCGGCACGGCGTACGACCTGACCACCGGCGCCAAGCTGTTCGACAAGGTCCGGTACGGGGCCGCCTGCTTCCCCGCCGCCTTCGCGGGCGGCACCAAGCTGATCGTCGTGTCGTCCTGCGGGGCGTCCACCTCCACCGAGCACGACGAGGTGCAGGAGCTGGACCCCAGGACCGGCGCGGCCCGCTGGACCCGGCCGATTCCCAAGGGCTGGGCGGTCGGGCGCACGTACTCCGTCGATCCGGTCGTCCTCTATCTCACCAACGAGGACAAGAAGTCGTGGAACATCTCCACGCTCAAGGCCGACGGCACCTTCCGTTCCGAGGTCTCCGTCGACGAGCCCTTCGCACCCGTGTGCGGCTGGGCGATCCTCGAACGCGCCCTCCAGGGCTGCCAGGGCGTCGCCACCGACGCCGAGAACCTCTATCTGCCGACCAAGGCGACGACCGGCGCCAACGAGATCGTCGCGATCGGCCTGGCCACCGGCAAGGAGAAGTGGCGCGTCAAGTCACCGGCCGAGGAGTCGATGCTGCCCATGAAGGTCGAGGGCGGCGCCCTCATCGCCTATGTCGAGCCGTCGTACGACGCGGGCGGCCAGGTCGTGTCGATCCCGGTCGGCGGCGCCGGCCACGCCCCGGCGACGCTGCTGAAGAACCCGGCGTCAGCCGCCGGCGCCGAGAACGGCTTCTTCTCCAAGGTGTACGACTGGGTCGACGGCCGCTTCTACCTCTCCACCACCCGCCTGAGCGGCAGGGACGAGGACAAGGAGAAGCTCATGCTCACCTTCGGCAAGTGAGCCGCCCGCCCACCCCTCTCCC
>NZ_LIQQ01000824.1 GCF_001418565.1 Streptomyces graminilatus | reverse complement strand
AGCCGGACCGGACAGCCAGGCCGACCCGCCCTCCGGCCTCGCCCGCCCCACACATCCGGAGGCTCGCGCCGGACCTGCTCATCCGGCCCGCCCGTCCAACCGCTTGCCGGACCCGCCCGCCCGTCCGCCGCTCGCCCTGGTCGCTCGCTAGCCACGCTGGGACAGGGACGTCGATTGACATCCTCGCCTGCGTGAACGTAGGCGATTCCGGTCAGCACCGCTACGCGGTGCTCCCTCGGGTTCCTGCTTCATCGACCTCTGCCACCCGAAGGTGGTCTGACAAGGTCTCCACAGGCTTGACATCCCGCCAGTCCGGCGGTAGGTCCGCCAACTACGTTGTCGGACAAGGCAACTCCGAGCCACTGGGCTCAGGATGCCCTACACCTCCACCCTGAAGAACGAAGTACTGGGCAAACGTTCGGTAGCTGCTGGTGCCCTCGTCGGTGTTCGAGGACACGGACTCGCCGAACGCGATGACCAGTACGCCGAACGCCACCGCGAGGACGATGGCGACGGCACCGCAGATGATCCCGGCCAGTGCCTGGCCCCCGTTGGTCGCCTGGCCCCGGCGGGCCCTGCCACGGGCGACCAGGCCGAGGACCACGGCGAGGATGCCGAGGACGATCGCCAGCGGCCAGAGGCAGAAGAGGACGGCGGAGGAGATGCCGACCACGAGCGAGGCCGTGCCCAGTCCGTTCATCGGCTGGGGAGCCATGGGGCCCCAGCCGTAGCCGGGGCCGCCGCCGTACATCGGCGGCGCGTGGTGTCCGGGGCCGGCAGCGGCGTATCCCGCCTGGTGCGGGTAGCCGTAGTCCTGCCGTTCGGAGGGATAGGACGGGTAGGACGGGTGCGAGGGGTACGTCGGGTAGGCGTACGGGGTCTGTCCCGGGCCGTCGGGTGCTGTCGGCGGCGGGGGGACCGGCTCGCCGGGCGCGGCGGGCTGGGCGTAGGAGGCGTGCGGGGCGGGTGCCGCGAAAGGGTTGCCCTGCGGGGCGCCGGCCGCGGGAGCACCGGGGGCGCCGAAGGGGCTGGCCCAGGGCTGGGA
>NZ_LIQQ01000823.1:277-1299 GCF_001418565.1 Streptomyces graminilatus | reverse complement strand
GGCGGCGGCCCGGCTGCGCAGCCTAACCCTCGATCTGGCCGTGGAGCGGCTGACGGACCGGTTCGCGCTGCTGACCGGCGGCTGCCGGACCGCGGCGCCGCGCCACCACAGCCTGCTCGGGACGGTCGAGTGGAGCTACGAACTGTGCACCGCCGCCGAGCGGCTGCTGTGGAACCGGCTGGCCGTCTTCCGCGGCGGCTTCNNTGCTCGACCGGCTGGTCGCCCAGTCCGTCGTGGGGGTCTGCGACCGTGGCGGAGTGCCCCGCTACCACCTGCCGGAGATCCTGCGCGAGTACGGATACGCCCGGCTCGCCGAACCGGACCGGCGACGGTTGCTGCGGCGGCACCGCGACTTCTTCGTGACCCTCGCCGAACGTATCGCGCTGCGCTGGTACGGTCCCGGCCAGCAGGAGGCCCTGGCCCGGCTGCGCGCCGAACAGGCCAATCTGCGGAAGGCGCTGGACTACCGGCACGACGCCGCTGACATCGATGCCCATGCCCATGCCCATGCCCACGCCCATGCCGATGCGGCTGCACATGGCGATGCCGATACCGATGCCGGTGTCCATGCCGACGGCTGTGCCGACGCGCAGGCCATGCTCGCCCTGGCCGCGGCGCTGCGTTTCCACTGGTGCGCCAACGGCCTGCTCGGAGAGGGCCGGCAACGACTGGACCGCGCGCTCGCCGCGGCCCCCGAGCCCACCCTGCCACGGGCGCGGGCGCTGTCCGCCGCCGCCTATCTGGCTCTGCTCCAGGCCGACCTGGGGACGGCCCGAACCCGGCTGGCCGAGGTCGAACGACTGGGCCGCCAGTTGAGGAGCCCGTCCGTCCTGGCGCACGCCCAGGGGCTGCGTGGCAGCGCGGCACTCCTCATGAACAGTCCCGAGCAGGCTCTCGCCCACTTCGAGGAGGCACTGGCCACCCATCGCGGGGCCCGCGAGACGGCGGAACCGCTCTTCTGGCTCTTCCAGATGACCATCGCCCAGAGCCGGCTGGCGGACCCGCGCGCCGCCGACACCGGC
>NZ_LIQQ01000823.1:0-263 GCF_001418565.1 Streptomyces graminilatus | reverse complement strand
GGATCACCGCCGCGCGCGGCGACCACGAACGGTCGGCGCTGCTGCTGGGCGCCGTGAGCGCCCTGGTCCGGAGCGTCAGCACCGCCCCCGGCCCCGAGTTCGGCGAACACCACGTGCGGTGCGCGGAGGCGGTCGCCGGTGCCCTGAGCCGTGAGGTCCACCTGAAGGCTCTCGCGGACGGCAGCCGCCACGACAGCCCGGCCCAGGCCATCCAACTCGCCCTGCGGCCACGGGACACCGCGCCCCCCGCGCCCCCCGCACCC
>NZ_LIQQ01000822.1 GCF_001418565.1 Streptomyces graminilatus | reverse complement strand
AAGAGACCACCCGACAGACCCCATCGCACGACGGCGCCGCACCAGGCAGGAAACGCAACACACGCAGCACACTCATCACCCGCGACACACGCCCGCTCGCGCCGGCCCATGAACTCGACGATCGAAGGGCAGATGCACACAGACCGCACCTCCACCACCCGCTTCTCCGTGGCCGTCGACGCCGCACTGCGCGCCGCCGGCTGGCAGCCCGGCCGCTGGGACATAAAGCAGGCCGAGATCTGGGCCGACGTCCTGCGCGGCCACATCTCCCCCGCAGGACACGTCCACGCCGTCTTCCCGGCCGCCGTGGAAGCCTGGGCGGAGTTCGGCGGCCTGCACATCAAACCCCCCGGCACCGGCCGCCAGGTCGCCCCCACCGCCATGCACCTCAACCCCCTGCACGGCCTCCACATGGCCCGCACCCTCGCCGACCTCGGCCGCGCCCTCGACACCGAGGTCTGCCCCCTCGGCGAGGAACCCGAGACCCAGTCCCTGCTGGCCATCGACACGGCCGGCCACGTCTACGCCCTCGACCACACCGGCGACTGGTACCTCGGCGCCGACGTCGACCAGGCCCTGGCCACCCTGGTCACCGGCCTGGAACCCGTACGCCTGACACCGCCCTAGCGGGCAAGCCGGTCGCTCATGTGCCCCAGGGCCTGACCCGACCTGAACTGACCTGAACTGAACTGACCTATGTGGGAATGACCGCCGACACCCGGAACCCCCCGGCCTCCGTCGGCCCGGACACGAAGACACCGCCCAGCGCGGCGACCCGCTCCTTCATCCCGAGCAGACCGTTGCCACCGGACGGAAACAGCGCCGAGGAGGCCGACGCCGGCTCGGGTGGTGGCTCGTTCTCCACCTGCATGGCGATCTCGTCGCCCCGATGCGCCAGCCGTACGTGCGTCTTCGCGCCCGCCGCGTGCTTGTGGACGTTCGTCAACGCCTCCTGCACCACCCGGTACGCGGTCTGCTCCACCATCGCGCCGTACAACCGCGCGTCCCCCTCGACCGACAGCGCCACGACCATCCCGGCGGCCGCCGACTGCCCGATCAACTCCTCCAGCTCGGACAGACAAGGCCCGTCCCCCGGACCCTCACCACCACCACCGCCGCCGACCTCGGTGGCACGGGAGGCAGCCACCGCGGCGGCCACCCCCACCGCCGCCAACGGCACCC
>NZ_LIQQ01000821.1 GCF_001418565.1 Streptomyces graminilatus | reverse complement strand
CCCCTTCGCCGCGACCGCCTCGTCCGACAGTGGCAACCGGCGCGCCAGTTGCCACAGTTGGCCGTTGTCGATGAGGGCGAGAAGGGCCGGGAGGGTGGGGTGGGCCTTCGTGTACAGGGCCAGGGCCCGGTGCAGTGGGGTGCTGAGCGCCGCGAGGTTGCCCGCCATCGCGCCGTCGAGGAGTTCCTGCCAGTCGGCGGTGCGCCGCAACTGCCGTACCTCGTCCGTCAGTACCGCGTCCTCCAGCGCGGCGAACGTGCGCTCCTCGTCGGCGAGTACGGCGATGGCAGCGCCGTGGGCCTCGTCCGCGCGGCCGTCGGCGGGGAGCAGCTCGACACGGCGGACGCGGTCGGCGACGGGCGGGTGGGAGTCGTACGGCGAGGTCGGCTCCGTGGGCAACTCGCTGCGCATGCCCGCCAGTTCGAGCTGGCGGGCGGTCAGCATCCGGCCGAAGCCGCCGAACACCTCACCGCGCGGCGGCAGCAGTCCGGCCTCGGTGCCCAGGGTGGCGTAACTGCGTGCGTAGAAGCCGAACGCGCCGGTCAGCACCGGGATTTCGCGCAGTGCGGACGCGGTCGCGTCGCGGCCGGCGATCCGGGCGGCCGAGGCGTCGGCGGCGTACTCCTGGCGGCGGGAGTCGGCGAGCGTGGCCCGCAGGTACATCTTGGCGTACGCGGTGTAGATCCGGGCCAGCGTGCGGTACGTGATGCCCACGCCGGCCGTGTCGATCTTCCGCCCTTCCCTGCCCCTGGCCTCGGCCCTGGCGTTCCGCCGCTCCTGCCGGGCCCGCACCCGGGCCTCCGCGCCGCCGGCCCGCTCCTCGAAGCTCCTTATGGTGCGCAGGAGTTGGGTGCGTCCGCGCAGAGTGGTGGCGGCCAGGCGGGTGTCGGAGCCGGCGTAGTGGCCGAGTTCATGGGCGAGTACCGCGCGCAGTTGGGCCTCGGTCAGGCCCTGCATCAGAGGTACGCCCAGGTAGAGCCGGCGCGGGCCGGGGAGCAGGCCGAGCAGACGGGCGTCCTCGCTGACGGCTGCGTTGACGTCGCCGGTGAGGAGGATGCGGGACGGGGCCCGGGTGCCGACCTGGTCGGCCAACTCCCGCACGGTGCGCCAGAGTTCCGGCTCGTCCGCCTCGGTCACGGCCAGCCCCGACGGCTCCTCGCCCTTCGGCGTACGCAGCATGAACAGGCCGCGGACCAGCGGAATCGCCAGCAGTACGGAGATGAGGGTCACCTTTGCCGCGAGGGCGGCCGGAGCGTACGCGAAGAGCAGGTAGTCGGTGCCGGCGAGCGCCGCCAGCAGGAGCAGGCCGAGCAGATGGAAGCCGGCGAGCAGTACGAGAGCGCGCAGCGCGCGCAGGGTCGAGCCCATCGGGCCGGGATTCCTCCACGGGAACGGGGACGGTGGCAAGGGCGCGCGGCCGTGCGGTGGGGTCAGGACCGGCGGGTGGGGGAAAGCGGAGTATCGCCTACGGGCGCACGGGCAGGCAAGACATGATCATGCCACCCGATGCTCTTCCCGGTCCCGGTGCTGGTGCTGGTGCCGGTTCCCCGTTCCCGGTTCTCGCCTCCGTCCCCGTACTCATCCCCGTACTCATCTCCATCCCCATCCCTGTTCCCGTTCCCCGGTCCCGTTCTCGCCTCCGCCCCCATCCCCGTCTCCATCCGCACCTGCCCCGCCCCC
>NZ_LIQQ01000820.1:949-1704 GCF_001418565.1 Streptomyces graminilatus | reverse complement strand
CGGCCCTGGTCGAGGAGGCGGGCCGTTCTCCTGCTGCACAGGTTCAGCTGCGACGGCGGTTGGTACTGGCTCTGGGTGAGGATCCTGTAGGCGTTGAGGAATTGCGGATGCTGCTGTCGCCGCAGGCGCTGGCTCTTCTTTCGGAATCGTCCGGTATCCCGCGTCAGTTGCCGCCGGCACTGGCGGATTTCACTGGACGCGGCCAGGAGGTGGCGCGGCTGGTGGAGGCTGCTGAGCGTCCTGGCGGGTGCAGGGTGTGTCTGGTGCACGGGCCGGGTGGGATCGGCAAGACATCTGTCGTGGTGCAGGCTTCTCACCAGCTGATGCAGTTTTTCCCCGACGGTCAGCTCTTCGTCGATCTGAACGGGGCGGAGGAACGTCCTGCTGCCGTGGGCGAGGTCCTTGGCGACTTCCTAGCTGCTCTGGGGACACCGCGCGGAAGAATCCCCGATGATGTGGCCGGGCGGACACGGCAGTTCCGTACGGAGTTGGCCGATCGGCGTGTCCTGATCGTCCTGGACAACGCGGCCAGTGAACAGCAGGTAGCTGCGCTGATTCCGGGTGGTTCTTCGTGCGTTGTCCTGATCACCAGCCGCCAGGCCCTTGCCACGCTGGCCGTGGATGAGCGCGTCGCTTTGCCGGGGTTGGACGAGGGCGCCGCCTGGGATCTGTTGAGGCGGATCAGCGGCCCGGACCGGGTGGACGAGGACCCTGAAGCAGGCCGTGATGTGGTCGGTCTGTGTAGCGGGCTCCCG
>NZ_LIQQ01000820.1:0-887 GCF_001418565.1 Streptomyces graminilatus | reverse complement strand
CGGTGGGCGAGGCCGACAGCGCCGTGCGGCGTCTGCTCGGTGCCCTCCTCAGCGCGGCCGACGCAGCCGATGCGCAGTTACGGCCGGCAGGTGCCCGGCACAGCGGCCGTGACGGGGCAGTCCGTCGTTCCCCGCCGGAGGACGCCGTGGCAGGTGACGTGTGGGAGGCCGTCCATTGGTTCGAAGCCGAGCGTGCCGTTCTGGTGGCAGCCGTCACCCACGCTCACGCTCGCGGGTGGTGGGAGCTGTGCTGGGAGATCACCGACGCGATGAGCATCGCTCTTGAGCATCAATGGCGCTGGGACATCAGCGGTCAGGTCCACGGGCTCGCTTTGGACGCGGCCGACCGGCTGAGGGATGGCCAGGCCCGTGCCGCACTGCTGCGCAACCTCGGCGAAGCCCTGCGCGACGGCGGCGATGACCTGGACAGGGCCGCAGAGTGCTTCAGCGAAGCGATCGCTCTCTTCCGCAGCTCAGGCGACGCACACGGCGAAAGCGACGCCCTGGGCAACCTGGGAATCCTGCAGCGCAGCAAGGCGCACTGCGGGAAGCCGAGCGAACCCTCACCGCGGCCGAGCTGCGCTTCCGGGCCCTGCCACTGGAGCGCGGGCTGGCCTGGACCCTGCGGGAAAAGGCGGTGATCAGCTGGCACCACGCTCGATACACCCAAGCCCTCGCTCAACTCGACGAAGCCCAGACTCTGTTCGCTGCCAACGAGGAAATCCGTGGCGTCGGCTGGATCCTGCGCACCCGCGCCGATACCGAGAAGGAGAGCACGACGGGCGGCTGCCCGCTCCCTCGCCGCTGGTATGGAGGCCCTTGGCCCGGATGCCCCGCCACGAGTCGTCCTGCACAGGATCCGCGATGGGCCGCGGCCCGCACCCACT
>NZ_LIQQ01000082.1 GCF_001418565.1 Streptomyces graminilatus | reverse complement strand
GCCCGTCCCCCAGCGCCCCGTCCCGCAACGCCGCGGCGACCTCGCCCCAGGGATGCCCTCCCTCCCGGACACGGGCGGGATCAGGCAGCCCCGGCACATCGGAAGGCGGACCCGCCGGGTCCGCGAAGAACTCGGGGATCTCGGTGTCGCTCTCGCATCCGGGACACACCAACTGGAGGCCGGTTTCCTGGAGATCGAGGAGCTGATTCATCGCTTCGCCCGTGTGGTGACCGGCGAAGGCCACGCAGGAGAGCGCGAGGTGGGCGCAGACCCGGGCGGGAGTATCGGCGGCGAGGAGGCTCCGGGTCGCCGCCCGCTCCGCCAGCCGCAGTGCGGCGAGGAACCCCGCCTCGAGATCGGCCGGGACGGGGGGCCTGTGATCGGCGGTCACCATGAATCCCAGGTCCACCCAGAAGTCCACGGTCCGCCCCGGAGGAAGGGCCGCCGCCGCCTCGACGAGATGCGGGAGGGCCGCATAGGCGCCGTCGAACACGACCCCGTCGTCCATCAGCCCACCGGTGAGGTGGGTCCAGGTCTGCCTCCAGGCGTCGCCGCCCTCGGTGTCGGCCGCGGCGGCCATCTGCTCCAGGAGCGCTGTCACCTCCTCGGCCTTCACACCGTCGAGGTCACGCCAACGAGGGCTGTGCAAGGGCAGCTTCGGAATCATGGAACAAGTCTCGCAAACAGCACTGACAATCAGGGGGCCTGGCCTCCGGCAGCGCTGTGTTCACCTCAGCTCAGCTCAGCTCGTCATCCGATCGACGACCACGGCCACTGAACGGGGCACGATCCGCTCCAGGACCGGCAGAACGGGGTCCCAGCCGTCGGCAATCACGACCTGTGCGGCGAGCCTGCGGGCGTGGGACGGCTCGGACAGTTCCACGAGTGCGGCCAGTGCGCGGGCCCGTGTCCCTCGGTGGGCGATCGAGCGGGCGAGAGTCTCGGCCCGGCCCGGATCGCCGTGCCGGGCCGTCTCCCGGGCGACCGCGAGCAGCGCCTCGCCCTGTGCCCAGCGGTCGTTGACCGAGTGGGCCAGGTCCTCGGCCCGGCCCTGGTCGCCGCGCCGGGCCAGCTCCCGGACCACTTCGATCAGCGCCCTGTCCCGCGCCCGGCGGTCGGTGATCGCGTGGGCGAGAGCCTCGGCCCCGCCCGTGTCGCCGGAGCGGGCCAGTTCCCCGGCGATGTCCGCCTGCCGCGCGCCGGTCTGATCGAGGTCGAGCCGGTCGGCGAGGGCCAGGGCCCGTTCGACCTGCCCGTGCCTGGCCAGCAGGAGCGTCAAGGACCTCAGCAGAATGTCGTGATCACGGCCGTCGCCGGTGTCGAGCAGTGTCCCGGCCCGGTCGGCCAGGGCCAGGGCCACGTCCTGGTCGGCGGTTTCGGCGACCGCGTCCAGCACACAGGCCAAGTCCCGGGCGCCGAGCGGGGATCCGGCGGGAAACGGACGGGCGGCGGATTCCTCCGGGTGTCCTTCCAGGACCATGTCCTGGTCGCCGGCTTCATCGAGTGCCCACCCGCATACGGTGTCCCCGGCCCCGACGGCGGGTCCGGGCACGGGGCGCAGGAGAGCGTCCAGCCGGTCGAGGTTTCCCTGCAGCGCCTCGCGGGCCAACACCACCGCCAGGGAGCGCGGCTTGGACCACCCGGTCGGGTTGCGGGACCGGGTGATGTCCTCCACGCGGTCGGCGAGTGCGGCGGCCCGGTCGTGGTCGCCGGTGGCGACGGCCACCTCCACGAGGAGGGCGAGCACCTGTTCCGTCCCGTCGACGGCGCAGGAACTCACCTCGTCGTCGGCGCGAGCGGCGAACCCGAGCGCCTCATCGATGTCGCCGCTGTCCGCCGCCGCCTTCGCCAGCAGGGCCCAGGCCCACCCCCAGTTGTGCGGGTAGCGGATACTCTCCGCCAGAGCGACAGCCCTGGCACGCTCACCGGCACGGGCCCACGCCGGCACGAGGGCGACCAGTGCCTTGTCCCGTAGCTGCCGCAGGGGAATCGACTCGGCCAGCGCCTGGGCGCCGCGCAGGTCTCCCGCGCCCGCCGCGGCCTTCACCAGCTCCAGCAGCTCCGTACCCTGCTTGAGCTCGTCGCCGATCGTGTAAGCCAGTTCGGCCGCGCGGACGAGGTGGCCGGTGCGGGCGAGCGCCCTCGGGAACCACCCGCTGGTGAGATCGGTGCCCGGGTCCCGGCCCGCCGACAGCCGCAGAAGGGCCAGCAGGCAGGGCTCGAAACCCCCTCGCAGGATGTCCCTTCCCGGGTCGTTCCCGGGTGCCGGGCCGCGACGCCGCTCCTGTTCCCGCACCATGAAAAGCTCTGGCCCCCACTGGGCCAACCCCTCTGGCATCCCTGGTGCCCCCTTGGCCAAACCCCCGGCCGCGCACCCGCGCGGGCGGCCCAACAGTACGGTGGGACTCCGTCGGACCGCCACGGAGATCCGCTCACCGTCCGGGCGGCCCCGTCCGGGCGGCCCCGGCCGGACGAACCGCGGAACGACCAAGATCCGTGTCAAGCACGGCCGCCCGCTCGGGACGCCGCGACGTTGCCGTTGCCGTTGCCGTTGCCGTTGCCGAGGAAGACCTCCAGCATGGTCTCGTGCCCCACCTCACGCCGCAGATCCGCCTCTGTGGCGTAGGACAGCACCATGACGGTGCGTCGGGCCCTCTCCGTGATCAGAGGTGCCACGCGATGCATCGCCGTGTCCGCGCGCAGCAGGTACACCGAGCCGACAGCCGGGCTGCGCCGCTGGATCGGACCCCTGCGCAGGTACTCCTCGACCTGTGGACTCGCCTTGTCCCACACGGTGTTCCGCACATACTCGATGGCGCCGCCGTCCTCCGGTCCGGGTGCTTCGAAAAGCCAGATGAGGGAGTAGGAGTAGTCGTCCCAGTGCCATCCGTGCGAGTCGCCCGGCCTCGTCATCCGGTTGATCAGGAGCTCCTCCGGTTGGTAGGGCACCGGTACGATCGCCGGCTCCCCTGTCAGCTCGGCGAGGAACCTCAGCATCGCGGGCGCCCGGAACAACGGGGAAATGACCTCGGAGCCCGCTACGATCGCGTCCCGGCCGACCGACTCGAAGCGGCGGGGCGTGCCTCCAGTCGTCGCCACTCGCAGATCACGGCGCTCCGCGTGTTCCTCGAGCAGCCGTCGCACGTCGGCGGCGACCTGTTCGCGTATGCCGTCGGGTCCGAACCGGGGGACCTCGATGTAGTCCTCGTCGCGGAACCTGGCCCGCATCTCGGCCATTTCGTCCCGGAAACCGGCGAAGTACTCTTCCATCCTGGACTCGACTGTGGTCATGCTCTCTCCTCGCTTTCGCTGGAAGGGGTTCGATCCGCGCCGGGTCGCCCAACCTTCAAGCCCGGGATGCGGATCGGTGCAGTGCGACCACTTCCGGGAACCCCCGGCGCATGCCCTTCATGACGTTTTCGCCGTAACTGGCCAGCAGCGGATTGCCCGGGTCGTGGGCGACGCCCGCGGCCTGCGTCACGAGACGGGACGGGAGAGCCTGCATGGTGGAGTGCAGACACGGGTTGTAGAAGAAGGGAGAGGAATAGCGCTGTACTCCCGGGCCGGGCCTGACGACCCGATGTGTCGTCGCTCGGAGATAGCCACGAGTGGCGACCTCCAGCAGCTCCCCCAGATTGACGACGAAGGCTCCGGGGATGTGGGGGACATCGATGAACTCGCCCTCCTCGACGGCAACCTGCAGGCCGCCCTGGTCGTCCTGGAGCAGGAGAGTGAGCAGCCCGAGGTCTTTGTGCACGCCTATGCCCTGGGTGTTTTCGGGCGTGTCGTCACTGCCGGGGTAGTGGAGCAGTTTCAGGTGCACATGCGGATCCGGGGTGACGACGGGATCGAGGAAGTTCTCCGGGGTCTCGACCGCCGCAAGGATCAGTCGGATCAGCCTGTACGAGACACCGGTCAGTTGCCTGGCCCAGTCCAGGAGGAACGTCCGCAGGTGGGGCATGCTCGCGGGCCACTGGTTCGGGCCGGCCAGCCAGAGGTAGTCGGGGTCGCCCGGCCCGGGGACACACGGCTCGAGCTCGGGCCCGATGTCGAGCTGCCTGCGGTGATCGGGCGTGCCTTTGGTGCGCTCGCGGCCCGTCTCGGAGTAGCCCCGGAAATGCGGAGACTTGAGGATGCTGATCTCTTCGAGTTGCCGCTCGGGGAGAGCGAAGAACTCGCGGGACAATTCGAGCAGACGGTCACTGTCGGTTATTTTATGACCGACCAGTTGGAAGAAACCCACATCATGCACCGCAGCGCGCAGCTGCTCCAGGAATTCCGCACGGGACCGCGGACCGCCGTCCGCCTTTTCCATGTCGAGTACGGGGATGACATCGGACACGATTCGCTCCATGAAGTGGATTGTTCGGGGATCGGGAATGGAAGGAGATGTGCGGCGCCGGCGAATGCCAGGTGCGACTCGCGGCATTCGGCGGGCCCGTCAGCCCACCCTGGGCTCGATTGCGTTCATGACCTCAACTCGCTTTCATCTGAACTCGGTTGAGGCAGCGCGGGAGCGGTGGGAGCCGTGCCGGCACGGATGCCGCCGAGGACGAACAAGGCTGCGGCGACCGCGGTGGCTGGAGTCAGCAACAGGAAGGCCGGTGCACCCGCGACGTCTGCCACCGCGGCACCGGCAGCGGCACCTGCCGCGAAGCCGGCCGTCGAGCAGCTGGTCGCCCAGCCCTGGGTCTCGTTCTCGCAGCCGGACGGGCCCATTGTCCCGACCGCCGTGTAAAGGTGGCCGAACGACGACCCGATCGCCAGCCCGGTCAGCGGACACACGACGAGCACCAGGACGGGCCCGACGGTCATCGCGAACCCGAGCAGGCACGCGCCCGCGACGAATACGCCCAGCAGCGCGGGCAGCATCAGCCGCGGCGGTGAGGGCACCGCGCCCAGCACCAGGGCGCCTACGATGCTGCCCACCGACAACCCGCCGAGGAACCAACCGCTGTAGCCGACGACGTGGTGCTGCTGAGCGTAGACGGGCAGGACCACCTCGATCGTGGAAAGTGCCGCGCAGAACAGGAACATCGCGGCCAGCACGCAGAGCAGCGGCCTCGACCGCAGCGGCCTCAGCCAGTCGCCCGCGTCCGTGCGCGCGGCACCCGAAGTCCCGCGCGGCGACGGCAACACTGTCACCGCGAGCGCCATCAACACGCTGGTGACCATGAAGGGCGCGAAGGGCGAGGCAGAGGTGCTCAGCCACGTGGCGGACACAGGTCCCGTGATGAGCGTGACGTCCATGAGCGCGGACTCCAGTGAGTTCGCCGGAACGCGCATCCGCTCGCCGGCGACCGCGACCCAGTAACCACGCAGCAGGATGCTCACGGGTGGGAAGCACAGACCGATCATCGCCACCGAAGCCACCACGAGCCCGAGCGGCAGCCGCCCCGCGACAGCCGCCATCAGTCCAGCGGTGCCCGCGAGGTAGCCGGCCAGGCACACCGCGAGCACGGTACGCACCGGGTACCGGTCGGCTGATCTGCCGCGCAGCGGACTGCTCACCGCGTTCGCCACCAGCATCGCGCTGACGGCCAGGCCCGCCGCCGAGTAGGAGTAGCGGGGGGACAACAGCAGCACCGTACTGACGGAGAACATGTTGATGGGCAGTTTCGACAGAAGGCTCGCGGCCGCCAGCCGCCCGCCCCCCGGCACGGACACCAGCCCCCGATAGGTGGCGGACAATCGGAGCGCCCGGCTGCCGGTGGATTCTTCGGACATTGTCAGACCTCATGGTCGGATCGGGCTTGATTCATGCCGACTTCGCCGTATGTCTATTCGGCTGCGGTTGCGGTCTGCTCCCGCATCCATCGACGCAACGAGAGGGGGCGCATGTCGACCCACACCCGCTCGATGTTGTGCAGGCACGCGGCCTTGGTGCCGGACACGCCGGTTCGTCGCCAGCCGGCGGGTGGACGCTGTTCGGCGGGCCAAATGGAATATTGCTCCTCTTCGTTGACGACAACGGCGTATGTGCGGTCGTCCGGCTCGTCAGCCTGAAACACGTGGATTTCCTTTCGAAGATTCCGGTGGCCAGGTGTCCTGACCCGCGTCGTCCGCAAGATCCCGCTCCAGTGCCCGGACCACGTAGGCGCCGCCTTCCCGCAGCAGGTCATGGGAGCCGGGGAGTACCCGAAGGCGGACGGCACCGACCGTGTGCTCCTGCCAGGCCGCCAACTCGCCGCGTGCCACAGTCGGGTCGTGCAGCCCTCCGAAGACCGAGATGGGGCAGTCCAGCGGGGGACGGGAGCGGTATCGGTATCTGTCAGCGAGTTCGAACCAAGCCGTGACCCGGGCGGACTCGGCGCGGGCGGCGGTGCCAGTGCCCGCTGTCACGGGACTCACCAGATGCGGTGCCGCACTGGCCGACACCGCGAGCCGCACGAGCGGCAGACCGCGGTCTCGGAGGCGGTGCGCCAACTCGTACGCGATCAGCGCGCCGAAGCTGTGCCCGAACAACACGGTCGGCCGGTCGGTGACGGCTGCCACGGTCGGCTCCAGAGCCGCGAGGACGGTATCCACGTCATCGCACCCGTCGGGCGGATCCATCGGATGCACGGCGATTTCCGGCGGCAGCATCGCGCACCAGGCACGATAGGGCGCCGCATACCCGCCGGCCGGTGGGAAACACAGAAGCCGCAGGCTCGGGCCTCCTGGGAGCCTCATTCCTTGGCTTCCTCTTCAGCCATGACGATGAGTTCCTTGAGGGAAGGTCCGCGTGTCAGCATCTCGATGGTGAGAGTCAGCCGCAGATCCCGCGATGCGCGTGTGACCAGTTGGGCGGCGCTCAGCGAGTCCCCGCCCAGCGTGAAGAACTCGTCGTCGAGTGTGGCCTCCGCGATCCCGAGCACCTCGGCGACGAGGCGCGTCAACGCTGTCTCCGTTTCCACGGACCGACACGTGTTCGCGCCGACGGCCGGCCGATACCGGTCGCCCGGCGGTTCGGCCAACTCCTGTAGCCGCGGGTAGTCGATCTTTCCCGACAGACCGCGGGCCAACTCGCCGACGGGCACCAGTTGCGCCGGCACGAGATGGTCCGGTACGAGTCCACGGAACCGGCGCCGCAGGTCACCGGCGTCCGTGCCCGCCGGTACGACGACGAATCCGACGAGCCGCCCTTCCACGACGAGCACCGCGGCCTCCGAAACCTCCGGCAGCCGCAGCAGGGAGGACTCGACCTCGGCGGGTTCGACGCGATGTCCCCGGATCTTCGCCTGGCGGTCGATCCGGCCGTGGAACTCCAGGTCGCCGTCTGCCGTGCTGCGCGCCCGATCACCGGTGCGGTAGACGCGGGAGCCGGGTGGCGACCCGACCGGAGCCGGCCGGAACGCCTCGGCCGTCTCGGCAGGTCTGCCCAGGTAGCCACGGGCCAGTCCGGCGCCGCCGATCCACAACTCGCCGACCTGTCCGTCACTCACCTCGCTCAGATCGCCGTCACGCACGAGCGCCGATACGCCCCCGATGGGGCGCCCTATCGGTACGCTGCCGTCAACTTCCGTGTTCCGCCAAGCCGTTGCGTCGATCGACACCTCCGTCGGACCGTACATGTTGAACAATTCGGGTGACCGATGGGGAGGGAACCGGCGGGCGAGTGCCGGAGGCAGGACGTCACCGCCGCAGAACACGTACCGCAGTGACGGACAGTCCAGCAGCCCGGGATCCTGGTCGATCAGCAGGGCGATCTGGGCCGGTACCGCGGTGAGGGCGGTCACGCGCTCACGTGTGATGGCGTCCACCACGGTGCGCGGGTCGAGGTGCGCCTTCGGAGGAAGAATGATCAGGCGCGCCCCGCTGGTGAGCGCGGCGAAGATCTCCCAGACGGACGGGTCGAAGCCGACCGACGTCAACTGCAGCACGGCGTCCTCGGCCGTCAGCGGAAACGAAGCCCGGTCCCACGCCATGCGGTTGGCGATCGCTCCGTGGTGCACCATCACACCCTTCGGCCGCCCCGTCGAGCCCGAGGTGTACATGATGTACATGAGGTTGGCCGGATGGGGGGTGTCCGGCAGGTCGGTGGACGGCTGCGCCGACAACGACTCCTCCGTGTCCAGACACAGCAGCAGCCGGTCGGCCGGAAGCCATTCGCGCATCCACTCATGAGTGATCACAACGGCGGGGTCGCTGTTGTCGATCATGTCGTGCAGGCGCGCGGGCGGATGCGCGGGATCGAGCGGTACGTAGGCACCACCCGCTTTGAGGACGCCGAGCACCGCCACCACCAGATCGGCCGACCGCTCCACGCACACCCCGACCGGCACGTCCGGCCCCACACCGTGCCGGCGCAGCGCGTGGGCGACGCGGTTGGCCCGGGTGTTGAGTTCCTCGTACGTCATGCGTTCGGTGCCGCTGACCAGCGCGACCGCGTCGGGAGTCAGCCGTGCCCGCCGTTCGACCAACCGGTACTCGGGTGTCGCCGAGCGGAGAGGGTGAGGGGCCGCGAGGGGAACGGTCGCGGCGGCGTCGGCAGCGGGCTCCCGGAGCGGGGTCACGCCGATGGCGGCGGCCTCGGCGCGCAGCGCGGCCAGTGGGCCCAAGGCCGCGGCGGGGTACCTCGCGAGACGGGCGAAGTCCTGGACCGGTCCGAGCCGAAGCAGGCCGTGTGCTCCCGACACGCGCGTCGCGAGGCGGGTCACCTCGGCGGTCGCTTCCGCGGCCAGCACGAGAACGTCGACGGCGTCGTCGTCGAGCGTGACGCCGTTGCCGAGGTCCGCCGCCATGCGTTCGGCCAGTGACCAAGCGCCCTGGGTCCGCGCCCACGCGGCGGCCAGCGCGTGCCCGATCGACTGGTTGGCCGAGACAGGACGTCCGAACTGATGCCGGCTGTCAGCGCGTTCCAGGGCCGTACGCAGCATCCGGCGGCAGCCACCGAGCAGATATCCGGCGGCGAGGAGCCGGGCATGGGCCACAGCGGCCGGATAGCGGGACGAGCCGGCCGGGCAGAGCCTGTCGGCGGGCTCGATGTGCACATCGTGCAGGTGAACACGGCAGGGTGCCGGTGACAGTGCCGTGGCAGCCGCTTCCACCGTGACACCCGGCCGGTCCGCGGACACCACCACCACGGTGACACCCGCATCGTCGAGGTCCAGGGGAAGCAGCAGGTCGACCGGGCCGGTCCCGGCACCGCGTGACTGAGCCCAGCGGGTCCCGCTGACAGACCAGCCGCCGCCGGGACGTTCCTCGGTCTTCAACGGTCCGGGGCTCACGGGGTTCTCGTGCCCGTGCTCCACCGACGCGATCAGCACCTCCGTTCCCTGGGCGATGTCGCGCTCCTGGTCGAGGTGGGCGAGTACGACCCGGCCGAGGTCGGGTCCCGGTTCTCCGGCGTCGCCCAGGCGGTGGGCGGACCGCAGGGCCTCGACCGGGCCTGACGGACCGGGTGTCCCGGGTGCGTTGCCCGCGTCGTCGGTCGCACCGCCGAGCAGACCGCGCAGGTTCGCCTGGACGATGGTGAGCATCATCTCCGAGGTTCCCGCGGCGAGGGTCAGGCCCACCGCCTCACGGTGGGCCGGAACCAGCAAGGACGCCGACGCACCACCGGACAGGTCGCCGTCGACGGCATGGGCGAGGTCGACCACATCGGCGGCGAGTTCCGTGTTGAACCACTTCGCCGTGGCCGCGGGTACCGCCGCGGTCTCAGGGCCCTGTGCGGCAAGGTCCCGTACCGCCTGCCAGGCCAGTTCGCGGCCGGCCTTCATCCGGCGCCGCAGCTCCAGCACCCGGTGGTCGGCCTCGGCGCCGGTCGGCCTGTCCATCTGCCGCAGGTGCTCCGTGAGCGCGGCGAGCCACCGGTGTGCCCGTCCGTGATAGCCGAGCCCGGCTCGTTCCAGGGTCAGCACGCTGACGAGCAGGGGCCACCCCTCACCGGCCGTGCCGACCAGGTGCTCGTCACCGAGTGGCAGCCGGTCGAATGCCACCTCGTACAGCGTTTCCACGTTGGTGGTGTCCAGGGCCGTGACCCGGACCTGCTCCGCGCGCAGCGGAACCATGAACAAACTGATGCCGGCGTAGCCGTCACCGGGGCCGGTCCGGACCGCGCAGATCGCGATGTCCGCCAGATGCGCCTTGGCGTTCCACGTCTTGGTCCCGCTCAGCTCCCAACCCGCGCCGACCCTGGTGGCCGTGCTGCGCAGGGACGCGAGGTCGGAACCCGCCTGCGGCTCGGTGAGCAGGGCTGTGGCGAGCTTCCGGCCGGAGGCAAGCCCGGGCAGGAAGCGTTGCCGTTGGGCGGGGGTCCCGGCGGTAAGCACGGCCTCCCCCGCGTTGTAGATCCCGTTGACGATCGCCGTGTCCGGCACCCCGTGCAAGGCGAGTTCCTCCGCGACGACCGCGGCCTCGACCCAGCCCAGCCCCCGGCCCCCGTAGCGCACCGGCCAGTGCGGCGCGATCAGACCACGGGCTCCGAGTTGGCGGTACAGCCGCCATGGATGCAGTTCGGGCGCCCCCGGGGCGGCCCCGTTTCCCAGCGCGGCCAACTCGCCCCGGATATCAGGACGGGTCAGCAGATCTCGCACTTCCCCACGCAGCCGTCGCTGTTCCGCTGTGAATTCAGTCATCGCTTTTCTCCCGCCCGTTGTGCAGTTCCTTGTGGGAACGTCATCGACATGAGAGTGAGGAGTCCTTCTTTTCCTCAACTCCGCTTGATTTCCAGCGAGACCAGCGAACGGATGGCTGCCAGAGTACGAAGCACCTCGTCACCGTCCGCCGCTGACACATAGGCCCCGAACGGGATGGTGAGGTCGTCACGGGTGACCGGAACGTGGTCCCCGGGCTGATAGCTGACGAGCAATTCGTCGATTCCCGGAAGGTCATGTACGGCATCGAGGCCGTGGATGGCCACCAAGGTGCCGGGCGCCTCGTCGTTGCGGATCGCGAGGGCGCCGCACCGTGCGCTGAAACTGACCGGCGTGTCGAACATCGCCGGACGCTCACCGAGGAAGCAGCGGATGCCCTCATGGAAGGGCCTGATGTTGCCGTGGTCGGCCCACGTGCCCACCATCGGGCCTCCGGGCAGCCGGGCGGCGACTTCCAGGAGGTGGACGCCGTCCTCCGAGCACTTGACCTCGGTGTGACTGGGGCCGCGCTCGATGCCGTACGCGTCGAGAACCTCGCGCACGTACTGTTCGACGCGGTGCCAGTCGGGGTGGCTCGTATCGATCTGCACGTTGTCCCAGATGGGGAAGTCGTAATCGCGGTCGTCCGGCTGAAGGAACTCCCATATGTCCACGAGCCGGTGTTCACCCTCGAAGCTGTAGAAGTTCACCGAGAACTGGCGACCCCTGATGTAGCGCTCCACCAGCCATTCCGTGATGGGCATGTCGAAGGCGTCGTGTGTTTCGAGACCACTCAGGTCGCGAAGGGCCTCGGCATCGGGCAGCAGTGTCACGCCCTGCGAGCCGGCTCCCGAGGTCGGCTTGAGGATCGCCGGAAATCCGATGTCGTGTGCTGCCGATGCGATGTCGTCCGGAGAATTCACCAGGTGGAACTCGGGAATGCGCAGCCCCGCCTGCCGGGCGCGCTCACGCATGGCGGCCTTGTTGCGCCGGGCGTCGGCGAGCGAGTGGTCATTTCCGGGCAGATTCAGCAGCTCGGCGATCCGGTCCGCGAGATGGGTGCTCACCTCCATGGCCGGCACGACCGCACGGACCGACAGACCGGCTTCCGTGACCAGGCGCACCGCCTGATCAGGGTCGTCGGCATAGTACGAGAGATCGTCGCCCTCGGCGTGGCCCGGTGCCGTGGCGGTGTAGTCGCACGTGTACAGGGAGGCGACGAGGAAGCCGAGGTCGCGTGCGGCGGCCTTGTAACCGGCACCGGTGTGGGTCGGGTCCACCAACAGGACCGCCGGCTGATCGAATGTCATAGGGGTACTTCTCCTTCGGGCTGGGTGGATCTGCTGCGCCGGCGCCTCACGCGGCGCTGCCGTGCTCCCGGAACAGGCTGTCCAGCAGGAGCTTGTCGTGCCGCTCTCCCGGAGCGAGCTGCTTGATCACCAGCAGGCAGGACATCCCGAACTCCCCGCCGGGGAACGACCTGGGCCTCGTCGCGTTCACGCACACCGACCATGCGGGGGCCTCCCCACGCGGCAGTTCCTGCCCGGTCCCGGCGTCGAAGACGCGGCTCGTGCCGGTCAGCAGCACCCCGGCGCCGAGCTTGGCGCCTCGCCGCACGCGGGCGCCCTCCACCACGATGGAGCGAGAGCCGACGAAGGCGTCGTCCTCCACCACGACCGGCACGGCGCCCGCGGGTTCGAGCACTCCGCCCAGGCCGGCTCCCCCGGACACGTGCACGTTCTCGCCGACCTGGGCGCAGGATCCGACCGTCGCCCAGGTGTCGACGAGGGTTCCGGCGCCGACGTGGGCGCCGATGTTCACGAAGGACGGCATCAGCACCGTGCCCGGGGCGAGGTGGCAGCCGTACCGGGCGATCGCTCCGGGCACCAGGCGCACGCCGGGGAACGCCGACTTCAACGGAAGCCGGTCGTGCTGGCGGAACGGCCCGATCGCGGTCTCGCGCATCGGGAACAGCTTGAACGACAACAGGATGGCGCGGCGGGCCCGTTCGTCCACGACGACCTCGTCACTGCCCGGGTCGACCCATGCGACCCTGGATCTGCCGGAATCCAGCAGATCCAGCGCCTCGACGACGACGCGCAGCGCTTCGGAGTCGTCTGTGGTCAAGTCTCCCCGGTGGTCCCACAGTTCGTCGACGGCCGCAGGAATCGGGCTGGTCCCGCCGGTCGTTGTCGCGGTGGTCGGTGCGTCGGTCACAGTGCTTTTCTTCCAGTCCCGTCCGGCCGGTGGGCGGCCGACATGTCGAAGTGAAGAATCGAGTGCAGACGTTCGACGATCTCGTCCGTGTCGCGGACGGCGGCGATCCGCACATGCCCCTCGCCCCCGGGGCCGTACTCGCTGCCGGGCATCACCACGACTCCGGCGCGCTCCGCGAGTCGCCGGGCGAAGGCCCGGCCGTCGCCACCTGGCGCGGTCAGCCATACGAACAGGCCGCCCTCGGGCATGGCGCACGGCAGGCCTGCCGTGGTGAGCGCGGCGACCAGACCGGTGACACGGCGGGCGTTGCGAGCGCGCTGCGCGGTGGCGTGCTCGTCGTCGGCCAGCAGATCGGCGGCGGCGTCCTGTGCTTCGGCGGAGCCGATCAGCCCCGCCGCACGCCTGAGGGGCACGAGCCGCGCCACCACGGCTGGATCCCCGGCGTAGAACCCGACGCGCAGACCGGGCGCGTTGGACCGCTTGGACATGCTGTGCACGGCGAGGACGCCGTCCGGGCCCTCCGCGAGGGCGGTACGCGGATCATGGCACCAGGTCGAGTCGGCATACGCCTCGTCGGACAGCAGGAGCACGCCGTGGGCGCGCGCCCACGTGGTGATCTCCGTGAGCGGTTCGACCACGCCGGTGGGGTTCGCGGGGCTGTTGACCCACAGGCACAGCGCTCTCGCGCTCACCTCCGGCGGCACGCGGTCCAGCCGCATCCGGAACCCCTCGTCGACGGGCACCCGATGGGTGCGCAGCCCGGCGAGCCGGGCCCCGAGTCCGTACGCCGGGTAGCCCAGCGCGGGGATGAGAACGGTGTCCCGGTCCGGGCCGCCGATCCCCGCCTCCCGCAGGAAGAGCGGGACGGTGGAGATGAACTCCTTGGACCCGGCCGAGGCGGCGATCGTCTCCGGATCGGCCGTCACGCCATAGCGTCTGGCGAGGTAGCCGGCCGCGGCTTCGCGCAGGTTCCGCGTGCCTCGGCTGAGCGGGTACTCGGCTGCCGTCGCGGGGCTCGGCCGCCGCGTCCGCCGGGGCGGCGGATCGGCTGCCACTCCCAGCGAGAGGTCAATCGGTGTCCGCCCGCTCGCCCTCGCGAGCACCATGGCCCGATCGCGGTCCCATGGTGGCGTCCGCGGACCGCTCATCGGGCAGTCGACACGGCATGGGCCGTCCGGCCGGGGACCAGACGGGACGGCTGGAACGTCAGCGTCGCGAAGTAGTCCTCCTGTTCCTCCGCGCGCCGAACGCGCTCGATGCCGCCGTCGTGGCGCAGGAGCAGTTCCTGCGGGCGAAGCCTGCCGTTGTAGTTGAACCCCATGGACAGGGCATGCGCGCCCGTGTCATGGATCACCACGAAATCGCCCTCCACCACGGCGGGCAACGACCGCTGCTCGGCGAACTTGTCGTTGTTCTCGCACAGCGAGCCGACGACGTCGACCACTTCGACAGGTCTGCCCTCACCGCCGGGCACCGTGATGTGGTGGTAGGCCCCGTACATCGCGGGCCGCATGAGGGAGCTCATGCCCGCGTCCACACCGACGTACTCGCGAGTCTTGCTCATCCGGTTGACCACCCGGGTGACGAGCGCACCGTGCGGGCCCGTGATGTAGCGCCCGCACTCGAACAGCACCCTTGGCCGGGGCAGACCTGTCCGCCGTTCCCACGCCACGAGCGCGTGCGTGATCTCCCGGCCGAGCGCGGGCAGGTCGAACGGTTCTTCGTCGGGCCGGTACGGGATGCCGATGCCCCCGCCGAGGTTCACGAACCCGACGTCGGCACCGAGTTCGCGGTGCAGCCGCTCGGCCTGATCGAGCAGAAGACCGAGGCTGAGCAGGAACGGTTCATGTGTCATGAAGCCCGAGCCGAGCATCATGTGCAGCCCGACCTTCGACACCCCGAGCCGGAGCGCCTGCGCGCACAGGTGCGGCAGGCGGTCGGCGGGGATACCGAACTTCGCCGACTCGGCCCGCCCTAGATACGACTCGCCCACTTCGGCACCGGACGTTCCGGGGTGTACGCGAAAGCACAGCGTGTCGGGCAGCGGGCCGAGGGTGGTGAGTTTCGTGAACACCGACTCGTCGTCGACGTTGATCAGTGCCCCGAGGCGTAGTGCCGCGATCAACTCGGCCGCGCTCGTGTTGTTCGACGTGAAGCAGATGTCGTGCCCGACCGCTCCGGCCTGGGCGGCGAGGGTCAGCTCAGGCAGCGAGCTGCAGTCGAACCCGAACCCGTGTTCCCCCAGCAGGCGCAGCGGGACGGGGTTCGGGAGCCCCTTGACCGCGAAGTACTCACGGTAGGGCGTACCAGCGAACGCGCGGTCGAAGCGCCGGCAGTTCTCGTGGATCCCCCGCTCGTCGTAGATGTGGAACGGGGTCCCGAAGTGCTCGGCCGCAGCGGGCAACACCGCATGAAGTCGTCGCTCGAAATCCGAACTGATCGGCATGGGATCACCCTCCTGTTCAGGATTCGGTGTGCGCGGTGATGACCGCGCGGCTGCGGGCGCCCGACTCCGGCCGGTCGTAGTCGAAGTACTCCACGCTGACGTCCTGGAACCCGGCGGCGACGGCCTGGTCGTGCATGTACTCCCCTGACAGCCAGTGGAAGCCGGGCACGCCGGGGGCGGCCTGTACACGGCTGCCGTCCTTCGGGCCGTCGTTCGACGCGATCAGAGTGCCTCTCGTGTCGGTGTTCGACAGCCATTCCCGAATCCGTGACAACAGCGGTGCCAGGCCGGTCGCCGGCTGGTAGATGTGGCCCAGCAGTCCGTCCGCGTAGACGACGGGCCACGAGCCATCGGGGCTCCAGGTGGTCACGTCCGCGCACTGCGCCTCGATGCCTTTGGCCCTGGCGAGTGCCACGGCGTCCTCGATGGCGTCCACCGCGAGCACGCGGTAGCCGCCTCGGGCGACATCGCCCTCGACGGCCGCGTTGCCGCAGCCGATACTGAGCAGCCGGTCCGTCCGGTTCTCCTTGACCGCCGTGACCAGTTTGTCGCGCATCCAGCTCCGGTACGCGTCCGAGTAGGTCGACGGTGTCACGGAGTCCCCGCGGGCGCCCCCGGCCTCCCAGATGTCGAACAGCGTCGGTTCGCCGGGGCGGGACGACAGGTAGAACTGCCGAAGAGTGTCTATGTGCACTTCGCGTCCGCACCTTTCGTTGTCAGATTGTGAAGCCGCACTAGCGGTGCAGGGGTGAGTGGTTCTGCGCGAGCGTCATGAGCTGCGACCGCTCAGGCCCGTCGTGCTCGAACACGCCCCCGAACACGGCGGACGTGACCCGTGCTCCGGTGCGGATGCCGCGCATGGTCATGCACAGGTGCTCGCCCCGGCCGATGACGGCGACGTCCTTCGCCCCCGTGATCTCCGAGACCTCGGCGGCGATGTCCGCGACAAGTCGCTCCTGTACTTGGAGCTTGTGCGCGTGCTTGTGCGCGATGCGCGCGAACTTCGACAGCCCCAGAAGACTCGCGTCACTGCGATAGGCCACGCTCAGGACGCAGTTGAAGGGCAGCAGGTGATGCTCGCACAAGGACCAGACGAGCATGTCCGAGATGATGACCAACTGGTTGCTGGAAACGGACTCGAACCGCGTCTCCACGTTCCCCGGGTCGTACCCGACGAACTCGCGCCACCACTTCGCGTACCGTTTGGGCGTGTCCGCGAGACCCTCGCGGGTGGGGTCCTCCCCGATCTCCACCAGGAGACGGCGAGCGACGTCTTCGAGCGGGTCGGCCCCGGGCACCGGCCCGGCAGACAGCCCGTCGGAGTGGCTTGGTTCCAAAGTGACGGACATTCTCATACTCCTCGGCGATCGCCCCAGGCCAGTACGTGCAGCCGGGTGGTCAGATTCCATCCGCGGCGCACCACTTCGCCGGCGACCGTTTGCAGATGTGCGATGACGGCTTGCTCTTTCTTGCCCTCGGGCATGATCCAGATGGGATCCAGGCCTAGGGCGGCCTGCAGGTCTCCGACCTCGGCGAGGTCGTCGACCGAGCGGCAGACGAACTTGAACGCGACACCCGGGGTCTGCTGGAACTTCCGCAGCGCGTCGGCGTTGATACGGCGGTGCTCCTCGTCGCCCGAGTGGGCGAGCTTGGGTGAGACGTTGAACCGCACGCCGAGCGCGATGAGTTCGTCCTCGGGCACGACGGTGCCGTTCGTCTCTATCTCGACGGCGATCCCGCGTGAGATCAGCTCGGCGACCAGCGGGCGTATCCTTCGCTGCTGACTGAGCGGTTCGCCGCCACTGATGACGACCAGCCGGACATCCATGGCCAGCAGTTCCGCCAGCACGTCGTCGACCGACCGGGCGGTCAACTCGGTGTGCGGGTCGTACGCGTGGCCGTCGTCGCTGAGCCCCTGCCAGTCCCATGTGTACGGGGTGTCGCACCAGCGGCAGGACAGGTTGCAGCCGCCCAGTCGCAGGAAGGCGCACCGGTGTCCGGTGGACGGTCCCTCACCCTGCACCGTAGGCCCGAAGACCTCGTTCACCACGATCTTCGTCGACATGACAGTCCTCGGTTCGAAATTGGGCCGGAGGCTGTTCGGGGCCGGTCAGGGCCGGTACTCCGCCCACGTCTTGGGAGTCTCCGAAACACGGACGGCAGTGATCTCGGGGAAGCGCTCGGACCACACCGAATGGATCCACATCGCCAGGTTCTCCGCCGACGGGTTGAGATCGGGGACGACCTCGTTGAGGTGGCGGTGGTCCAGCTCCGCGTCGAGCCACTTCTTGAAGTCCGACAGGTCGCCGTAGTCGCGGACGAAGCCCGCCGAGGTCAAGTCCTCCCTGGGGGCGGACAGTTCGAGCTGCACGGTGTAGTTGTGGCCGTGCATACGGGCGCACTGGTGATCGGCAGGCAGATGGTCGAGGCGATGACTCGCCGAAAACTGAAAGTCCTTGGTGATGCGCAGCACGGAATCAGCTCCCCGCATAGGTGGTCGGATCGGATACGCCCGCTTTTTCAAAGGCCGTGCGCCGGTCGTGGCAGGTCACGCATGTCCCGCACTGCAGTTCCCCGTCCCTGAAGCAACTCCAGGTGTCGCCCCAGGGCACTCCCAGGGAATCGCCGAGGTGAATGACCTCGTGCTTCTGCAGGTGCACCAGCGGGGCGACCACGACGAGGTGGCCGGGGGCGCAGTCGGCGGTGGCGACGCGTTCCATCGCGTTGAAGGAGTCCACGAACGCTTGTGTGCAGTCACCGGTCCGGGAATCGCCGGCCATCGCGCCGATGGCCACCTGGTCGGCGTCGAGTGTGACGGCCGCGGCGAAGGCGATCGACAGCAGAATGACGTTGCGATTCGGTACGACGAAGGTCCGCCCCGGGACGGGGCCGCCATGGTCGGGGACGGGGACGGCCGGGTCGAGGAGCGCGTTGCCCGGAACCAGCGGACCGATGGCGCGAAGGTCCACTTCACAGAACGGCAGGCCCAGTAGTTCGGCGGTCTTCCGGGCGAACTCGTGCTCCTTTCGGTGTCGCTGGCCGTAATCGATGCCGAGCAGGTGCACATCGTGGTTCGCCTGGCGGAGCTGATAGGCGAGAACCGTCGACTCGATTCCTCCGGAAAACAAGAGGACCGTCGTTGGAGTTTTTGTCTCCGCCACTCATTCACCCCCTGTTGGTCATGTTGCAGAATGGATTTCATGGCGTTTTCCCGCAGCCCGGCACATATCCGTCACCGCGGTGACGCCACCGGCGGAACTTGACACTTCGCTGCGAAGGCCGCCCGCTCGAATGAATCGCTCACTGATAAGTACCGACGATTCCCTGAGCGCCGATGATCACGATCGTGGCACAGGCGATCAGCTGTTTCTGTGCCATCGGCCCTTTACCGGCTAAGTGCAGGGATTCCTGACGCGAACCGCCGTGTCCGCGCCGGTCGGGATCCGGGCGGCGCCGCGATGGCGACTGGGTCCGGTGCCGAGGGCTGGGACTTGCGATGAGCCCGCTGATCACCGGGCTGCGCGATGGTGGCCTTGATCCCGCGCCGCCGCAGGCAGGCGCGGTTCTCGCGGCTGGAGTACGCCTTGTCGCCGCGCACCCGCTCCGGCCGGGGGCGCGGGCGGCCCTGCCGCGGCCGGACGCGTAAGCCGTCCAGCACCGGGGCGGACATCGGGCTGTCACCTCGCCGGCCGGGCGAGGTAACGCGAACCGTCTTGTCCTGGTCTGGTCGTCAGGCGGCTGCTGGGGTGGGCGGCCCGGCGGATCCGGGGAGGGGGGTGTGGTGCTGTGTCAGAGGGAGCCGGTGAGTACGGAGGTGACGACCTCGGCGCGGGAGCGTTTTCCGATGCGGGCCAAGAGGCGGGACAGGCGCTGGGCCACGGCGTCCTCGTTGAGCCGCAGGACGGTGGCGATCTGCCGGTTGGTGAGTCCTTCGGTGACGAGGGTGGCCAGCAGGTGCTCGTTCTCGGTGGTGGTCTGTTTCCGGCCGGGGCCGGCGAGCTGGGCGGCGCGCATGGCGGTCCTGGTGTGGTGGCGCCACAGGGTGGCGCCGGTCGCGCCGAACAGGTCGTACGCCTCGTACAGCAGCTTGGCCGGGACCGCGCCCGCCGTGGCGGCGGCCAGCAGGGTGGTCGCCGTTTCGAAGGTCAGGCCGCGGGTGCGGGCGAGGTGCACGGCCTCGCGCAGGTTGTCGCGGGCGGTGTCGGGGGCGTCGGTGCGCAGGATGCGGGCCGAGGCCAGCAGTCGTAACAGGTGGGACCGGTCGGCGCCGGTCCGGGCCGCGATCCGTTCCAGGTGGTCCAGGCAGGCCGTCGCCTCGCCGGTGCGTCCCGCCCGGACTGTCACCTCTGCCAGCAGGGCCCACAACTCGTCCGTGCCGTACATCTGGTCGTGCTCCTGTGCCGTGGCGAGCGCGCCGCGCAGAGTCTTCTCGGCCCCGTCCAGGTCTCCCAGGGTCATGAGCAGTTCTGCTTCTGACGCGTTCAGCGCACACTGCGGCGGGCTGCCGTCGGGATCGCGCATGTCCTCGACCATCTGGAGAGCGGTGGTCAGGCGCCCCCGGGCCAGGAGGATGGCCGCTGTCCGCGCGGGGAGCAGCGAGCTGTCGAACACCGGGGCGGACTGGACCTCGTTGTTGGCCAGCATTCGGCGGGCCGATTCCAGTGCCTGATCCCACCGGCCCGTGGCGTGGTCGAAAAGGAACCGGCCGAGCGGGGGCAGTGTTTCCACGGTCAGGTCGGCGGCCTCCAGCAGGGCGTTGGCCGCGTTGAGGTCGTAGCCGGTGAACAGTGTGTCGAACATGCCGCCGGCCAGCGCGTACACCTTGCCCGGAGGCAGCTCGGAGGCGTCGTACATGGTCACTTCGTGCCGGTAGGACTCCGGCCGCCCCCTGGCCAGGTCGGCGTGGGCCTTGAACCGGGCGGGCGCCGCTCGGGCGCGTGGACCGGTGTCCCACACCGTCTCGTTGCGCTGGAGCAGTTCCGCCGCCTCCCGCCATCGCGAGAGGTAGTTCAGGGCCAGGGCCCGGCCGGTCACCTTGGCCAGGTCGGGCACCGGCAGCGCGTCCCACCAGTGGGCGGTCGCGAGCCGGGGCATCGTCTGCCAGTCCCGTTCGTTGGCCGTGACCGCCACGACAAGGCAGGCGGCCTCCTGCAGGTCGAGTTCGGTCAGTGCCGGTCCCGGGTTGCGCAGCAGGGACTCCCCGTCGGCCCGGCCGGTCCGGTGGTCGCACGCCCAGTAGGCGGCCAGGACGTACCGCTGAAGAGCGAGATCGCGGGCATCGGCGTGCTCGGTCAGGTTGTGGGCAGCTCGCAGCCACCGGAGCACCGCCTGGTCATCGGTGCCGGGCGGGATCCGCCGGGCGGCGTCCGTCAGTTCGGCCACCGCGCGCTCCCGGTCGACCAGGCTGCCCGCGTCCGCGACCCGGTCCGCCCTGTACACCACCGCGGTCGCCTCGTCGAGCGGGACCGCTGTCGGCGGGATCCCCCCTCCGGCTCGCCGGGAGTCCGCGCCGGTCCATACCGCCTCGGTCGCGAGGGCGGACAGTCGGCTGCGTTCCATCGGTCTCAACCCCTCCCGGATCGTGTGCTCCGTCAGCGGGAGCCGGAAGGTCCAGCCCTGTGCCGTGGTGCCGTCCGGGCCGGGGGCGGGCAACTCGTTGAGTATGCCCGCCTCGACCAGGCCGCGGACACTGTCGTTGACGGCGTCGGCGGACAGGCCCGTCCACGTCGCGGTCAGTCGCAGGGCCGGCCGGCCGAGCGGCCCCAGGATGCTCAGCGCCGCGGCCACCGCACGATACGGCTCACCCAGTGCGTCCAGTGCCGTGACGAACCGGTCGTCCTCGGGCAGCACCGGTACCGGTGTCCTCGCGCCGATGAAGGCGTGGCCGTCGGCGACCCGGATCTCGCCCCGGCGGGTCCAGCCGGTGAGCAGAGCGTCGACCGCTGCTGGGACACCGCGGGTCAGCTCGCCTGTCTGCCGGGCGAGGGCGGCGTCGGGTATCGCCTGCAACCAGTGTGCGGCCAGCGCGGTGACGTCGTCGTGTCCCAGCGGGGACAGGGCCACCGTACGGGCCCCTTCGACTCCGGCCAGCCCGTTCAGGAGCCCAGCTGGGCCGTCGCGGCCCGGCTCCCGGGCGTCCTTGGCCGACACCACCAGCCGTACGCCGGGCGCGAAGCCCGAAAAGTCCATCCGGCACAGCACGGCCAGGGAGTCGGGATCGGCATGCTGGACATCGTCGACCAGGACGGCCAGCGGTCCGGCCTGAGTGAGGGAAGCGCGCAGCGACGTCTCCATCGCCGTCCGGTCGCGCCGGTCGACGGCGCCCAGCGCCTCAGTAACCGGCTTCTTGCCGGCCGGCCGCTGCCGCCGCGGGGCGGATCGGTGCTCTTCCAGTGCCATGACCAGCCTCAGCGCCAGCAGCAGCGGCCTTTCACCGTCGCCCGGCACACAGTCCACCGTGTGCGGGGCGGTCCCTCGCGCGCGCAGTTGCTCGCCGACCGTCTTGAGGAACGCGGTCCGGCCCACGCCGAGTTCACCGCGCACGAGCACCAGGCGGGGACCGTCGGGATCGCTCAGGTAATCGTGGACCTGCTTCAACTCGCCGTCACGGCCGAGCAGACCATCATCAGTACGGTCCAGGCGCGCGGCCATACCCCAGCGGATCAGTTCTTTGGTGTCGTACCACGCAGCCACAGTGCAGTACATCGCCTTTTCGTAGGTGGGCCTTCGTCCGCAGGCTGACATTGTGAACCGCCAGGGCCGTTGCGCACCAACTCCCGTAGGCAGGAGAGCCCTTGGCCCTTGGTCATCAGCCGGGTAATGGGAACGGAAGAGGGCCGAGTGCCATCTCTCCTCGGGGGGGTGAGAAGAACGAGCGAGGTGGCACCGTGCGGCAACAGCGTGAAGCGGTCATCGGCAGGGACGGCGCCGTCCACGATGTGGTGGAGGCACTGCGCGCCACCGGCGAACCGGCGAGTGTTCTGCTGGTCACCGCGCAGGCCGGGATCGGCAAAACCGCTGTCGTGGAGCAGGCGCTGCGGGTGGCGGCCGATGACGGCGCCGCGGTGCTGCGTCTGGGCTGGGCAGGCACCGGCGACACCGACGCCGCAACCGTTGTCGAGGTGGGCCGCGGTCTGGTCGTAGAGGATCCCGACGGCCTTCTGCTGTCCGGCGCCGCCCAACGCCGGGCGCTGTCGCGTGCCGCCGCGCGGGAGGGCGAGATGAGTGCGCTGTCCGCTTTCTCCGAGCTGCTGACGGAGGCGTCCCGCCAGACCCCGTTCGCGCTGGTCGTCGACGGCATCGAGCGGATGCCGCAACGCGGCGCCGACACTCTCACACTGCTTCTGCGGGTCTTCCGCCCACGAGGCGTACCCGTGGTGATGGCCGGTCGGACGCGGCCCGCGGCGGACCCCGGCGGCCTCCAGCTGACGGCCGCCGCCGACCGGGTACTCGAACTGCCCCCACTGCGGCCCGACGACATCGCCGCGCTGGTGAACGTCCACATGGCCAGGCGGTTCGGCCGCCCGGCCGAACCCGCGCTGGCGGACGCCGTGTCACGGGCGCTGGGCACGCTGGCGGGCAACCCGCGGGCCGTGCTGTCGGTCCTCGACGCGCTGGACGAGCAGGACCTGGTGGAACTCGACGGCCTGCTGTGCCTCACCCTTCCGGAGAAACAGCTGCGCCTGACCACCGGGGCGGCCGCGCTGCTCCCCTTGGACTGGCCCCGCACGCCCGCGGACTCCGATACCGCACAGGCGGCGATCGTCACCGCCCGCGTGCTGGACCACGCCGAAGTACACATTGACGACGCGTTCAGAATGGCACCATCGGCCGGCGCCCGAGCCCTTGAGCACGCTCTGGACCGTCTGATCATGGACCGGATCCTGACCGCGGACCCTCAGGGCCGCCTGTCGTTCGCCGTCCCGGCATTCGCGGCCACCTTACGGACCCTGCCCATCCAGCGTGACGTGCAGGGCAACTCCGCCCGGTACGTCACGCGGCTGACCGACAAGATCGGTGCCGAGGCGGTGGGCCGCAGCCACCCCAGGCTCGCCGACCGTGTCTTGGCGGCCGGCCCGCGCCTGGACGACGGCCTCGCGGTGCCGCTGCTGCTGGCCGCGGCCCGCGAGGAGGCCAGGACCAACTGGCGCCGCTCGGCCCGCGCCTACGCGGCCGCGCTCCACCGGCTCACGCCGCAGGACCGGCGCACCCCGGGTGTGCTTCACGAGGCGAGCAGCCTGAACCTGCTGCACGGCGACCACGCCGGGCTCCTGGCGCTCGGCGAGCCGCTGTTCGCCCTCCTGGACACACCGCACACCGGACACACCGAGGACGTCGCCGCCGCTTGGGCGTGGGCGGCACTCCACGAACACCGCTCCCCCCACACCGACCGGCTTCCCGCCGCGGCCGGGCAGCCCACGGCACTTGGCGGCCTGTACGGCATCGGCCCGCTCGCACCCCGGACAACGATGTCCGACAGGCACACCACACCGGACACAGCGTCCGGTCACCGCCCCACGCAACTGCCCTCACCCGCCGAACTGCGGCTGTTGGTCGCCGCGGTGGGCAGCCACGCCGAACTGCTCCGGGCACGGTGTGACCTGCCCGCCGACGCCGTCGACGATCAGGCCCTGGACCGGCTGCGCGACGCCGCCGCCTACGCGGACCTGGCCGGCGCGTGCGCCGTCGTCCTCGGCGACCGGTATGCCGCGGACCCCGACGGCATCGCCGTCCAGTACCACGGGATGGTCCGCGACTACCTGGCAGGGAACTGGGACACCGCGCTGCGAGCGGCCCGTCGCATCGAAGTACGCGGCCGGACCCACCCCGCGGCGGGCGTCCCGCACTTACCACCGGCACTGGCCGCGGAGATCCACGCCACCCGAGGGAAGATCACACACGCCCAGGCATGGCTCGACCTGGTCCCCGACACCGTCACACACCCCCTGGCAGCCCGCGCCCGCCTGGCCCTGCGGTACCAGTCCGGCCGAACGGAAGAAGCACTCGAAGAAGCCTGGTCCGACGCGCGGCGGGCCCGCAAGAACGGCCAACTCGCAGGCGTCGAACGACTGCTGCTGCGCACCCTGTTTCTCGCCGCACTTCACGACCGGCAGCACAGGACGGTCTGGCAGACTCTGGAGGAACTGGAAACCCTGCACACCGAATCCGCCACGCCCATGACCCACGAGGCCCTCCTCCTCGCACGCGGCATCGCCCACCACGACACAGACAGCGCGCTGACCGCCCACCACCTGATCAGCAGCCGGGGCGACGTCCACCTGAGCGTCACCTCCAGCATGTGCCTGGCGGACATCGGGGACGACCCCCGGAGCCGGCTTGCCGAGGCCCTGCGCCATGCCCATCGTCTTGGCCTCGGCGGCCGGTTCCGCAGCGCCATCACCCGCGTCGCACAGCGGCACAACGTCCCCGTGCCCAGAATCCGCCTGGGCCACGAGACCTTGACCGAATCCGACATCACCCTGGTACGCATGGTCAGCGACGGCGCGACCAACCGGCAGATCGCCGCCGAACTCGCCTGCAGCCCCAAGACCGTCGAACAGCGCCTGACCCGCCTGTTCCAGCGCACCGGCACCCGCTCCCGGACAGAACTCACCGCCACCTGGCTGAGCGGAACCCTCACCTAGGGCCTGTCACTGTCCGACGGGCCGAGGACGAACTCCTCGACCCGCGCGGGCCGGCCCTGCCCGGCTGGGAGACCCTCGTCCGACCGACCGACACACTCGTGGCCGCCTCCCACGACGACTACCGCGGCTGGGGAGACGTCGTCCTCTGCGCCGCGTGCACCGCCGCCCGGATCGGCGAGGCACACCCACACCCACACCCGGCGGACTGACCGACAACGGCACCAAGGGCAAGCGCGCCCGCAAGGTTCCCATCGCCGAGGAGATCCGCCTCCTCGGCGCCCCACGCTCCCTGCCGAGCCCGATCGTCATGACGCGCTGACGCCGGTCAAGGGCCCTGGTCCCCAACTGGTCCCCAAGAATGCGCCCCGGGCTGAGAATGGTCCGATCTGCGCTTCTCGCCCCTCGCCGAGGGACGAGTGAACCAAGGTCTGCACTTTCGCACCCGGGACCGCCTCAGCGAGACGCACCGCGCCCGCGACCATGGCGTCGGCCCAGCCTAGGAAAGGCGCCCTCAGAGAACAGTCGTCGGCTGCGTCGCCGTGTCGGAACTGGTGCGGGTGGACGCGCGGGTACTCTCCGCGCCTGCGGAGGCACAGCGACGTCGCTCACCGCAACTGCTACCCCTATTGGACGAGATTCCAGCGGTCGCGGGAGTCGTCGGCCAGCCGCGCAGGCGGCCCCGACAACCTCTTCGCGGATCGCAGCTACGACAAGTACCGCCCTTATTTACGCAAGCGCGAGATCCGCCTGGTGATCGCCGCGTGGGCAGGTGCACGGCATCGGACTGGGCGCCTTCCGTTGGGTCGTCGAGCGGACAGTCTCCTGACTGCACGGCTTCCACCGCCTTTGCATCCGGTGGGAACGACGCGACGACATCCACGAAGCCTTCCTTCCTCGGACTCGCCGTATGCCTGATCAATCACGGCACGTTCAGAGGCTTTGCCAGGGCCGGTTAGCCCCGCCCCTCCGTGACGTCCTTGGGCAACCTGTTGGGTGATGGGTCCTGCCGGGGCGGCTTCACGTCAGGTCGGCCAACTGAGCGGCGAACTCTTTCAGTTCGGCCAGTGAACGCTGCAGGGGGGTCGGGTAGGGCTCGTCCGTGGGTGCTGCGAAGGGCACCAGGTCGAGAAGAGGGGTGTCGCGACGGTGTTCCGCCTGCTGATGCATCACCTCGATCTGGGCCAGCAGCCTATTGCGGTATTCCTGGTGAAAGTGCCGCACTTCCTCGGCCTTCGGGTCCAGCGGGGGCAGCTCGGCTGGGAGGCTGTGCTCCGAGAGCCTGCGGCTCTGCGACTCCAGATACGCCATCAGTCTGATCTCGGCTTGCCTTGTCATCACCACGCCAAAGACCCGATCGAGCAGAGGCTGGGTCGCCATCTCACCCCGCGTCGCCACCGCCCTCCGCCACCGGGCACAAACAACGCCCCGAACACGCGATCGGCAACTCCCGCCGGGACGCCGCCCTCGCCCGCCGCCACCAAGCCGCCCGGGAAAACCAACAGCGCCGCGAGGCGCGGAAAGCCGCGGAGCGGGAAGCCCGGCGCCCCGTGTGCGCTGACTGCGGGAACAAGTTCAGCGACGACCGATGGACGGCGGTCGACCTACGGGACTGGGACCAGCCGCGCGAGTCGCACCCGCATCTGCGCGAGGACTGCCAGAACCGGGCAGTCGCAGCCAGGCGCCAGGCCGAAGCCGACGAACGCGAGCGTCAGGAGCACGAGCACCTCCACCAGGAGGCGGAAGCCGAGCAGTCCGCGCGGAAGGCCGGCGGCTGGCTCGGGCGCTGGCGCACCTGACCCGGCCGCGCTGGCCGTCATCGACGAACTCGTGGGGGCCCCGGTCCCGCAGCTCTACATGACGCTCATGCAGAAGGCCCACGCCATCCTGTGCGACGCCAGCCGCGAAGGCCTGCGCCTGCACTACCACAACGGCGACGTCGAACACGTCACCCCCCAGGTCCGCGCCGACGTCCACGCCGCCATCACCACCAGCCTGGAGCGGGACTGGCCCGCCTACATCCAGGACCTCATCGACCGCGGAGCCATCCAGACCCAGTAGCCCCGCACCCCACCGTCACGGGCCCGGCCTCCACTCAAGCCGGGCCCGTCACCGTCTCCACGCCCGCGATGTCGGTGGCGGCTGGAAAGCTTGGTCGGATGAACGGCGATGAGCAGCTGCGCAACGGCCGCGTCTACGGCCACGACCACGACGACCCCAACCCCGGCCCGCTCCCGCACCGGACCTACGCCGAACTGGTCGGCGGTCCGCTGGACGGCCTGCTGCTGGACATCCACGGATGGCGGACCGTGGAAGTCGACGACGGGGTGGCCCTGTCCACCGAGCTCGGGCAGTTCCCCGGCGGGCGGTCGCTGTACGACCCGCGCCCCGGCGAGGCGCGTACGCCGGGCCCGGGTGTGAGCTGCCGCTTCTACTACTCCGGCGACACGCCCTGACCATCGCCCCGACCACGGTGGGAAGCCCCCGACCATGACCCCGACCACGGCAGGTCAGCGTGCCGTGCCGTGCCGACCGCCCCGCGCCCGGCGCTCCTCGAGGAAGTCTTCGCAGAGGGTGCCTTCTTCGCGAGCGGGCGTGCTCCTGGCCCTCCCGCTCACCGCCGGGCAGACGTCGGGAAAGATCGGCGCGAGCGAGGTACGAGCCGTCAAAGCGGCCGTGACCACGCTGTACGTCAAGGACCACGACCACGGCTCCGCGCCGCTGCGCCATGCCGCGTCCGAGGCGCTGCACACCGCCTACCAGTGGCTCCAGTCCGGCACCTACACCAGCCGCACCGAGTCGAAGCTGCGCTCAGCGACCGGCGCCCTGTCGATCGCCGCCGGATGGCTCTCCTACGACTCCGGCCGCGCAGGCGACGCCCACTCGCCACTCCGGGCCAGGTCGCCCGACGAGTCCCCCTACGAGTCGCCTCATCGCGACGGTCGAGATAGAGAAAGCAGCACGTCACAGGCCCGGTCAAGGGATACCGGCCGCGCCGACTACTTCTCTACGAGACCCCCAAAGGCACTGAGGACACAGCGAAGAACCAACAGACCAACAACGGAAGCCGCCTTGGGGGACAGACTCACAGGCCACCTTCCGGATGGCGGACGGGCTCCTCGGTGAGGCTCGGCGCGGAACGAGGCCCGGACCGGGAGTCGAGGAAGGCCGCGAGGCCGCGGCGGTTGGTCACACCCAGCTTGGTGTAGACGCGCTGGAGATGGTTGTCGACCGTACGGACGGACAGGGTGAGGGAGGAGGCGATGCCCTTGCTGGTCGTGCCGGCCGCCGCCAGGAGAGCGACCTCACGTTCGCGTGCGGTGAGGGAGCGGGTGCCCAGGGCAGTGGCGAGCACGGGGGTGGCGGCGGACTGGCAGTGGACGCGTGTCGTCTCGGCGCGGGCCGCGGCAGCCGCGGCCTGGCGGTGCATGCCTCGTTGGCGCAGCGCGGCGGAGGCGGCGGTGACTGCCTCCGCGGAGAGGAGAAGAGCGCCCACGGCGTCGAGCCGGTCGGCGGCCCCCAGGAGCCTCTGGGGGTCGTCGGCGGCCAGAGCAGCAGCGAACTTGGCACGCGCGGGCCCGAGTTCGCCGTCGCAGCGCTCGGCAAGGGCGGCCAGCGGAGCCGCCACATCCTTGGCGCCGCCCAGCCGGGCGATGTCGGTGAGCAGCAGGGCCTCGCTGTTGAGGTGGCCGCTGGCCTGCGCAGTGCGGGCGGCGGCCCGCAGCCGGGCGCGGGCGCGGGCGAGGTCCCCGCGCATGGCTGCCAGCCAGGCGGCGCCGAGTTCCTCCTCCCCGGCAGAGAGCATTCCGGGCGCGGTGCCCTGTTCCGTCCGCACGGCGGCCAGTTCGGCCAGCGCGGCCTCGGCGGTGGAGAAGGCTCCGGTGACCGCGCAGGCCGCCGCCATGCCGCTGAGGGCGACGCGCCGGGCACCGAAGTGGTCCATCCGACGGGCGGCGGTGATCGCCTCCACGTACCACTGGCGGGCGGATCCCGGCCGTCCGGCCAGCCAGTGTGTCCGCCCCAGCAGGGTGGCTAGCCACACCCGGCTGTGCAGGACGCCCGCGGCGACGAGGTCGGCGAAGCCCTCCTGACCGAGGCGAGCCGCCTCGGTCAGGAGGCCCGCCTCGGTGAGCGTCATGACTACGGCCCGCAGCCGGGCGCTGGGATGCGACACGGACACGGCGGGGTCCTTGAGATGCACCGTGTGTGCGTCCCGCGCCCAGCCGACGGCCTCCAGGGTCCGGCCCACCATGGCCAGGCCGAACGGGAGGAACGACGCATGGTGCAGCCAGACGTCGAGGCCGCGCCGCCTCGCGGCGGCGGGTTCGAGACCGGACAGCAGGTCGAGTCCCTCGCGGGGCCGGCCGGAAGCGATGAGGATCGAGCCTTCGTTCATCCGGAGGTCCGCGCGGCCCTCGGGGCTGGTGATCCGGGACAGCGCCGATGCGTTGTGCGCGAGGATTTGCTCTGGCTGGCCGCCGTAGTGGAGCAGGTTTGTCGTACGGAACATGGTGACGGCGACCCGTTCCTCGTCGGTCGTCGCGTGCAGGTCGGTGTCGGCCAGCACATCTTCCGCACGGCGCGGATACCCGGTCATGAAGTATGTCTGGGCCAGTAGTAGACGCGTCGGTGTCGAGTGGCCGGCCGGCGGAACAGCCTCCAGTAGCGGCAGGGCCTGGCAGTAGTCGTAGGCCCGAAGGGCAGTCGCCGCCCCCTGGTGCAGCAGCGGGGTGTCAGCGCGACCGGTGGCGGCGAGCTGCCAGCCGGCCACGCGCAGCGCGTCGTCTGCGCGTCGGCCGCCTCTGGCCAGAACCCGTTCGGTCTGCCGCAGCAGGATCGAACGGGCGCGCAGGCTGGGCACGTTGGCCCGCAGTACGTGGGCGTACGAGGGATGCGCTAGCGACACCCGGGTGCGCCGCCCGTCCTGCACGACCGTGATGAGCCCGGCCGTCTCCAGCGCGGCCAGGACCTCCAGGGGCGCTGTGTCGTCGAGGTCGGCCAGCGCCACCGGCGCGCACAGAGCCAGCAGTTCCAGGGCGGCGCGGGACGCGGGCCCGGCCGCCGCCAACCGCCGTTCGATCAGCTCGGTCAGCCGGGGTGTGCCCAGGTACTGCCCGTCCTCCATCAGCTCCATGAGCACACCGTTGGAGCGCAGCGCACCGCTCCTGAGCGCGCCGATGGTCAGCTCGCGCAGATACAGCGGGTTGCCGCCGCTGGCCGCAGCCAGCGCGTAGGAGGCACGCTTGGCCGGCGGCCGTTCCAGTGTACGGGTCAGCAGTTCCTCGACCGCTTCGGCGGACAGCGGTGCCAGGTCGAGACGGACGACGGAGTCGCCGTGCAGCAGCGCGTCGGTAGCCGACGTCCCCGTCCCGGCCGCGCCCGCAGTCCGGGTGGCGATGAGCAGGACCGCTCGGACGTCGATGAGCTGACGCAGCAGCATCGCCGAGGCCGGATCGAGCAGGTGGGCGTCGTCGACGAGGACCGCCCAGCGGTCACCCTGCCCGCCGACGAGAGCCTCGGCCACCGCGGTGAACCTGGCCACCGGGTCGGACAGGTCCACCCCGGGCGGCAGCAGGTGTGCCAGGGCCCCGAGCGTCACAAGGGAGGTCGCCGTGCTCGCCACGGCCCGGCCGGCCCGGAACCCTGCCTCGACGGCCTGCGCCAGCATGGCCTCGGCCAGCCGCGTCCGGCCCACGCCCTGCGGGCCGCACAGCACGACACCTCGAGGCCCTGCACCTGCCAACAGCCGTGTGAAGAAATCGAGTTCATTCTGCCGCCCGGCGAGGGGCCACGGCCCCTCGTCCGCGCTCCCCGTCCCCGCACGCGTCATGCTGAGCCCCACAGCCGTCTCGACGGATGAGCCCCCTGCCGAGGCCCCGGCTCCCGGACCACGGTCCTTTGGGCTTGCGCCGACGGTCCGGGAGTCCGCCCGTTTGCCCTGAGGACATCTTCGCCCGGCGGGCGTTCGCGGCACCTGAGTATTCGCTACTCAGTCCGCGACGGGCCTGCACCGGCACGTAGGGAAAGGTTCGTCCGCCGATGCCGGAGCCGGGCCGTAACAGCCTCACCGGCCCGCTGGGCGATGTTCGCGAGAGGCTCCAGGCGCTCGGGCCGCCTGGTCAGGGCGCACAGCGCGCCGACCGCGCCGCCACCCTTGCCCAGCAGGGGCACGGCCGCCCAGCAGACCCCTTCGACCACCTCCCCACGGTCGAGGGCGGCACCGTACGCCCGGATGGCCGCCGCCTCGTGCGGCCAGGAAGGGGGAAGCGGTCCCAGGGATCTCAGGGACGACGTGGGGCTCACGACGTCGGCGGGATCGGCGGGCGGCCCCGGACGGCCGGCTGCGGCCTGCGCTTTGCCCGCCGCCGTGAACCACGGCCACGAGACCACGTCCAGCAGCGGGGCGAGTACGGCGTCCTGACCGGCCGTCCACTCCAGTATGAGAGTCCGTCCCTCGCTCAGCACGCTGATTCCCACCGTCGCCCCCGTGGCCGCGACCAGACGCCGGACCGGCTCGCGGGACGCGGCCCGCAGCCCGGGGCACGGCTCCCACCCCTGCCCGAGCCGGAACACCCGCGGCCCCATCCGGTAGGTGCCGGCCAGCTGTTCCACGGCGCCCAGATCGGCCAGCTGCCGCAGGAGGCGGAGAGCCGTCGTCTTGGGCAGTCCGCTCAGTGCCGTGAGCCTCGTCGGCCGAGCCTGGCCCACCCGGTCCAACGCCGCCATCAGCTGGAAGGCGCCCTCCAGGACACCACGCCCGTGCTGCCAGGAAGACGCAGCGTCCCCCGCGCCTTGACCGGTCTCGCACGGCTGCCCGAATTCCCGATCCATCGGTAGTCCCTCCGTTGTGGCCACACGAGCACTGTGGCCACGCGCAGCGGACGGCGGATCGGTAGTCATTACTCAACCCGGTCCCGGAATCTGCCGGGCGGGAGGAGCGTGGTCCGCTCACCGGTCCGGCGAGCGACAGCTCCTGCCCGGTCGGACGATGCTCTGCCTGTCACGCACCAACGTCATCGACGAGGAGTAGTACACGCATATGAGAACGCAGCGAAAAGGAACAGAAATTGGACGTCTGCTCGGTGCCGTCGCGGCCTGTGCCGGTCTACTGGTCGGCGGGGCGGCGATCACCGCTCCCGCCTACGCGGCCGAGGCCCCGGCGTCGGCCGTCGCTGCCACGGCCCGCACCGTGCCGACGCCGCACTCCGTGCAGGACCAGCTCGACAGCATCATGGCCGGGCACCCCGGTGGCACCCGGACCGGCAAGGACGCCATCACCTGGAAGAGCGAGGGGGTGACACTGAAGCTGGCGTCGCCAGCGGCGCTGGCGGACTGCGGGAGCGGGCAGTTCTGCCTGTGGCAAGACAACTGGAGCGGCCGGATGCTCAGTTGGACTCCGAGCGCCCGGCTCTGCTCGGGCTTCGTCATCAACCTGACCGACTTCGGGTTCAACGATGTCGCCTCCTCCTGGGCGGACAAAACACAGAACTACACCGTCGATGTGTGGCACGACATCGGCGCCGGCGGATCAAGGCTGTGGACCGAACTGCCGGGCACCAGCTCCCAGTTCGTGACGGACAACGACGAGGCGTCCAGTCTGAACTGTCACCTCTGACCGTGCCGTCCGCGCCCGCCGGGACCATGCGGGCCCCTGTGCCGTACCGGTGAGCACGGCGGCTGTCCTCGGTCATGTCGAAGTCCCGCTGCGGCACGCCCACACCCGTGCCGCAGCGGGGTGCTGAATACCAAGAGGCGAGCCGCGCGAGTCGGTGGTCCCTGTCCGCGTACCGTGGCGAGCGAAGGTGTGTCCGGCCTGGGTCAGACAGCGGGTGGAGTCAACCGGGTGAGCGTAGGCGTCGGTGACGGCCGTGGTGGACAGCTGGCCGGTCTCGGGCCCCGGCTGTGACGGAGACGTCGTCGGGGCGTCACGTGGAGGCCTTGCAGTGCACCAATATGGTCGGATTGTCAAGTTTTGGCTTGGCTGATCCGACTCCTGCAAGAATGTCAGTTCCTGGCTCTACCGTCGAAGCAATGACCTCCGACGGTGAAGGCGGTATGCGTTGGCGAATGAGGTCTGGCACAAGAAGCTCCGGATTTTTCTCGACCTGACCCGGGACGACCTGGATCACCCGGAGCTCCCCGGGCTGTGGGACACGGTCTACCGGACGGACCGGTTCTACGGGCGGCTGGGAGTGCCGGTCAACGAGCGGGACCTGCAGTGCGGAGGCGTGTGCCGCGACATGGGCGTCGAAGCCCCCATGCACCTGCGGATGCGCGGCGGACGACGTGAGGCCGTTCACGAACGGCGGGAAGACGAAGACCGCCACACCGCTCCCATGAGTGACGAGCACAAGGCCTATCAGGAACGCATCCTGCGCGCGGCGCAGCAGGGAGGCTTCAGCGGCGACAGCGAGGTACGCACTCGAGTGGGCCGCAGCTGGATTCAGACCGACACCCTCGTCGAAGGAGCCGACGGCCGCCGCATCGGCTGGGAAGTACAACTATCCACCATCGACCAGAGCGGTCTGCGCGGCGTCCGCGCCCGCGCCGCGAAGGCCGCCAAGAACGGGATCACCCCGGCCTGGCACACCGACCGCGCTGCTTAGCTTGTTCTTTATGGTCTGAGAGCGTTGTGGCCAACCGAACCGCAGCTCGAAGAGCTGCGGTTCTTCCATGATCGACGTGTTCTCGTCGGTGGGCCCGGGCAGCACCGGGGCGGGTGGTTTTCTCGTTCTGGAGGTGGTCGGTGCCGTCGGTGATCGCGTTGATGGAACGGCGTGAAGTGCGGGCTCGTGAAGTGCTGGACGGGGCGGAGGCCCGGCTGCGCGAGTCCGAGGAACAGGCCGCCGAGGCTCGTCAGCGGTGGGAGTTCGCCCGGATCGGGCGGGAGGAGCTGATGGACGAGCTTGCCGCGACGGGTGCGCAGGCGGCCGCTGATGCCGGGGCGGTTGCCGATGTGCCGCAGGAGCCGGACAGCGAGGCCAAGGTGCCCTCGCGCAGGGGGCGTGAGGGCTATGACGAGCGGCCGTCGCAGTGGCACGTGGGCCTGGAAGGACGGTCGTTGTGCGGCATGTACCGGCAGATTTTCGAGACGGTCGTGGCCGCCGACGGCCTGGTGGACGTGGCCACGATCGCGGACACTCTGGGGCTGGGACGGGAAAAACTCGCGGTGGAACGGGTGCGTCATCGCACCTATGCCCTGCATGCGAAGGGCTGGCTGCAGCGGGAGAGGGGCCTGTTCAGGCCGGCTGCGGGCCCGGGCGGCGGCCCGGACGGCGATCGGGCCAGTGCCGGCGCTCGCCGGCGATCCGGCGGGTGAGGGTGATCAGGCCGGCCCACCAGACCATCTGCTCGTGATGGTCCGGGCGGCGTTCGTGGTCACGGTTGAGACGCCGGGCCCGTGAGAGCTGACCCAGGGTGCGTTCCACGACCCATCGGCGGGCCAGGACGGTGAAGCCACGTGTCCCGTCCGGGCGTTGAACGACCTCGACCCTCACGCCGTGCCGGGCGAAGGCATCGGCCAGGGGCTGCCCCTGGCAGGCGCTGTCGGCCCAGACGAGTTTCAGCAGCCGTCCGGGCTCGTCCATGTAGCGGTCCAGGAGCGCGGGCGCGGGCTTGGAGTCGTGGACATCGGCCGGGGTCACGATGACTTCCAGCAGGTCACCGCAGGTATCGGTCAGGATCGAGCGCTTACGGCCGTCGCGCTTCTTGTTCCCGTCGAAGCCGCGTGACATCACGACGGTGTCCGCGCCGTCGACGGACTGCGCATCGATGATCCCGGCGGTCGGCTCCGCGCTGCGGCCCCTCACCACCCGGTTGGCGCGGCGCAGCCGCTGGTACAACTCCCGGACGTATCCGTGCGCACGCCAGCGGCGGAAGAAGTCGTACACCGCCCGCCACCAGGGGAAATCCCGCGGCACCGCAGACCACTTCGCGCCATTGTCGACCACGTGGCGCACCGCGTCGACCATGTCGCGGTGGCAGTGCGCCTCCGGCCGGCCGCCCCTGGACTCCATCCAGGCCGGCATCGGCATCGACGCCCGGACCAAAGCCCATTCCGCGTCGCTCATGTCGGTCTCGTAGTACGACTCCCGCCGCCTTGGAGCGATCGCCCCGAACTGGTGGACGTAGCAGTCGCATTCCAGGGTGACGGGGTTGGACGTCTCGGGCACGGCAGTGGTCCACTGGACGGGCAACGGGTCTCCTCGGAGGGCTTGGTCGACTCAACCGTGTCTCTACCGAGGGGCCCGTTCTTTCATGCCCGCCACCCGCACCGCACGAGCGCCCGAACCGCCCCCGGCTACCGCTCGAACACAATCCGATTGGCCACAACGCTCTGAGTTCTACTTGTGAGTGGCCCACCATGTGAGGCCCGCTCCCACGCCAGCCGCAAACGCGGACGTGACGACCTTGGTCACGAAGCGCTCAAACGCGCGCGCATTGCGCCGGGGTCGTCCTGCCTGGACATGCAAGGTGCCTACTCGCAGCTCAAAGTAAGCCGATGGGGCGGGGGTTGACTCTGCCACGGGCGTGCCTTTCTACAACGGTCATGACAAAACAACCGAGTGCGCGCAAGCGTGCTCCGGTGGCATAACTTCAGCACAGTGGCGTGGAGTTGGCGAATGTGCCTGGTGGGGAGCCTGAGCCCCCAATCGTTGGCCAGGGGCCAACCGATACGGGGAGTCTACGGGTGACATTTTCTCTCTTGCGAATGTGTCACCTGGCACAGTTCGGACCTTTCAGCGTCCACATTCCCCGAGGATGACAGAGGCAGGCTGAAGGCGGCAGACAGAGTGAGCCGATGGTTCCAGCCGAGGATGTAGCGCTGGAGGGCCTGAAACGGCTGAAGCAACTGACTTAGTGCAGTTGCTTCAGTACCTCACGCTCGGCCGGTTACGGCGTTCGACCTGATCACATAGAGGTAGACGTATTCCGTGGCGATCTCAGTCTTTCCGACACCGCCCATGCCGTGCACAACCTGCGCCACCCGATCTGAGCGGCGCTCACGAAGTCGCACATGGCGTGCAGCAGTCCGGCCGGCGGTCGCGGGTCGTTACGCCGGGATGCTCAGCGAACCAGCACGATCAGGTCGGCACAGAAGACCGACGGGTCACTGAATCCCGGGGGCGCGGCACGCGAGCGGGAGGTCCACGAGTCGACTCGCGCTCACGGATCACGCCGCCCGTCCGATTGAGCCAGCTGCACCAGTGCCTCACGCTGGCCTATCTGACCTGGGCCAGTTGCGCCAGTGTCGTGCGCCTCTCGGCAGGCCCAGCCTGACATGTCAGGTTGCGTACGCAGCTGCGTACGCACCCGTTGTCACCCCTCCTGCGATCACACCCACTCACTGTTTCGCAGTTGTTTATCGGCAGCTCTCGAAGACTCACAGACCCACGAGAGTCCGAGTTTCGAAGGCCAGAGCCCGCACCCTAGCGAACCATGGCGAATAGTCGACCCTCGACGTTCGGGTGGACCCCTGCATCACGGTTGATATGACGCAACGGTAACTTTGCGCGGAAGTCACGACCTGAACTGATGCGACAGTTTAACGGCGCGGATTCACCGGGACTCAGCCGACAGATCCCCCTGCCGCCCGCTCCATCCAGCCGTCAACATCACCCTGGCACGCGACAGCTAGCGGCGTGGCCAACCGCCGGATGAAGAAGACATCGACAGAACATGTTCCGACCCCTTGAGAGATGCACTCCAGGCAATGGAACGCCGTAGCTGCCGTGACGTCCGCCAGGGAGGCGAACCCGGACCTGTCCACGGTGGCCGGAAGCAAGACGCTGGCGCATTCCGACGCCATGGACTTGCAGCTCCCGTTCCGGACTCGGGGTGGGAGCCGGAGCCAACGCCCGAACCGCCGCCTGACACTTCGGGGTGCACCCCCTCCCAACTACCCGAGCCGAGGGGGTGACCAGTCACGCCCGGCTCCGCACACAAGCTGTCCGATCAACACCGGACGCGGACCGGGTCCGACGGCCCGGCCGCGATTAAGACAGGGGCGAGTACAGTCCCAACCATCCCCCGCACGTCCGGCGCCGGGGCACCCCATTGCCAAGCGCTGGCACCACCCCCTGAAGAGCTCCAGCCAGGCCCCGTTCTGCGAATCTTCGGATTGACGTACCACCATGTACGAGACAGAGGCCACATCCCGGAACCTTCCCCAGTCCCAGTCCTGCACCCAGCTCTTGCCCGCACATCGCGGTCGTCGGCCGAATTGTCCGCGGCGTACGACGCAGAGCCAACGGAGAAGTCAGTATCCGACAGCACCTCCGACGATACGGTTGCCCTACTCCATCGAGACCAAGGGGAGAGCGCGATGGCCAAGGCGGCTAAGTACGAAACTGTGGCAGAGGGCATCCGTCAGAAGATCCGGACAGGGACGTACGCCGGGGGCGATGGCCTGATCGTGGGGGAGGTAACGGAGCAGTACGGCGCCACCAAGGCGACCGTGTCCCGCGCCTTGACACTCCTGCTAGATGAGGGCCTGGTGACCTCGACCGGGGACGGCTGGACCGTGACGGAGAGCCTGTTCCCAGCGGGGAATTCCGCCACGGACAGTTCAGCTGTCTGTGACGCTGAGGAGTCTCAATCTGCGGCCGCCCCTGCCGTCACAGACACGGCGGAGGAACTGGAGGCCGACATGGCTGCCAAGACGGGGGCGGATACGGGAAGCGGCGCGGAAGTGGTCGTCCATGCCCCAAAGGTCCTGGAGGGCCGCGTGGTCACGGAACACGTGGACCCCAACGCGGAGCGCGCCCTGAAACAGGAGGGCGTGGCGGAGGCATACCAGGCGGCCAAGGTCCTGGGGCGGGCGTGGCTGGAAGCGGAGGGCCGTGCCACGGATGCCAAGAAAGCCGTGGCAGCCAAGCTGGTGGACCTCCGGCAGATGTTCAAGTTCAAGGGTGACCCCGACTGGAACGGCCAGTCTCCGGAGTACCAAGCTCTGGCCGCCCTCCTCTACCGGGACATCGGGGCGGACCGGACCGCCCAGCGCGCCATCCTTCACCACGTAGAGGACCGCAAGCGGGCCGTGATTCCTTCGGCCCAGTGGGACAGGTTCGGCGTGGAGGCCCTGACTCGGGGTGAGCGAGCGGGCCTGGAGAAGAAGGCAGCCAAGGCCCTGACGACCGTGGACGAGACCGCCAAGGCCACGGCCGGGGAGGCTCGGAAGGGTAAGGCCACCGGACACCAACTGGTGACGCTCGCCAAGCGCATTGACGACGGCCTGTCCGTGTTCTCCACGGCGTCCCTCCGGGTGATGACTCCGGCCCAGCGCCGGACCTTCGGAGACCAGGTGAGGGACGCCCGAGACCGTGCAGATGCCCTCTTGAAGGAGCTGGCCGGCCTGGAGGAGTAACGCCAGGACGACCCGCTCTCGCTCTGGGCCTCATTCCCATCACGGAGCGGGGCCCTTGCGTGTCCACAGGACCATGAAAAGCACCCAAGGAACCTACTGCCCGAAATCCCGTCGGTGAGGGAACCACCCAGGGCACTATTCCTGCTCAGCCGTTGCAGGAGCCGAAACACGCCCTGGACTGGGGCGAGCGCTCCCGCCACCAGCTGATGACCGCCGCGCGACATTCCCGCACGACGCTCATCGCCGAAGACGCCGGCAGCGAGGCGGACTGCCGGGACGGAAGGCCCGTCCGGCCCTGGATCGGCCGCGCCTCGGCCAGAGCACTCCGTCTCGCCCGATCACGATTCCCCCTGCTGCCAGCGAGCAAGACCGCGGTACGCAGATTCTGTTCCGCTCGGCGGCCGGGAACATAGCCGACGATCGCCGGTTAGCCAAACCGGCGATCCTGCGGACCATTGATCTTCCCGCTGCCACTCCGCACCGTGTGGAAGGTCCTGCATGTTCCCGTCTTCCTCAACTCCTCCGCCGACGCCGGACTTCGCGCCGACGCCCGACCCGCTTACCCCCGCCCGGGACATCACCCACGCCCATTTCCAGGCCGGTGACCAGGTCATCGTCGTCAGAGGCGTGGCCGGCGGGGAACTGTGGGGGGATTCGATGCGGATCGTCGCTCCCTCATGGCACACCCCGACCGACGAGGACGGGTGGCGGCTTCGCGACGCCACCGGCGGCGCCCAGAGTTTCGTCACGGCCCACCCCCGCTATCTCGTGCACCTCTCGCGCAGCTGCCCGGACTGTCTGATCTACCTGCGCGCCATGGAGGAGCACCTCCTGCCGAAGCACGCCGGACACGAAGCTCTCATCGACTGTCGCTGGTACACCACCACCGCCCTCGGCCAATTGGTCCACGTGGCCGACGCCCGGGCCGGCCGGTGAGTCTTCCCGTCAACCGTCCCGATCGTGCTGGCCACCCACCCCGACCTGCGGGCCGAGGAGGACCGTCTTGAGGCGGCCGAGGCCGCCCTCGACGACGGCGTCGAACCCGACGACCCGCGCGTCGAAGAGCTCGCCGTACAGCGATGCGCTCACCAAATGGCCCTGAATCAGGCCATCGAGGCAGCTGGTCTCGACGCGGCCGAGGAGAGGATCTTCGAGATCTACGACGCCGACCTGAAAGGGGAGGAGGGCACAGAGATGAGTGCCGCCACAGCGATCACCAAGATGCCTTACGACTTCTCTCCTGCCCGGATGCGCTGCATGGAACTCGCCGGACGGCTCTTCGGCGAGGCCCTTGCCGACGCCCACTCCGCGGACAGCTGATCACCTGTGCCTGGCACTGACGTGGCCCGACAACCGGTCGCGTTCATCCGCATGTGACCGATCGGGACAGACGTCGAGCCCGGGCCGTAACCAAGAGTGACATCACAACTGGCCGTACGGGGGGGTTCCGAACTGGCCGCTGACACAAGCTGGTGACCGCCCTGCGCCGCGAGGGAGCGGACACGGTCCGCCGAGGCCGGCCGTGGAGCCTGCCCCTGGAGGACCGCGTCCTGCTGGTCGCGGCGTGCTGGCGCACGAACTTGACGCTGCACCAGCTCGCGCCGCTCTTCAGAATCTCGAAGTCTGCGGCCGACCGCATCATCAACCGCCTCACATCCCTGCTCGCACTGCGGTCACGCCGACGATTCCGCAGGGACACCGTGCTCATCGTGGACGGCGACCTGGTCCCCACACGTGACCACACGGTGGCAGAGCAGTCGAAAAACTACCGGTACTCCACGAAACACCAGGTCGTCATCGACGCCGATACCCGGATGGTCGTCGCGGTTGGGCGACCTCTGCCCGGCAACCGCAACGACTGCAAGGCATGGGAGTTGTCCGGAGCGAAGCAGCTGTCGGCAACACCACGGTGATCGCTGATGGCGGCTACCGCGGCACTGGCCTGGTGATCCCGCACCGCCGTGAACCAGGCCAGGCCGAACTCTCAGCCTGGAAAGAGCAGCACAACCGCTCACACCGCAAGGTTCGTGCCCGCGTCGAGCACGCCTTCGCCCGCATGAAGAGCTGGAAGATCCTCCGCGACTGCCGATTGAAGGGCCACGGCGTTCATCACGCCATCCTTGGCATAGCCCGCCTGCACAACCTCGCGCTCACCGGATAGTCCGCCCCAAGATGGGCGTCCTCGATGCTGACCATGCCAAGTCAATTGATCATTGCGGAACAACCTTTAGCGAAGCTCGTTGAGGACGTCCTCAAGCAGGTGGAACCGCACGCGTTCTTGTTCGAGCCGCACGTTCGGGCCGAACTCGCCGTCCACGAGGCTGTCGTAGACATCGGCTTCGTCGGGTGTGAGCGTGCCGAGTGGCCGGTGGGTGGGCGCATCTTCCTTCACCCACTGCCCGCGGTGTTCCAGGAGGGTGGGCCGGTTCATCAGGATCGACTGCGTGTGCGCGAAGGTCCGGCGCAGCCGGTCAAGGATGGTGAAGCCGTGGGTGTCCACATCGCCCCAGTAGACCAGGCGTACGTCGTGCAGCCAGGTCAGGGCGGACAGTTGGGTGACGGCGTAGCCGCCGCCGTGGATCACGATGCTGTGAGGCTGGTCGGGAAAGGCGAGGTAGGTGGTTTCGTTCTCGACAACATACACAGTCGTGATGGCGGGCGGTGGCGCGGTGAACTCGTCCGCGCGCAACGTGAGTTCACTGAAGCCCGCCAGCGACTCGCCGCCGAGCAGCCGGAACCGCAGGTAGGCGGGTTTGCGCAGGAAGCGGAAGCGGGCGGCGAAGTCGGTGCGCGCGGCCTCGGCCTCGATGCGGTCTTCGGGAAGGCAGTGCTCGAGCAGGGTGGTCAGGATGGCTCTGTGCTGTTCGATGAACTTGGTGTCCACGCCGGGTACGTCGAGCTGGCGCAGGTAGACGGCCGGACCGCGGTAGTCGGTGATCCAGCGGATGGTGGCTTGGAGGCGTGGCCAGTCGGCTTCCCGTTGGACAACTTTCATCGGGTTCTCGGCCATCCACGTGGCCAGTGGGGGCAGGGTCTCGGTTGCGGCGGCGAGGAGGGACGCGTAGCGGTTGACCGTGTTGGTGACGCCGAGGAGTTTGAACAGGTCGTCGCGGCGCTCGATCCAGACCCGGGCGGGGGCGTTGTTCACGCCGGCGAGGCGTCCGCCGAGCCGCCGGTATTCAATGCGCAGGTGTCGGTGTGCTGCGGGAGCCCAGGACGTTGCCCAGGCGAGGACGTCGTCGTAGTGCCGGGTGATGTCGCCGGCCTTCGGACCGCGTAGGGGGACGGCGAGGGGTTCCCAGTTGCTGCCGTCGGCGACCTGGCTGAGGAACTCGCCGCGATCCCAGCGCTTGCGCAGGCGAGCGACGACGTCGCGGGGCGTGGTCCAGTTCGGGGTGCTGGTGGTTGCCATGTCAGCTCACCTGTCCGGCTACGGGCTGCAGGGCGGCCAGGGTGTGGGCGAGGCGTTCTTGGCGGTACTGGGCGATGGTCAGGGTGCGCAGGCGGGAGTGGTGTCCGGTGGGGTTGTCGACGAAGCCCACGGCGGATACGTAGGGCTCGATGACGTGAATCTTCTGCAGGGGCGTGACGATGAGGAGTTGCAGGCCGAGGCGCTTGAAGAGGTCCAGGGCGAAGCGGGCGGATTCCTCCGAGCCGCGGCCGAAGGCTTCGTCGATGACAACGAACCGGAACGTGCGGCTCCTGTTGCTGGTGGTGTCGAGCTTGAACTGGTAGGCGAGGGAGGCGGCCAGGATGGTGTAGGCGAGCTTCTCCTTCTGCCCGCCGGACTTGCCGCCGGAGTCGGAGTACACCTCGTATTCGGAGTTGTCCTCGCGGCGTCGTTCGCTGGCGCTGAAGACGAACCAGTAGCGCACGTCGGTGACGCGCTTGGTCCAGGCACGGTCCGCATCCGTGTGCCCCTCGCGGCCCTTGAACCGTTCGATCAGGCGCTGGACCTGGTGGAACTTCTCTTCGGAGTACAGGTCGGAATCGTCGCCGGACAGGACGTCGTCGGTGCAGGCTCGCAGTTCCGCGGTGAACTCGCGGATCTCGGTGTTCGGGGTCTGCTCGGGCTTGAGCATGATGTAGCGGCCCGGGTTGTAGTCGATGCCGGCCAGCGACTCGTTGATGGTGGCGATGCGCTCGCCGATCTCATCGGCCCAGATGTTCAACTGTGCATGGAATCCTGCGACTTCGCGGATCACGTTGGTCTTCAGATACGTGCGGAACTGATCCTCAAAGCGCGGCAGGTCGTCGGCGACGAGCCGTTGGTGCAGGGCGCGGTAGCCACCGGCGGAGGCGACGGAGTCGTCGAGCTCGTTGGTCTCGGCCGGGTAGTTGGTGCGGAAGGTGCCCATCTGGGAGGCGATCGTCTGGGCGAGGCGGGTCTGCTCTTTGCCCCAGCGGTTCTTCTGAGCTGTCAGCTCCTCGCGCAGCCGGGTCTCGGTCTGGCCGCACTCCTGCGCGGTACGGCAGGTCAACCGGGTGGTGGTCAGGCGCTGTTCGAGGGCCGGAAAGTGGGCCTGTGCATCGGCGGCGGCCGCTTCATCGAGTACGGCGCGGGCCGCATCACGGGCGTGGATGGCCGTGTCCCGCTCGCCCGACACCTTCCCCCAGTTCTGGTTCGCCTTCTCGTAGGCGGCTTCATGCTCGCCGATCTCGACGGCGATCTCCTCCAGGTGGCGGGTGAGTTCGTCCAGGTCCTTGGAGTCGGCCTGAAGGCGCTGCTTCTCCTTGGCCAGCTCGGTGATGTGCCGCACAGCGGAGGTCCAGTCGATCTCGCTGTAGTCGCGCATCGCCGCCAGCCGGTCGAGGACCTTGTCGCGGCTGATGGAGTCCTCGTGGGCGGCTTCCAGGCCGCGCTTCTTGCCGGCCAGCTCGCGCTGGGCGGCGTGGACCCGGCCCGCTTGGTCCAGGAGGGCATCGATCTTCGCCTGGTTCGTCCAGCCCAGCACGTAGGTGCTGCGGTCGTCGATGCGGGTGCTGTCGTTCTTCTCGTGGCGGCCCCGCGCTCCCTTGATCAGTCCCTGTGCGGTGACGGCCAGTTCGGCATGCCGGAAGTCCTCCATGGTGGGCACGCAGGTGTGCGACGCACGGCGTTCGAGCTCACCGGCCACCCACGGGGCGAAGGATGAGTCGTCGCGTACTTCGAGTTTGGCGAACAGCGCGGCCGAAGGGGCTGTCTGGGGGCGCCGGGGCAGGAGCTTGTCGGGGACGCGGAAGTAGACCAGCTTCGTCCCCAGGTGGTGGTTGTTGATCCACTCGGAGACGCGGGCGTACTGATCGCCAGGGACGAGGAGGGACAGGGCGAAGCCGCGCAGCAGCCGCTCGGCGGCGCCGGCCCAGGCCTGTTCCCCGTCGCGCACCTGGATGAGTTCGCCGGAAAACGGCAAGGCGCTCTCCTCGATGCCGAGTTCGCGGCACAGGCGGGTGCGTACCTCCAGCTGCCGGCGAGGGACGTTGCTGCGGCGCGAGCGCAGGCTGACCAGATCCTTGTTGAGGTCCTCTGCCTGCTGGTGCAGGCGATCGGCGTCGACCGCGAGCGTCTCCAGGGCCGTGAGCGACTCCTGCTTGCCCGCGGCGACGTCGTGCTGGGCCCGGGAGATCTCCTCCAGGCGGTCGGTGAACTGGGCCTGATCAGTGACCGGGGCCAACTCGGCCTGTTCCAGCAGGCGGGCGTGCTCGCGGGCGCGCCTGTCCCGTGTCGTGCGCAGTCGCTCCATCTCCTCGATCTGGCGCTCCAGTTCGCCCAGGCGCCCGCCGCCCAGGCCCTCACGCTCCAGTTCCCACCGGCGCTCCTGGCCCCGCAGCCGCTCCAGCTCGTCCTTCGCTGCCTTCATCTGACTGTCCAGGCGGGCCAGCGACCGTTCCAGGTCGGTGCGCTCGGCCTCGTGCAGGACCGAGGTGCGCTCGGCGATGAAGTACCGCAGGGCGGCCTGCTGGGCCTCGGCCTCCTCGATCCGCGCGGCCAGGCCCTCGTAGGTGCGGCAGTCCTTGAGCAGCGGGGTGAGGGCCTCGATCTGGGCGCGGGCCCGCTGAACGGATTTGTAAGTGGTGGTCAGGGCGTCGAAGTGGCTGACGATGTTGTCGGTCATGGCGGCCGCGTCGAATGGTTCGAGCATGTGGCTGCGCACGAAGTCGTCCAGGCTGCCCACCGACTTCATCGACACCGTCTGGTGGAAGAGATCCAGGGCCTGCTCGGACTCGATGCCCATGCGGCGCCGGAAGTCCTTGCTGTAGGGCGGGAACGTCTTGTGCACGCGGACATCGTCGGCGTCGAGGCGCTTCTTCAAGGTCCGCACTTCGGTGCCGAAGTCGGCGAAGTCGCCGGCGACGGACAGAGCCCGGTCTGCGACGAGGAGCAGCCGCTCCGGACTGGTGGCGTTGGCGTCGGCCAGCCAGAACACCTGTCCCAGCGTGACGGTCGACTCCAGCGCCGGGTTGCGGAACACCCCCAGGATGACCGTGTAGTTCCCGGGCTTGCGCAAGGCCACCGGCTTGGTGAAACCGGTCTCTTCGTTGCGTTCGGACTTGTAGTGGCCCAGGACATAGGAGCGCAGGCTGCGCTCGCGGCTCTCCGCGCCGGCCGCCCGGTTGTAGGCGATCTTGTGAGCGGGCATGAACAGGGTGGTGATCGCATCCACCAGGGTGGACTTGCCGGAGCCGATGTCTCCGGTCAGCAGTGCGTTGGCGCCGCCGAGGCCGAACGACCACACGTGTTTGTCGAACGTGCCCCAGTTGTAGACCTCCAGGCGCTCCAGCCGGAACCCGGCCGCGGCAGGGTCGGTGGAGGTGGCCGTGCCGACGGGGCCGGACTGAGCGGGAATCACTGCTGCTTCTCCTGCGGGGTGTGGGAGGCCGCGTACTGGGCCAGGTTCGTTTCGAAGTCGGCGAGCCACTGCCCGTCGACGAAGGCTTTGATGATCCGCTGCACCTCGAACAGCTGCTCCTGGCCGCGGGCACGCCGCAGGAACTGCAGGTCGACCACCTTGTTGATGTGGCCGTCGATCTGGTCGACCAGGCGCGCCTCGTTGGTGCCGGCCGGGAGGAACGTGCGGATCATCTCGACAATTTCGTCCCTGGTGATCATGAGCCGGGTGCCGTCGGCGCCCGCGTCGAACTCGGCGAGCCGCTTGCGCAGCAGCACGACCAACAGGCTGACCGGGTAGGACAGCGACCGGCGGGGCATCAGCCGCGGCGGCCTCGTACGCGGATCGTGAACTTCGTCTTCGGCGTCGGGCTTCGACTGGAGGAAGGCATAGCCCTCCACCTCGTCGATCACCACGCGCAGACCCATGACCTCGACGTAGTCCTTGACGCGGGCACTCATGTACAGCAGCGCGTCCCAGGCCCGCTCGTGCTGGTCGCGGAAGATCGGCCCCTTGAGCAACTGGTTGACCGGCAAGGACAGAGTGTGGGATGGCTGCGCGGTGGGGGTGGAAGGCGTGGTCATCGCCCCTCCTTCTTCTGGCTCGTGGCCCAGGCAACACCGGGGCTGGTGCGGGCAAAGGTGACCACGGGCACGGTGGCGACCTGCCGGACGTCGTCCCCGCCGATCCAGGTGATCTCTTCTTGACGGTGGTCGTCGAAGACCGTGGTGAACCCGTCGTCCGGAAGGGCGAAGTAGGCGACGAGTTCGGCCAGCCCCTGCTCGAGCGGGTGCTCGCGCAGCGTCTCGGCAAGGGAGACCTGGGTGCGGGTGCCAAGAGCGCGGTGGACCGCGGCCGTGAGCCGGGCGGGATCCACGTACGCCGCCTCGAACAGGACGTCAGCGGCGAACTGCTCGTCGCCCGCCTGGATACCGGTACTGTCGATCAGCGCCTTGACCACCGGCGTGTACAGGGGCCGTTCCATCGGCAGCACGATGGCCGGTGCCGTGGCGTCGAGCTCAGCTATCAGATCCACACCGGGAACGTCGCGCAGGTCCAGGGCCCGGGACTCGATCCCGTGCACCAACTGCAGGACGCGGCGGTCCTCCGAGCGCACCTGGTCATCCAGGAAGCGGCGCAGCTGGTCCGAGAGCTGCCGCACCGTGCCCTGGGTGCGTTCGGCGGCCTCCAGCCAATCCCGGGGCATGCGCCGCATCCTCGGGTCGGGCTCGCCGATGGCCTCCATGGTCTCGACCTCGGCCAGCAGCGTCTTGAGTTCGTCCTGTCGACTCGGGGCGAGCAGGAAGTCGTAGAACGCCTGGAAGGTCCGGCCCTGGTCCGACTCCGCGATGCTCTCGCGACTGCCCAGCACCTCATCGAGGAGTCCGGCCTTGGCCCCGTCCCACGCGGCGATCTTGCTCCGCAGGTCGCGGTCCAAGTCCCGGAAGTTCGCCTCGACCTCGCGGAAGTCGGCCAGCAGCCCGTACGCGGTCGCAGTCATCTGCTGATATCGGTCCCGCAGCCCCGCGCTGTCCAACACATCTACCTCGCCGGCCTCAACCCGCTCGATCTCCTGGTCGATCTCGTGCCGACGCCGGGTGAGCTCGGCCAGTCGCGCATCGGGGTCGGTCTCGGCCCCGAACGTCATCTGCCGCAGCAGATCGAAGATCGTGTTCAAGCGCGACTCGGTACCGACGAACGAGCGCTCCTCCAGCGACCGGATCCACGAGATGGCCTTCTCCACCGCAGCCGTGGCGTCAAAGTGCGGCTCGTCCGAATCCGGCGGGTAATACTTGCGCAGCCAGCCATTCTCCGGCGCCGACCAGACATCCAGATACGCCTTCGCAGACTGGGGAAACGTGCTCCGCCCCAGCCGCTCATTGAGCGCGAACAACTCGTCGTCCAGCCGTTCAACAAGCTCCGCACCGGCAATCGAGCGCGCCCCCTGCTCGACGAACACCTTGTTGAAGAAGCTCAACATCAGCGCCGCGTTACCGGCCGTCAGCAGCCGCCACGCGGAGCTCTGCTTCCGCAACGCGACCAGACGGTCGTAGTCCAACTCCATGCATCCTGCCCCTCACTACCCCACCGCGCACGACGGTATTTCTCGCCAGCGGCGAAAACGCACGCCCCACACGGCCGACGCCCACGCCCGCACAAGCCGTGCACGGACATTCCGTGGCGGCCACAAAAGAACCGTAGAGGCCGCCACTGACAACGGGGCTTCGCAGGAGAGGCGGCCGGATGGGTCACACGCGGACTCAGGGAAGGAAGAGAGCAGGCAGGAGGGCCTACCTAACCTGATTCCAGAACCTTTCCGATCCTCATCCCCGCAGCCCCTTCCGAACGAAATTTCGAATCCCAACCCGAAGACTCTGGTCCGTCGACCGATCTGCCAGCGTCCTGCGTCATCGGGTCTTGGGCACATGCCATCTGCCGGACGCAAGGCCACCTCATCGAATCTCGATCGCGCCCGGTCGGAGCTGGGCGGAGGGTGCCATCCATACGCCGAGACACCTGAATGCACGGCAGGACACAGCAAGATCAGAAAGATCCCTGAGCCGGTTGGGTGCGGCTGGCGTGACGCTGCTGTCCCGCATCGCCGACTTGAAGGCGGCCGAGCGAGTAACGACCAGGACTACGAAGCAATACCCACCTGGGCAACGCCCGGCGTGCCGAACAGGTCATCGAAGCGACGGGCTCCCTGGGCAGAGACCAGAAAGTACGGGGCGCCCGATCCCGCAATGCTGTGCGGCCCTTTCTGTCCCGCGACGAGCACGTCGTACGGCGACCACGCATCGAGGCCATCGAACACGTAGTAGACCGGCAACTGCGTCCAGGCAACGAGCTGCAAATGCGCCAGCACGGCCGCGCGTTCGACAGCATGCCGGCCCGTTCGCCTGCTGGTCACGCCGCCCTTGCAGTCGATCAGTACGAGGTCTTTTGCCTTCGCCGCAATGAGATCCGGGAACCAGCGAATGGAACTGTCGCTCTTCCGGAGCGCGCATTGAAGCGCCCGGCTCAGCTGCCTTTGGCCCCAGAAGTCGACTTCCCACCCTCGCTCGGTGAGCTGCTCGGCGACGTACCGCTCATGCGCGTCACCTATTGCTTTCCGCTGCTGAAAGCTCGTCATGGATGCAGTGTGGCCCGCGGAACGAAGCAGGTAACCCATCGTGGATTGAACCTAGCCAGTCCCATTCAGTCTCAGTAGTTCTCACTGTGTTCGCGTCAGTCCGTGGACGTCCGCCTACGTCCGCACACGTTCACCGCAACTTGGCCGAAATTCGACAGCACAACTGCGCTGCGACAGGGGAGCTACTCCAACTGGAGGCCGTGGTCAGCCCACGCAGACACCAGGACCGCCAGCTCGCCGGCCTCTGAAACAGGGCCCGCACCAGGAGTCAGGAGCAGTAACTGCTTCCAAGCGGATCGTCGTCTTCTCAGTCAGTACGGCATCGTCCCCGATCGGCCACCGGCCGGCAGCCGCCCCGGGCTCCGTCCTGGGCGAACGCCGATCCGTGTCCGTTCGGCCCAGCACCACGCGCCGGGCCGGCGTCCTCTCCATAAGGTCGCTGTGACGGTCGTGCAGGCCACCGAACCGAAAGGAATGACCCATGCGGATACGCACCGCGTTCGTCGCCGCAGTGACGGTTGCCCTCGCCGCCGGCCCCTCGGCAGGCCTGGCCCATGCCCAACCCGATCTGGACTGCCGAGACTTCGCCTTCCAGGAAGACGCACAGGCAGAGCTGAACCGAGACCCCAGCGACCCCCACCGGCTGGACGAGGACCAAGGGCCGGACGACGGCATCGCCTGCGAGACCCTGCCCCACAGAAGCACCACCAGCACGACGACGCCCACGCCTTTGCCCACCCGCGGCGTCCAGGGCGGCATCGGCGGCAGCACCGGCCCCGCCGACTTCGAGCGGACCCTGGGAACGGCCCTGGCCTGCACCTCCCTCGCTGCGGCAGCTGGTTACGCGGCCCGGCGACACCGAGGCGCCGACCTACGCAGACACTGACCGGCCACCGCAGAGAGCTTCACCGACGCGAGCCGCCCCTCACCGTCGCCGAGCGTCCGGGACGAGTTTCCCCAGGCCAGCCCTGTTATCGAAAAGCGGATGCATCTCAGGTCGGGACCGCGCCAAGGTGCCCCGGACGGGTCTCCGGATACGGGAGCGGTCTTGCCGGCTACGTGTGAGCTGGTTTCCTGATGGCCTCGCGGATCTGTGTATCCAACTCACTGAGGCCGGCGGAAGCGCCGGGCACGGGGCACGGGGTGGGTGAGGCTCTTGGCGAGTTCGGGGTCGGCAAGGGCGGGAAAAGGTATGCCGGCGGCGTGGTGATGGGTGCGGGACTGCTGCAGTGTGCGGAGGACGTCTTGGTGCCGGCCGGCGGCGCCGTAGAGGCGGGCCAGGCGGAAGCCGGCCTGAGCGGCGCCGGCGTGGTCGCGGAAAGTGGCGAGGGCCTGTTCTGCCAGCGTGATGGCGTCGCTGAGGCGGTTTGCCTCGGCGAGCAGCAGAGCCTGGAGGGTCAATGCCCTGCTGTGGCCTCGATGGTCGCCGCAGGCGTCGGTCTCCTGGAGCGCACGCCTGATCAGTTCTGCGGCGGTGTGGTCGCCTTCATAGAGGGCCATGTCTGCCAGCCCCAAAGTGACCCAGGTGTGCCCGCGGTGGTCCCCGACGGCGTGCAGGATTTGGGCAGCGTCCTCGTAGTGGGTGCGGGCCGCGGCCC
>NZ_LIQQ01000819.1 GCF_001418565.1 Streptomyces graminilatus | reverse complement strand
CACCAGGAGGAATTGTGAACGGCGATCGGGACGGGAACCGCGGGGGCTGGGCAACACCCGGCGACGACCAGTCCGACGCGGAGTCCGCCAGCGAGATGACGGGCGAGTTCACCATCGACTACGCGACGCCTGCCTGGTACACGCAGAACGCGTCGGGGGGATCGGGGGCGGCGGGGGACGGGGCCGGTGCCGAATCGAACGCCGGGCCGGGCGCCCGGGCTGCCGATGACGCCGGTCCGGACGCGGACGCGGTCGGGGATGCGGTCGCTGGTGCGGGTGCCGGTGTGGGTGCAGGTGCGGTCGCTGGTGCGGGTGCGAGTGCGAGTGCGGTCGCTGGTGCCGGTGCGGAAGGTTCCGCCCACGGTTCTGCGTCTTCGTCCGGTCCTGTGGCTGTGCCGCAGCCGCCTGTGGGTGGTGGGTTCCAGTCCGCGCCGCAGTCGGCGCCTCCAGCCTGGACGCCGGCCGGCGGTCCCGCGAGCCCTTCGTCTCGCCACGGCTTTCCCGTTGGCGGATTCCAAGGTCAGTGGGCCCCTCCGATGCCCTCGGTCCCGCCGGCTCCGCCCGTTCCGCCCGTTCCGCCAGCTGATGCGGTGGGGGGCGGCGACTTGGAGAACGGCTCGACGACGCGGCTCTCCTCCGTGGCTGACGGTGGTGGTTCCGGTGGCGACTCCGCCGGTACGGCCGTCGCGGGCGAGGCTGTCGCCGGTGTGAGCGACCCGGGGGCCGTGGATGAGGTGGCCGAGCCCGGCGCGGAGGCTGAGTCCGTCGTGGATGTGACGGGATCCGAGGGCGACGGCGACGAAGGTACGGACGTCAGCGAGGTCGCCGAGGAAGCGGGCGGCGCCATGTCCCCGCACCCGGAGGCCGATCCCCAGGACCAGGACGCCACGGGCGACGCGGTTCAGCCGCAGAACGCCGGGGGCACGGACACAGTCACCGGGCCCGAAGCGCACGACGCCGAGTCCGTCGAAGCGACGCCGGTCGACGTGGACGCCGGGGGGCACGCAGCCGCAGGGCCGGTGGCCGCCGAGTCCGTGGTCGCCGGGGGCGCCGAGACCGGGCCCGAGGTGGCGGCGCCCGAAGCCACCGCCGAGTCCGGGCACTCTGAGCCGGCACCGGATGCGGTTCCGAACGCGGCACCGGATGCGGCCGACGCCGTACGGGACCCGGTTCAGGTCGCGCCCGCGCGGGACTCCGTACCCAGCGCACCGCTCGACATGCCCCCGCTGCCGCTGGGCGCGCCCGGCACCGTGCCGCCCTCGTGGGCCCCCTCGCCGACGTCCCAGGGCGGGCTGCCGCCGCTGCCTCCGTCGTACCAGCCGGCCGGTGCGCCCGCCTCGCCGGGACAATGGCCCGCGCAACCGCAACCGCAGCGGCCGACTCAGCCGACAGCCGCGCCTGTTCAGCCCCGGGCCGCATCGGCTGCCGCCCCGTCGCCAGGCCAACCTCAGCCTCCCCTCGTGCCGGGACAGCAGCCGCCCGTACCGTCCGTGCGACCGCTCTTCCAGTCTCAGCCCCCGCAGCCCACGCAGCCCGCGCCCACCGCGTGGAACGCTCCCCCGGCAACCCCACAGGCGGGGTACGGCTTCCCGCCTCCCCATCCCACCGGGGCGACCCCTGCCCCGGGTGCGCAGCCCGCCGGCCACGGGGTTCCGCAACAGCCGACTCCGGCCGTGCCCGTGGCCTCCAACGCCCAGGGCGGTTACGGCTTCCCGCCCCCTGGCACCCCGGCAACGACTCCGAGCGCCCAGGGCGGCCACGACTTCCCGGCGCCGAACCCGGCAGAGCCCAACGCCCAGGGCGGGCACGTCCCCCAGGCACCGGGCACCCCGGCCTCGAACACTCCGGGCTCCCACGACTCCCACCAGCCAGGCACACCCACCCCGAACCCGGCGGGCCCCAACGTCCAAGGCGGCCAAGACTTCCCGGCACCGAACACCCCCGCCCCGAACCCGGCAGAACCCAACACCCAGGGCGGGCACGTCCCCCAGGCACCGGGCAACCCTGCCTCCAACACTCCGGGCTCCCACGGCTCCCACCAGCCGGGCACACCCACCCCGAACCAGCCGGCCCCCAACTCCCAAGGCGAGCAAGGCTTCCCGTCCCCGGGCACCCCGGCAACGACACCGGCGCCGAGCACTCCCGGCGCAGCCGCCGCCAACCCGGCAGGCCCGAACACCCAGGGCGGATACGGCTTCCCGCACCCCGGCGCCCCGGACCCGACCGCAGGTGCGGGAACCCCAGCACCCGCGCCCGAGGGTCCCCTCGCCGGAGGCGGTTTCCCGCACCCGGCAGCGCCTTCCGTCGCCCCGGCCGACACCGGGGACCCGGCGCCCATGGCTCCGCACCCCCAAGGCGGTTACGGCTTCCCCCAGCCCGGTGCGGCCAACGCCGGCCCCGCAGGGCCCAACGCCCAGGACGGGTACGGGTTCCCGCCTGGCGCCCCGGCGCCCGCGCCCGACAACTCACCCGCCGGATACGGCTTCCCGCACCCCGGGCAGCCCGTCGCGCCCGCAGGACCCACCGGCGCCGCAGGCCAGGCACCCGCTGTCGGCGACCCGCAGGGCGGCTACAGCCTGCCCCAGCCGACCGCACCCGTCGCAGACCCGGCAGGGCCCAACGCCCAGGACGGGTACGGGTTCCCGCC
>NZ_LIQQ01000818.1 GCF_001418565.1 Streptomyces graminilatus | reverse complement strand
GTTTCAGTACTGACACCGGCAGCCGGCTGAGGTAGGCCAGGTTCGAGTACCCCGTGCCGAAGTCGTCGATCGCGATGCCCACACCCATGTCGCTGAGTGCCTGGAGTGCCTGGAGGGGCCGGCCGGCGGAGCCCATGACCGCCGACTCCGTCAGCTCCAACTGCAACAGCTCCGCCGGCAGGCCCCTCCAGGCACTCCAGGCACTCAGCGACATGGGTGTGGGCATCGCGATCGACGACTTCGGCACGGGGTACTCGAACCTGGCCTACCTCAGCCGGCTGCCGGTGTCAGTACTGAAACTGGACGGTTCCTTCGTCCGGGGGTTCCAGTACGAGGGTGAGGGCGTCGCCCCGAACCCGGCCGACGAGATCGTCGTCGAGGCGATGATCCAACTCGCGCACCGGCTGGGGCTGACGGTCACCGCCGAGTGCGTGGAAACGGCGGCCCAGGCCGGCCGCCTGCGCCGTATCGGGTGCGACACGGGGCAGGGGTGGCTGTATTCGCGGCCGGTGGGGGCGGATCGGATCTCGGCGCTGATGGAGGGGAGTTCCTGTCGGCAGGGGTGATGTGTCGTCCCTGTCGGCGGGGTTGATCTGCCGTCCCTGCCGGCAGGGGTGACCTTTCGGCAGGGGTGATCTGTCGTTCCTGTCGGCAGGGGTGACCCGTCGTTCCGTCAGTTCACTTCGGTGGGCAGTCCGTAGGCGTCCGCGATGAGTTCGTACGAGCGCAGGCGCAGTTCGCCCCGGTGGGCGTGGGAGACGAGCATCAACTCGTCGGCTCCCGTGCGCTTTTGGAGGTCGTCCAGGCCGGTGCGGACCTCGTCCGCCGTGCCGTGGACGATGTTCGCCATCCAGGAGCCGATGAACTCCCGTTCCATCGCGCTGAATTCGTAGGCCTCCGCCTCCTCCGGGGCCGGGAACAGACCAGGGCGGCCGGAACGCAGGCGGGCCATGCTGAGGCCCGTCGCCAGGATCTGGCGGCGGGCCTCGTTCTCGTCGTCGGTGGCGAGGGCGGAGACACCGATGAGGGCGTACGGGGCGTCGAGGACGTCCGAGGGCTGGAAGGACTCGCGGTAGAGGTCCAGGGCCGGGACGGTGTTCTGCGCGGAGAAGTGGTGCGCGAAGGCGAAGGGGAGGCCCAGGACGCCGGCCAGACGGGCGCTGAAACCGGAGGAGCCGAGCAGCCAGATGGGCGGGCGG
>NZ_LIQQ01000817.1 GCF_001418565.1 Streptomyces graminilatus | reverse complement strand
GGTGTCGCTGCCGGAGCGGCCGGTGCTGGTGGCGGAGCGCACGGGCCGCTCCTGAAGTCCTGTGCCCGTGAATCCGTGAGTTCGTGAGTTCGCGCGAGAGAGAGAAAATGACCCCCCGCACCCCCCACACTCCCCGTACCTCCGACACCGGCGATCTGCCCCGACTCCCGCCGCAGGCAGTCCTGTTCGACATGGACGGCACGCTCGTCGACACCGAGCGGCTGTGGTGGGAGGCGGTGGAGCAGGTCGCCGGGAGACCGCTGACCGAGGCAGACCAGCCGGACGTGCTCGGCCGCCCCGTCGAGCACACGGCTGACTGGCTGGCCGCCGCCACGGGGGCGGCGGCCGGGCAGCTCGCCGCCGAACTGCACCGGGAGTTCGCGGCCCGCGTCCGCACCGGAATCGTGCCCCGCCCCGGCGCGCTCGACCTGCTGGACGCGCTCGCCGAGGCCGGCATACCCACCGCCCTGGTGACCGCCTCCCCCCGGGCCGTCGCCGACACCGTGCTCGAAGCGCTCGAAGCGCTCGGAGCCAGCCGCTTCGCGGTCTCCGTGACCGCCGACGACACCGAGCACACCAAGCCCGCCCCCGACCCCTACCTCGCCGCCTGCCGAGCCCTGGGCGTCGACCCGGCCGCCTGCGTCGCCGTCGAGGACACCGAGACCGGTGTCACCTCGGCCGAGGCGGCGGGCTGCGCCGTGCTCGCCGTGCCGTCGCTCGCGCCGATCGGGGCGGCGCCCGGCCGGACGGTACGGGCCAGCCTGGCCGGGGTCACCGTGGCACAGCTCGGCGCGATGGTGACCCGTGAACTCCCTTACGAGCTGCGGGTGATGAGCTGGAACCTCTGGCTCGGCGGTACGAAGGTCGACGACCACCGCGAGAAGCAGCTCAAGGTGATCGCCGAGACGGGCGCGGACGTGGTCGGTCTCCAGGAGACGAACGGCACCTCGGCCCAGGAACTGGCCGAGGCGCTCGGCTGGCACCATCACCAGGCGGGCCCGAACCTCGGCGTCGTCAGCCGGTATCCGATCACGGCCCGGCTCGGTGACCCGGACGTCGGCTTCTACGGGGCGACCGGGGTACGGATACGGCTGGACGGCGGGCTGGAGGTGGACGTCTGGAGCGCCCACCTCGACTGCGCGCCGTACGGGCCGTACGAGATCCGCTTCGATGGGCGTCCGGCGGCGGAGGTGATCGCCCATGAAGGCGGGCGGCTGGAGCAGATGCGGGAGATCCTGCGGCGGATCACCGACTCCGTCGTCGACGACTCGGCGCCCGTCGTGCTCGTCGGGGACTTCAACACGCCGTCGCATCTGGACTGGCCGGATGTGGAGTGGCCGGTGACGAAGGCGGCGGCCGAGGCGGGGCTGCGGGACTCCTACCGGGAGGCGAACCCGGACGCGGTCCGGGATCCCGGGCACACCTGGTCGCCGATCCATGCCGAGCACGAGGACGGGAGCGGGCGGGCGGAGCCGCAGGACCGGATCGACTTCGTGCTGTACGGAGGGGAGGGGCTGCGGGTGCTGGAGTCGCGGACTGTGGTGAGCGGGGCGGTGAAGGCGTGGCCAGAGGTGGCCGGTAACGGCTGGCCCTCGGACCATGCGGCGGTGCTGACGCGGTTCGGGGTGCGGTAGGGGTTTCGTCGCCCCCGCCGCCCCTTCC
>NZ_LIQQ01000816.1 GCF_001418565.1 Streptomyces graminilatus | reverse complement strand
CCCACCACCTCCCCCTCGGCATCCACCCAGGGACTCCCGCTCGTACCGTCGGTGAAGCCGGGACAGTCGATGCGCTGCTGCGTACGGCTCTGCGCGGTGGGCCGGTTGGTACAGGTGCGGGGCACCTCCTGCACGTTGGGATACCCGGTGACGACGACATCGCCGGCCCCGGTCGCCCGCCCCGTGGCAAGGACGTTCGCCCCCACCACGTCCTCGACGGCCCGCCCGTCCTTGGAGGCGACGGCGGCGAAGGCGAAGTCACTGTCCTCATCGGACCGATCGCTCCAGGCGGCCGGCACAAAGGTCTTCGTAATCCGCCACAACCCGTACGGCGCCTGCCCCTTCCGATACCCGGGCGCGAAGACGACATCGGTGTCCCCGTCCCCGCCCAGACAGTGCGCGGCGGTGAGGATCAGATCCCGGCCGCCACTGTGCACGACGGAGGCCGTACAGAAGTGACCCCCCTCCAGATCACCACCGAACAAGGCCCCCACCCGGGCACTTCTAGGCACCGCCGGAACCGCACCGGACATACCGGCGACACCGGCGGCACCGAGGGACTCCCGTGCGGCATTGCCGTGGGCGGCACCGGATACGGACGTGACGGCGAGCAGCGCGACGAGGGAAAGCAACGCGTGCCGCCGGATGTCAGGGGGACGAATGAGGCGCGTCATCAGGGGCCACTCTGACGCGCGAACACAAGAACGGGTACAGCTCCTCGCTGAAAATTCTCCGTGAACCGGTAAAACTTGATCCGGCGGAGAGGCTCACCCCCCGGATCTACGGGCCCCCCGTGGAGCCTCGCCGTACACGGGAAAACCGTCGGTCACGATCTCGACCCCGAACGGCTCGGGCAGCGGAACGGACTCCCCGAACTTGCCCGGCAGCACATCACGGTAGGCGCCGTTGTCCGGGCGGGTGTGCAAGGCCCAGGTGCTCTTCCTGGGATCGATGACGAACAGCACGGGCACACGAACGACGGCGTACCAGTCGGCCTTGTCCCTGATGTCCCGGGACTTCTCGGACTGGGAGACGACCTCGACGACAAGCGCGGCATCTGCGGCGTCGGCCAGCCAGTCATCGTCGTCCTCCCATTCGACGGGCAGCACGATGAGGTCCGGCGTCGCGTAGTCGTCCGGATCCCCGGGCAACGCGATCGAGGACACCTCGTACACATCCAGACCGTCAGGCAGCGCAACCGCCTCAAGCTGCCGACGCACCTGCTTGACCACACCCGCGTGCTTCCCGGGCGGCGTCGGGGACACCACGAGCGACACGGACATGGCTCGCACGTGCGCACGGGCCCCCTCGCGCCGCTGTCCGACCTGAGTCATACCGCCCCCCTCAATAACACTCCGCTAACCTCCCATCACCCTAGGCCACCCCACTGACACTCGGCCCACAGCAGCTTCCCGCCCTTCGAGGCCCCCAGCTCCCGCAGCACCGAGACACCCAACGAGTCCGCACAGGCCCGTACGAGATGCAGCCCCCGGCCGCATTCACCGTCCGCCGGGGGTACGCCGACGAGGGCACCGTCGGCTCCGAACCCAGCCGGAACCCTCGGATCCGCGTCCCAGACGGCCACCCGGAACCGGCCCGACTCGCCGAGCCGGACGAGGCGCAGGGCGTACGGCCCGTCGGTGTGCCGGTGGGCATTGGTGAGCAGCTCGGAGGCGAGAAGCTCAGCGGCGGGGATGGCCTCGGCGAGCCCACGCGCGGCCAGAACGGTCCGCACGGTCGCGCGCCCGATACCGGGCGAGCGTGGATCGCGCGGGAGTTGAAGGGTGTAGTTCCAGGACGGGGATACGGTGGCCATCGGAAGTCTCCGATCACTGAGGGGAGTTGGACGGTTGCCCAGTGGCGGTGCCGCCTCGTCGGGCGGTGCACTTCTGGGGCGAGAGGCCCAGCCATAAGGTAGCAATCGATAGGTAATGCATTACCTGGAATCGCGAAAACAGATTTTACTGCACTCTTGTGAGTGACAGCCATGGCAAGGAAGAGGTCTAGCCCGTGAGGACCAACCCGACGGGTCGTCAACTCCGCCTGGGCGCTGAGCTGCGCAAACTGCGGGAGCGCGCGGGCCTGACCGCCACGGAGGCCGGTCAACTGCTCGGTTCCAACCAGACGTTGATCAGCAACATCGAGGCCGGCCGGTCGGGTGTGAGCGCCGACCGGGTTCGAACCCTGGCCGACCACTACGACTGCGCGGACACGGCCCTCGTCGAGGCGATCTCCCGGATGACCGGTGACCGCAAGCGCGGCTGGTGGGAGGAGTACCGCGAGATCCTCCCCGCCCCCCTCCTGGACCTGGCCGAACTGGAGCATCACGCCCGTTCGTTGCGCGACTCCACGACCGCCCGCGTTCCCGGCCTGCTCCAAACGCGCGAGTACGCCCTTGAGATCTTCCGGCAGGCGGTCACCGAGCTGTCACCCCCCGACATCGAGCACCGCATCTCGTTCCGGGTCAAACGGCAGGCGATCCTCTTCCGTGACGGCGCCCCGACCCCGTACGAGGCGATCGTCCACGAGGCCGCCCNNTGCTCGACATGAGCGAACGGAATCACGTCACCCTCCGCGCCATCACCTTCGACGTCGGCGCCTACCCGGGATCCGGACAGTCGATCTACTACGCCCGCGGCCCGGTGCCGCAGTTGGACACCGTCCAGCTGGACCAGTCCCATGGCGTCGCGTTCCTCGACGCCGAGGCGGAGTTGCGCAAGTACCGAACACTGTTCGACCGTATTGAGGCTGTCGCGCTCGCCCCGGAGAAGACCCAGGACCTCATCCACAGAGTGATCCGAGACCTGTGAAGGGACGCCTCCCCATGACCCCGCACCGGCAGAAGTCGTCGTACTGCTCCGAGGGCGCTTCCTGCATACACATCGCCACCACCCTCACCACGCCCCGGACAATCCACCTCACCGAAAGCGGCGACCC
>NZ_LIQQ01000815.1 GCF_001418565.1 Streptomyces graminilatus | reverse complement strand
CCCCTACGGACCGGCCCCACCCCGTCCATGTCCCCCCAGGACGCTAAGCCGGAATCATCGACTCCGGACGACACTTATCCGGACATTACGAACTCTTTAGGCACTGGGAACACTGCCCTGAGCCCACAACTCACCCGTAACCTGTGGTCGCGACGACAAGGCCCCACGAGAGCGAGGCAGCACCCCATATGCCCCCCTTCGACATCCCCGAGGGCGACCCGTTCGGCCCGCACAATCTCCCCTACGGTGTGTTCTCCCCGGCCGGCTCCACGGACCGCCGGGTCGGCGTCCGGCTCGGCGATCACGTCCTGGACGCGGGCGCCGCTGCCGCCGCCCTCGGCTCCCCCTACGTCTCCGTACTGGCCCGCCCCACGCTCAACCCCCTTCTCGCCGCGGGCCGTACGACCTGGTCCGACATCCGCCGCGCCCTCACGGCCTGGGTCACCGTCCCGTCCCACCAGGACACCGTCGCCCCGCTCCTGCACCCCCTCTCCTCGGTGACACTGCACCTCCCCTTCGAGGTCGCGGACTACGTCGACTTCTACGCTTCCGAGAACCACGCCCGGAACGTCGGCCAGATCTTCCGCCCCGACGCCGCGGACTCCCTGACCCCCAACTGGAAGCATCTGCCGATCGGTTACCACGGCCGCTCGGGCACGGTCGTGGTCTCCGGCACCGAGGTCGTACGCCCCTCGGGCCAGCGCAAGGCCCCCACCGACCCGGCCCCGCTCTTCGGCCCGTCGGTCCGCCTGGACATCGAGGCGGAGGTCGGCTTCGTGGTGGGCACACCCTCGTCCATGGGCAGCCCGGTGGCCCTGTCCGCCTTCCGGGACCACGTCTTCGGCCTCTGCCTTCTGAACGACTGGTCCGCCCGTGACATCCAGGCCTGGGAGTACGTCCCGCTCGGCCCGTTCCTCGGCAAGTCCTTCGCCACGTCCGTGTCGGCGTGGATCACCCCGCTGGACGCTCTGGAGGATGCCCGGATCGCCCCGCCGGCCCGCACCCACGCCCTGCTTCCCTACCTCGACGACGCCGAGGAGGAGCCCGGCGGCTACGACCTGCGTATCTCCGTCGCCGTGAACGGCCACACCATCTCCGAACCCCCCTTCTCCACGATGTACTGGACGGCCGCACAGCAACTCGCCCACATGACCGTCAACGGTGCCTCCCTGCGCACCGGTGACCTCTACGGCTCGGGCACCGTGAGCGGCCCCACCGAACGGGAACGCGGCTCCCTCCTCGAACTCACCTGGAACGGCACGACCCCCCTCGACCTCCCCACCGGCAAGCTCGCCTTCCTGGAGGACGGCGACGAGGTCACCCTCACCGCCTGGGCCCCGGGTCCGAACGGCACCCGTGTAGGCCTGGGCGAGGTGACGGGCAGAATCGCTCCGGCGAGCTGAACCGGAGCGCCGGTGAGCAGCGGGCGGGGCCGGCGATCCGGCGCCGGGAGAGAAACGGACGCGCCCCGGCCCCTCCCCGCAC
>NZ_LIQQ01000814.1 GCF_001418565.1 Streptomyces graminilatus | reverse complement strand
GCTCTCGGGTTCGAGCCCCCAACCGGCGTCCCCGGGCCGCCCGCCCGCCCTCAGGGCGCCCTCCTGCGGGTCGAGGCCGTACTTCACGTACCCGGCACGCGAGCCCAACACCCGGAAGCGCGGCCCGAGTTGGGCGGCGGTCGCGGAGACGTACAGATGGGTACGGACGCCGTTCGCGTGGGTGAGCGCGAGGAACGTGTCGTCGTCGGCCTCGGCGCCCTCGCGGCGGACGACCGTCTCGGCGTACACGGAGTCGACGGGGCCGAACAGAACCAGTGCCTGGTCGACGACATGACTGCCGAGGTCGTACAGCAGCCCGCCGAACTCCGCCGGGTCGCCGGACTCGCGCCAGCCGCCCTTGGTCTGTGGCCGCCACCGCTCGAACCGGGACTCGAACCGCCATACGTCACCCAGCGCGCCCTCGGCGAGGAGCCCCCGCAGGGTGCGGAAGTCGTGGTCCCAGCGGCGGTTCTGGAAGACGGACAGGAGCAGTCCCCGCTGGTCGGCGAGGGCGGCGAGGTCACGCGCCTCGGCGGCCGTGCCCGCGACCGGCTTGTCGACGACGACGGCGAGGCCTGCCTTGAGGGCGGCGGTGGCCAGCGGCACGTGCGTCTTGTTCGGCGACGCGATGACGACCAGGTCCAGCTCGTCGGCGCGCGCGAACAGCTCGTCCGGGGTGCCGGCGATCCGTGCCTCCGGGAAGGCGGCGCGGGCCTGCGCCTGCCGCTCGGGGTTGCCCGTGACGACCGTGTCGAGGACGAGGCCCTCGGTGGCGGCGATCAGCGGGGCGTGGAAGACGGAGCCCGCGAGACCGTAGCCGACGAGGCCTAGACGGAGGGGAGTGCCACCCGGGCGGGGAGCGTCACTCGGGCCGGGGGCGCCGGTCGTAGTCGTACCAGTCATGTCGTCCACTGTCGCATCACGCCGGGGAGTCCCGCCCCGGGCCATCGGGTTCGCCGAGCGGGACGCGTCGGCTCGGCGGCCCGGGGCGGCGAGGGGGCGGGCGTCGATGCGCCCGCCGATGCGCCCGCCGATCGGGCGTATTCGTGAGCCCGTTCGGGGCGCAGCCCCCGTCTCCCGGAGCGGTGCCGTCGGCCATCTCCACCTCTCCGGCATGGTCATGTGTTCATGCGACTGTGTACCTGCGCGACCGCCACCACGACTCTCACCGTGACTCTCACCGCGGCCATGACCGCCGCCCTTCTCGCCGCCCCCGGAGCCCTCGCCGCCC
>NZ_LIQQ01000813.1 GCF_001418565.1 Streptomyces graminilatus | reverse complement strand
AACCAGCCCAGCCAGACCGAGCCCGCCCGCGAACCCGTCGAGGACGCGTACGGCCTCGGTCTGGCTGGGCTGGTTCGGGTCCGGGAGGTACGTACCGAAGCGCACCGAGTCGAAGCGCGGCGGCGGCACCATCTCGGCGACCAGCCGGTCCGCGGGCACGTGCGGCTCACGGACGCACAGGGACAGCGGGGCCATGTCGGCTATCGGACCGAAATCGGGTGCGGCTGGGGTGGTAGGCACGGTTCACCATGCTAGGGCCTGTCCGGAGGGCGGAGCCGGGCCGGACCGGTGCCGTGGGGGCGGCGATCGGGTGGGGTCCAGGCCGGTCGGCCGCGGGGTGGAGAGGGCCGGCGGCGCGTGAGGGTCCCGCCGGGCGGGCGAAGCCGGGCGGCGGGGGAGCCGGTAACCATGACAAACGCGGCATATGGGTGTTCCCGGCCCCGAGGCGGGCGCGCCCGGCCCGCCGGACAGCCGCAGGGTGCCGTGCCAGACTGCCTCGCATGCGACGTCTGTTCCCTGTGACCGAAGAGACAGTGGCCAGGGCCCCGGGAGGGGCCGTGAACGACGGTGGGCCGTCCGGCGGTGCCGGAGCGGCCGACCGCGAGTGGAGCCTGGCGGAGCTGGCCGCCGCCTACGCCTACCCCGAGCGGGCGAACGAACGCCGGGAAACCTGGCTGCGCGCCAACATGGTGTCCACGCTCGACGGCGCGGCCCAGCACGACGGCCGCTCCCAGCCCATCTCGTGCGCCTCCGACATGCGGATCTTCGGCACCCTCAGGGCGCTGGCGGACGTGGTCCTGGTCGGTGCGGAAACGGTACGCCGGGAGGGCTACCGTCCGGCACGCGCGCGTGCGGAGTTCGCCGCCGCCCGGGAGTCGGCGGGGCAGGGGGAAGCCGCGGCGATCGCGATCGTCAGCGCGAGCCTGGAGCTGGACTACTCGCTCCCGCTGTTCACCTCGCCCCTGGTGCCCACCCTGGTCCTCACGGGTGCCGCCGCCGCCCCCGACCGGGTCGCGGCCGCCGAGAAGGCGGGCGCCCGGGTGGTCGTCGCCGGTGACGGCATGGGAGTCGACCCGGCCCGCGCGGTACAGGCCCTCGCGGGCCTCGGTCACACCCGGCTGCTGGCCGAGGGCGGGCCGCGTCTGCTGGGGCAGCTCGTGGCGGCCGGGGTGCTCGACGAGCTGTGCCTGACGATCTCCCCGATGCTCACCGCGGGGGACGCGCAGCGGATCTCGGGCGGGCCGTCGATTCCGGTTCCCCGCAGGTTCGAACTGGTGTCCTTGCTGGAGGAGGACGGCTTCCTGTTCAGCCGTTATCGCCGCTCCTGACGCAAGAGGTCCGGCTCGTCCGGACACGATCCGGAATCTGTCGTTCCGTTTGTCTTTCGCTGGGCACACTAAATCTCGCAGTCCCCGTGCGGTCACGGGGCAGGATGGTTTCAGCAGGGGCCTGCGAACGGCCCCCGGAGGAGAAGGGCGCCTGTCGTGTTCACGAGCGTACTGATGATCGAGAAGGCCCTGACATCCGCCGACGTGGAGTTCGTCACCACCTTGCACGGCGACGAGGACGTGACGTTCCACGTGCTGCTCCAGCCCCGTGGCGACCAGGCCGACCGGCTGCTGCGGGCCATCGACGACATCGCGCTGGGCGAGCTCGACGAGGCGGCGCACGAGCGGGAGACCCCGGAGGGCGACGACGCGGCGGCGCTGGGGGAGCGGGCGCTCGAGGTGTCCCTGACGGCGCTGCGGGGAGTCGGGCACGAGGCGGTGGGGCAGATTGTCGAGGACCATCCGCTCGACGCGTTGCGGGGGTTGGTGGACGAGGTCGATGCCGATGAGGTCATCGTGCTGACCGATCCCCACTATGTGGAGGAGTTCTTTCACCGGGACTGGGCTTCTCGGGCTCGGCACAAGGTGGGGGTGCCGGTGTTGAAGCTGTTCTCGCACAGCAAGGCGTGAGCGTGGGTGTGGGGCGGGGATCGCCGTAGGGGC
>NZ_LIQQ01000812.1 GCF_001418565.1 Streptomyces graminilatus | reverse complement strand
CTCGGGTGGCCGGATTCGCGCTCAGGGGTTCCAGGGTCAGCCGGGCCGAGGCTCCCTCGCGGACGCACACCACCTGGCGCGAATCCAGCCACCCGAGCTTCCACTTGTGCCAGGCGAAGAGATCCGGCGCCAGCCCGAACTGGCTGCCCATCAGGTCCCAGTCGCCGACGTACGTGTCCCAGTCGCCCTTGCCGTCCACGGGCCGGTGGTAGAGATCGGGCAGGTCGAAGACGTGGCCCGTCTCGTGGGCGAGGACGAGCCGGTCCGGCGGATGCTTCTCGAAGACGGTGACGACCCGGCGGATGTCGGTGCCGTCGGCCCGCAGCGGGACGTCCAGGTTGACGACCTTCGTCGCGTCGGAGTCGACGCCGGGCGCGTCGGGGTCGGCCACGAAGTACACGATGTCGTAGCGCGAGAAGTCGACGTCACGGTCGGCGGCGGCGAGCGCGTCGTGCAGATAGGCAGCCCGGTGGGCGGCGCCCCAGTCCCGCTGTATGGCGTACGAGGTGGACGGCTTCGGCATCCGGATCCACTTGCGGAGCGGGTGCGGGCGCAGCGTGAACCTGCCGTACGAGGCACGGGCGAAGAAGTCGCTGGTGGCGGGGAAGTGGTCGGCGGCCAGTTCGGCGGGGGTGGTGCGCGGGCGCGCGTCCGGGAAGGAGAGGAAGACCATCACGGCGTCGAGGGCGCGGGACGGGCGCGGATAGGCCGCGTTCCAGGTGTCCAGGCCCTCCGAGTGATGGGCGTCGGTGCGCTGGAGGGCGCAGGACCGGACGGAGAAGGGTTCGGCGACCGAGGAGCCCGCGACGAGGGAGGTGGCGGCCAGCGCCGTCATGGTGGTGAGGACGGCGGCCGTGCTGCGCAAGCGGGGGTGCGCCCCGGCGCACGCGAGCCCCTTGAATCCCGCAAGGGCGTCACGGGTGAGCCCCTTGAGGGGGAGCTGACGCGGCACGCAGACCTCCGGATGCGGTTGGGGGACACCGCAACCCAGCCTGTGTGATCTTGCGTTTGTATGCCCTGTTTGTCTGCACCAGAAGGGTGACTGAGGGACGATCAGGTGGATGACCAGGCACAATCGAAGGGCGTCCGGTAAACGGGCAAGCATGCGAGGGCTCACCCTTTGTGGAACGACACCCCGAAACACTCACAGAACGTCACAACTGATCGAGGGCGAAGGAACCCGTCCAGGCGCGGGCAGAAACGATCTGTCAAAACAGCCGGTCGTTCATGGACACTGGACAGTGGCTGGAAGGGCTTCGGGCCAGCCTCTATGATCGGCACACTTTCCTGGCACTTCCCTGACACTTTCCTGCACGGACAAGGCCAGGGCGGCGGTTTGCCGCCCGGCCGGCCGCCCGACGGGATCCACATCAAGACCGAGTGCACTGCGGGAGCGAGCGGTGAGCGGAACGTCCGAAGGGCCGGCGCCCTCGGTAGATCTCATCCGGCCGGCCGTCACAGAGAGTAATTCCGGCACGTCTTCTTCTACGTCTTCGTCCACGCCTACGTCCACGTCCACGTGTTCCACCTCTGCCACGTCCACGTGTTCCACCTCTGCCACGTCC
>NZ_LIQQ01000811.1 GCF_001418565.1 Streptomyces graminilatus | reverse complement strand
GGCACCCCGCCGCCCCCTGGAGGACGAGGACGACTGGGGTACGGCACCACCGCCGTCCCGCTCCCCGGAGGCGGACACCTCCGGCGTCGACGACGACTACAAGTACGGCGACTACGACAACACCGCTTCGTACAGCCGCAGTTCACACTCCTCCAGCGGCTACGGCGACGGGGGCGGGGGCGGCAGTGCGGGCGGGCGCCGGGACGACGGACGGGTCAACGGGTCCCCGCGCGGCGCGGAGCGCCCCTCCGCACCCTGGGACCAGCCCGACGACCAGCGGCCCTACGACGATCCGGACGACCGCAAGTACGAGCGCCGGTACGACGGCAGGGACGACGGCAGGGACGACCACCGGTCGGACCACCGGTCCGACGACCGGTCCGACGGCCGGTCCGACGGCCGGGACGGCGACGGCTCTCCCTGGGACGGAGACGCCCAGTGAGCAGCATGCCCATGGGCTCCGGCCCCGTCGTCGTACCGCTCGACCTGCGCGCCGGGGCGGCGCGGCTCGACACCGCCCAGGCGCTGCGGGCCCGCGTCGCCCACCGGCTCGCCCAGGCCGGGCAACCGGAGCCCGACGACCCGCTGTTCCTGGTGACCGACACCCCGGCCGGGCTCACCGACCACCAGCGGCAGTACGAACTCCTCGCCGCCTACCGGGCGGTGGGCGAGGTCAGGATCCTGGTCCTGCTGGTGGGCAGCGCGCCCGGTGCGTACGCGGGCGAGGACGAGGCGTTCAAGCCCGACCGCAGGCTGCTGCGCCCCGCCGTACTGCGCTCCGACCGTACGGCCATCCTGTGGGCCGGTGATCTGCGCTCCGCGCGCACGGCACTGGAGCGGCCCGCGCCCGACGACCCGGACGCGCTGGCTGTCCTGGTGGACGTCCTGTCGGTGCCGGACGTCTATCTGCGCGTCCTGCGGGATCTCACGTCACTGCCCGACGCCGTCGCCGCACCCGGCGTACGCCTCCTGGAGCAGGACCTGCCCCCGGACGTGCGCGACCGGGCGTGGCGGGACGCGCTCACCCGGTTCGCGGGCCACGACACCGACCACGCGCCACCGACGGCGGTCGTGTCCAACGCCGAACTCCCGGACCCGCTAAAGGCGTTGGTGTCCGGCGGCAGCGGCCGGGACCAGCGGCACCGGCAGCCCGGCGGCCCGGCGGAGGGCACCTACCGTGCCTGCGTGAACGCCCTCGACAACGCCGACGGGGCGCTGGCCGGCCTGTCCGCCCTCCCCGGCCTGCTGCGGCCCGCGCGCCGCGAGGCCTTCGAGGCGGACCTCGACGAGGCCCGCCGGGCCCTCGACGCCTACCGGTCCCTCGTCGGCAGGGCCCTGGCGGGCGGCACCGGATCCGGTACGGCGTCCTCGGCCGCCGAGGCGGCGGCCCACCTCACCGACCTGGGCCTGCGGGTGCCCACGGCGGAGGGCATGCGCGACCGAATCGGCGAGGGCCTGCGCGAGTACGCCGAGAAACTCCTCGGCCAGGGACTCGCGCTGCGCTCGGTGGCCCAGCGGTTCACCGCCCTGGCCGGCCAGGTGGAACCGGTGCCGAGTGCGGCACTGGTACGCGGACTCACCGCGTTCGACCCGGCCAGGGTGGCCCCGACGAACGGGCGGCGAACGGTACGGGGTGGTGGCGCTTCGGTGGGGTACGGGCGCACGGGTGGCATGAGTGGCACGGGTGGCAC
>NZ_LIQQ01000810.1 GCF_001418565.1 Streptomyces graminilatus | reverse complement strand
GGGGTGTCGGCTGGCGGGGCGGGAGCGGAGAGCGGGCAGTGTCACCGGTGCGGCCGATGCCGATGCCGATGCCGTTGCCGATGCGTTGCGGTCGCCGAGGTCGTTCCGGAAGGATTCTGATTCTCCGGCCGGTTCTCTCCAATCACCCCCCATCTGACCTGGGTCTTTTGCGGGTTCGGGGGCGTTGTCAGTGGTACCCCGTAATCTCGCAAGGGATGGGACAGGCGTGGAGATGCTCGGGGCTGCGGTGGACGGCGGACGGTCCCGTGCTGCGGTGGGACGGTGGGCGCGACAGCGCGCTGACCTGGGGGAAGCGGGTGGCCTTCGGGGTCGCGGAAGGGGGCGTACGGACATGTGTGGGAGCGCGGGGGAACGCCTGTCCGATGCGGACGGGGGTGTCCGGGCGGAGCACGGGGGCACGGTGCGAGGAGTGCGCGCGGCTGGACCGGGCGCACTCGGTCGCCGCCGACACGATCGCGGACGATCCCCAGCCCTATCACGTATATCTGGCGTGGTTCGGGCCCGGGATGACCAAGGTCGGCATCACGGCGTTGGAGCGGGGCTCGGCGCGGCTGCTTGAGCAGGGTGCCGTCGCCTTCAGTTGGCTCGGTGCCGGCCCGCTGATGGCCGCCCGGCGTACCGAGGAACTGCTGAGGGCCGCGCTCGGGGTCCCGGACCGGATTCCGTACGCCGACAAGAGGGCGGTGCGGGCCGTGCTGCCGGGGTCGGCGGCGGAGCGGGCCGCCGAGGTCGAGGACCTGCATGCCCGGGCGGTGGGGCTGGGCGGCTGGCCCGACTCCCTGGAGCGGGCGTCCTGCCAAGTCGTCGACCATGTGGAGGTGTTCGGGCTGGTGGGGCTGGCCCAGCAGCTTGCGGGGCCAGCCCCGGCCTTGGGTGCCGTGAGCGAACTGGTGGCGGGGGGTGTCGTCGGGGGCGAGCTGGTGGCGGCGGCCGGGCCCGATCTGCATCTCGCGGTCGAGTACGGGCGAGGAAACGGGAGTAGGGATGGTAGGAGGGGTGTGGTCGTGCTGGACACCAGGTTGATGACCGGGTGGGAGCTGATACCCGTCGGGGGCGGTGGACTCACCGTTCCTGTGCGGGAGTTCAAGGGGGCGAAGGGCGTGGAGGGGGCGGCTGGGGTGCAGGACGGGTTGTTCTGAGCCTCGGCGCCACGCGATGTCGGGTTCCGTGCCATGTCGGGCTCCACTCGGAGGTTCCAAGGAGTTCCCTGAGACCTGCCTGTGCGTTTCTCAGGCAAATCACAGGTTCCGAAAAGCCTGTTCTCAGAGGGCGCCGACAGGCTTTCCGCTATGACCACGATCTCGCCCCAGGGGCGTACCGAACTGCTGAGGGCGGACGGGAACCCCGTCCGGGTGCTGGTGGTGGACGACGAGCTGTCGATCACCGAGCTGCTGTCCATGGCCCTTCGCTACGAGGGCTGGCAGATCCGCAGCGCGGGTGACGGGACGGGTGCGGTGCAGACCGCGCGCGAGTTCCGTCCCGATGTCGTCGTGCTCGACATGATGCTGCCCGACATGGACGGCCTCGCCGTGCTCGGCCGCCTGCGGCGCGAGCTGCCCGAGGTGCCCGTGCTGTTCCTGACCGCGAAGGACGCCGTCGAGGACCGGATCGCGGGCCTCACCGCCGGTGGCGACGACTACGTCACCAAGCCCTTCAGCCTCGAAGAGGTCGTGGCGCGACTGCGCGGCCTGATCCGGCGCTCCGGTGCCAGTGACCGGCGCTCGGACTCCGTCCTGGTCGTCGGTGACCTCACCCTCGACGAGGACAGCCACGAGGTCTCGCGGGCCGGGGACGGCATCCACCTCACCGCGACCGAGTTCGAACTGCTGCGCTTCCTGATGCGTAATCCGCGGCGCGTCCTCAGCAAGGCGCAGATACTCGACCGCGTGTGGTCGTACGACTTCGGCGGCCAGGCGAACGTCGTCGAGCTGTACATCTCCTACCTGCGGCGGAAGATCGACGCCGGGCGCGAGCCGATGATCCACACCCGGCGTGGCGCCGGGTATCTGATCAAGCCCGCAGTCTGACCTGTGTCAAAGGTTCGGCGGCGGAGCAGACCGCGCCCGCGCACGCTGCGTACGCGG
>NZ_LIQQ01000081.1 GCF_001418565.1 Streptomyces graminilatus | reverse complement strand
TCTTCGAGGGCACCCCGGCCGACCAGTCGGTGTGGATGTCGCACGGCGACGCCTGCTCCGCCGCCCCCGAGGGCTTCTCGGTCACGGCGTCCACGGACGTCGTCCCCGTCGCCGCCTTCGAGAACGACGAGAAGAAGCTGTACGGGGTCCAGTACCACCCCGAGGTCATGCACTCCACGCACGGCCAGCAGGTACTCGAACACTTCCTCTACCGGGGCGCGGGCCTGACCCCGTCCTGGACCACCGGCAACGTCATCGACGAGCAGGTGGCGCTGATCCGCGAGCAGGTCGGCGACAAGCGCGCCGTCTGCGGCCTCTCCGGCGGCGTGGACTCGGCGGTCGCCGCGGCCCTCGTACAGAAGGCCATCGGCTCCCAGCTGACCTGCGTGTACGTCGACCACGGGCTGATGCGCAAGGGCGAGACCGAGCAGGTCGAGAAGGACTTCGTCGCCTCGACCGGCGTCACGCTGAAGGTCGTCGACGCCGAGGAACGGTTCCTGAACGCGCTCGCCGGGGTCTCCGACCCCGAGGAGAAGCGGAAGATCATCGGGCGCGAGTTCATCCGGGTCTTCGAACAGGCGCAGGCCGAGATCATCGCGGACGAGGGTCCCGAGGTCGCCTTCCTGGTGCAGGGCACCCTCTACCCCGATGTGGTCGAGTCCGGTGGCGGTACCGGCACCGCCAACATCAAGTCCCACCACAACGTGGGCGGACTGCCCGAGGATCTCGAGTTCGAGCTGATCGAGCCGCTGCGCAAGCTCTTCAAGGACGAGGTCCGGATGGTGGGCCAGGAGCTCGGCCTGCCGGACGAGATCGTCCAGCGCCAGCCGTTCCCCGGCCCCGGCCTCGGCATCCGGATCGTCGGCGAGGTCACCAAGGACCGTCTCGACCTCCTCCGCGAGGCCGACGCCATCGCCCGCGAGGAACTGACGGCCGCGGGCCTCGACCGGGACATCTGGCAGTGCCCGGTGGTCCTCCTCGCGGACGTGCGCAGCGTCGGCGTCCAGGGCGACGGCCGTACGTACGGCCACCCGATCGTCCTGCGCCCGGTCTCCTCCGAGGACGCGATGACCGCCGACTGGTCCCGCCTCCCGTACGAGGTCCTGGCGAAGATCTCCACGCGCATCACGAACGAGGTCGCGGACGTCAACCGGGTCGTCCTCGACGTGACGAGCAAGCCGCCGGGCACCATCGAGTGGGAGTAGTCGGCCGGACGGGGCCGTGAAGGTCATCACCTCCGTCACGTCCGCTTGAGGGTCCGCACCGGCTCTCCGGGCCGCCAGATCTGGACGACCAGGTACTTCTCGTCCTCGACGTAGGTCCGTACGACCTCGGTCAACTCGGTGCGGAAGAGGTGGAACGGCTCCGGCGGTTCCACCTCTTCCACGTACGCGGCCTTGCCGGCCGGATCCTCGACCTCGTACGCCCGTCCGCTGATCCGCACATCGCCCCCGGCCGTGTCCGTCCCCGGGCCCGGGTTCGCCTGGAGGGCGAAGCGGGGGTCGCGGAGCAGGTCACGTGCCTTCAGCGAGTCCGGCATCATGGCGAGCCACAACTCGCCCTGGAGGAAGCGCACCTCAAGGCCGGAGGTGCGCGGGGAGCCGTCCTTGCGGAGGGTGGCGAGCGTGTGGTGGGTGAAGGCCCGGAAGCGCTCTTCGACGGTTGTGGCCAGGCCGGGTTCCGCGGTGGTGAATACTGCCCAGTTCATGGAACGGAGTCTGGCGCGGATACCCGACATCCTCTGACGTGTATTCGCCGCTTTCCCTCTCGCTTTTCCTCTCAATTTCATCTCTTCGCAAACATCCCTGTTCTCCTGAGCGGACCGACGGTAACTTCCGCTCCGTAAAGGAACCCAGTGCTGGAGGACCTATGCACGGGCCCACTCCGCCCCTGCCGTTGCCCACCGACCAGCTCCAGTTCGCGATGCCCCCGATGCACGAGTCGCTCGACGACGAGCGCGCCCATCGCAAGGAACGGCTGGCCGGGGCGATCAGGCTGTTCGGACGGTTCGGCTTCGAGGACGGCGTCTCGGGGCACATCACGGTGCGCGACCCCGAGTACAGCAACTGCTTCTGGGTGAACCCGTTCGGGATGCCCTTCAAGCACGTCACCGTGAGCGACCTCGTCATGGCCAACCAGGACGGCCAGGTCATCGAGGGCCGCTACCACGTCAACCAGGCGGCCTTCACCGTGCACGCCCAGGTGCACGCCGCCCGCCCGGACGTCGTCGCCGTGGCCCACTGCCACTCGGTGCACGGCCGCGCCCTCTCCGCCCTCGGCGACCTCCTCGACCCGATCACCCAGGAGAGCTGCGCCTTCTACGAGGACCACGCGCTGTACGACGCGTACACGGGCGTCGCCGTGGACGCCGACGAGGGCCGGCGGATAGCGTCCGCGCTGGGCTCCCGCAAGGCCCTCGTACTGCGCAACCACGGACTGCTCACCGTGGGCGACTCGGTGGACGCGGCGGCCTGGTGGTTCCTGTCGATGGAACGGTCGAGCCAGGTCCAGTTGACGGCGCGCGCGGCGGGCCGCCCCGTCCTGATCGACCACAGGCAGGCCGTCTCGACCCGCGAGCAACTCGGCGGTGACCTGGTCGCGTGGATCAACTACCAGCCCCTGTGGCAGGACATCAGCCGAAGCGAGCCGGATCTGCTGAGTTAGTCTCCCCGGGCGGGCCGGAGAACCGGAGGGGCCGGAAACGCTCGGTTCCGACTGGGCCGGACGGGTCAGAAACCCCGCAGGACAGCGGCCTTCGTGGTCGCGAACTCCTCGTCCGTGAGCACGCCCTCGCGGTGCAGCTCGCCCAACTCCCGGAGCCTGCGCAGGAGTACGTCGTGATGGTCGGACCCCGGCGGGACCGCGGGGGCGAGCCGGGAGTGGTCCAGGTGGTCGGCCGCCCGGGTGGAGGGGTGCGGCAGCCGGGCGGTGACGGCGGTCGCCACGAGCGCGGTGAGCAGGTCGCGGCGGGTGCTGCCCCACAGGTCGAGGGTGTAGGGGTCCTTCCCGGGCGGAAGCTTGGAGAACACCGTCTCGCGGGTCACGAAGCGCAGGAAGCCGTCCTCGTAGCCGGAGTTGGGCAGCCAGTCGACCTGCACGAGATCGTGCGTGGAGATGATCCGGGGGCCGGTGGCCCGCTTGACCCGGTCCGAGTTGTCGGCCCAGTCGATGCGGACCCGCGTACCGTCGAACGACACCATGCCGTCGCTGGACCGCACCGACACCGGCACGGGCGGACCCGGCAGCAGATACGCCCTGGCCGGTTCCTCGGGCACCTGGTCCAGGAGCAGGGCGTGCCGGATCTCCTCGGCGACGTACTCGGCGACCCCCGACCGGTCGATGTCCACGGTCAGCCGGTACGGGTCGGCCGCGTCCGGCAGCCGTCCGCCGGTCGCCTGGAGCAGCGGGTCGGCGCCCTCGCGGAGCCTGAGCCGCAACCGCCCGCGCTTGCGTTCGGGCTCGTAGACGATGCCCGACACCGCCTCCAGGGGCACGGCGACCTCGCCGTACGTCTGCCGGAACAGCGGCACGGAACGGTGGAGCCCCGGCGTGATCCGGATCGTGCTGCCGTCGAAGACCCAGGTCCCGTCGCGCTGGATGATCTCGGCCATATCCAGATTCTCGCAGCCGGGTCAACACGGGGGTCGCGCTTTCACTCGCCGTTTCCGCTGCCCGGGCCGACCTGCCGCACACGACGGGTGTTAGGTAGGGCACAATTCGCTCTCGTCGAGGGGGAGTTGCGCGAGCCGGATTTCGGGCTCCCGAAGTCCTGGTACACCCCGGTTTGTCCCGGTGTGGTTTCCGGTGTGCTTGCCGGTGAGTCGATGTCCTGGTTCGTGATGTGTCGTGTCGGGTGTGGGGAAGGCGGGCGGCGGGCGTGGCGGTGCAGGAGGCGAGAGAAGGTGTGCTGCCCGGGGAACACGGGGGCGGCTGCACGTGCGGGGACTGCCCGCACGGGGCGCGCGCCGGGCACCGGCGCGCGGTCGCCGAGTTCCTGCTCATGCGGGAGGGGTTCGCGGCCGGGCAGGGGCTGCCGGCCGCGGTGGCCCACTCGGCCTCGGCCTCCCGCCAGTGGGTCTCGGACGAGCTGAGCCAGTCCGCGGCGGTCGTCGCCGAGCGCGGCCGGGCCGAGGGCGAGGTCTGGCTGGCCCGGCTGTGGCGCCGCACCGCGTTCACCGTGTGGGCGCTGATCGGCGTCCTGCTGCTCGTACAGGCCCTCACCGCGATCGGGGCGGGCTGGACCAGCGCCCGGACGGCCGGACTGGTGGCCGCCGTACTCGTCGGCGGTGCGCTGACCGCCGCGTCCTGGTTCCACCGGGCGCGGGGCGGGGCGCTGGCGCCCCTCATCGGCGAGGACAACCGCCTGTCGACCTCCCGTGTGGTGGCGGCGAGCTGGGTGCTGTTCGTGGCGTACGCCGTACTCGTGCTGGTGGGCCGGCTCGCGGCCGCCTCCGGCCACGGGGACCGCGACGCGCTGATCGCGGGCCTCGACCTCGCCCGGGGTGCGGGTGTCGTGACCGTCCTCGCGGTGGTGTGCGCCATCGCGGTGCTCGTGCGCAGGGTGGTCGGCCAGCGCGTCCTCAACCAGCGACTCCAGAAGGTCCGCGCCGACCGCCCCCGCGCGGCCGACCTCCTGACGGACGACGCGGGCCGCGGCACCTTCGCGGACATCCAGTACGTGATGATCGGCACGGTCGCTCTCCTCTTCGCGGTCGTACGGCTGGCCCGGCGCCCGGACCAGTTGCCGGACCTGCCGTGGGGGCTGGCGGTGATGGTGCTGGTGTCGGCGGCGACCTATGTGGCCGGCAAGTACTCGGAGGGCGGCCGGCCGGTGATCCTGTCGGTCGTCCGGTCCCGGGAGGCGGGCGACCTCGACGCCCCGATCCGCACCGGCGACGACATCGAGATCCGCGGCGCGGGTTTCGTGCCCCCGGGCGCGGGCACCGCCGACAGGCTGTCCCGCATGGTCGTCCGCATCGGCCCCGTCCATGTCCACGTTCCCCTCGTTCCGGTACCCGGCGGCTTCGACAACCCCCGCGACGACGTACTGACGGTGCCCGTGCCGGCGGATGTGGAGCCCGGCCGGGTGGAGGTGCAGGTGGTGACGGCGGCGGGCGTGGAGACGAACCGGTGCGTGATCGACGTGACGGACTGACCGAGGTGACGGACGAAGCGCCCTCCTCCCGCTCCCTCCGGCTCCCTCCCGTTCCCTTCGCTCCCTCCGTCTCGGTCTCCGTGTCCTTCGCCGACGCCGTGCTGCGGGCGCGACGGCGACAGCGGTCCGGGGGATACCGGTAGCGGGCCGGTCAGTTCGGTATCTCCGGCGGCCTTGACGGTCCCGTCGCCGCGGTTGCCGTCGTTGTCTCTGTCGCCCTGGTCGCCTGCTTCTTCTTTTTCTTCTTCTGCTTCTTCTTGCGCTTCGCCGTTCCGTCCGGTGTGCCGTCGGTGGATGTCGCTGTGCGGCGGGCCTTTATGTGTCGGCGAATCGCTCCCGTCAGCAGGGCCACCAACGCTGCCAGGGCCAGGCCGAACACCAGGAGGGGGATCACCGCGAACCACGGTGTCTTCCAGGCGCCGCCCGCGTCGCCCACGTAGGTGATGCCGGCGATGGTGATGAAGACGCCCGCGATCAGCTTTCCGGGCTGGAACTCATGACGCAGCACGGGTCACCTCCGCCTGTCCCAGGCCCACTTCGAGGTCCAGCTCGATCGTGCCCGAGCCGGTGACGCCGCGCGTCGGTGACAGCGTGACCTTCTTGTGCTTGCGCGGTGCCACGTCCACATCCTGTTTGTCGTCCCCGGGCAACTGGATGTCGCCCATGCCCACCTCGATGTCCGCCTTCACCGTCACACCCTTCGGCACGATCACCTCGACGCGGCCCACGCCCACCCCGACCCTCGTCGTCACCGTCTTCCCCTCGGCGAGGCGCAGCCCGGTCAGGTCGAGTGTGGCGACGCCACTGCCGACCTCATACCTGGGATGTACGGCCGCCACCGCGGCCGGCGTCCATTTCTTGCGCACCCAGTGGGTGCTGACGTCCTTGGGCAGTGCTGCCGAGCCCGCCAGCAGGGCCGCCGTGATGAGCGCGAGGAAGATCGATCCCGCTCCGGTACGGCCGAGGAACGAGCTGACCGCGATGCCGACACCGAACACGACGAGTGCGCAGGCAAGGCCGGTCTGCAAGCTGGTGGCGAGTGCCTCCTGGTCCCATTTCGCAGTCGTGCCGGCAAAACCGGCGAGGAGGGCGAGCAGGAAGATCCAGCCGCCGATCCAGCGCGGGCCCCGGGGCTTCGGCTGGCTGGGCCAGGCGGCCCGGATGCCCGTTTGCGGTCCGCCGTAGTGGCCGTGGCTGATGTTGATCGCCGCCGAGATGTCCCGGTCGCGAGTGTCGTGGGGGCCCCACAGATAGCCCGTACCGCCGACGTGTGTGCCGTCCTTGACGATGGGGTCGCGCCACCAGGAGGGGTAGGCGTACGGGGCCGGGGGTGCCTGGGCCTCCGGTGGGGCGTCGGCGACGGCCTGGACGGCCAGCTGGTCGGGGTCCGGGGCGCCCCGGTTGCGCGACCAGTAGCCGGCGCCCCCGAGGAGGATGGACAGTATGACGGTGAAGGAGAGCACATCGCCGTTCTTCAGCGTCGTCAGGAACACTCCGCAGCCGACCAGCGCGAAGAGCACGGCCGCGAGCGCCTGGCCGTCCACCCGGCCGGTGAGGAGTTTGCGGACCTCGTTCTCCTCCTCGTCGTCGTACGGCACGAACAGCCAGGCGAAGCCGTAGAAGATGAGGCCGATGCCGCCGGTGGCGGCGAGCACCGCGAGCGTGATCCGGAAGATCACCGGGTCCATGTCGCACGTCCGCCCGAGCCCCGCGCACACCCCGCCCAGCATCTTCTGCCGCCGGTCGCGCCGGAACCTGGTCGGCAACTGCTCGCCGTCCGAGGCAGCCGTGCCGGTTTCCTCGGACGTGTGGGAACCCGTGTGAGCTCCGGCTCCCGATCCTGATCTCGTGCTCGCACCCGGACCCGTATCCGCTCGCGCGCTCGTGTCCGCGTGCCCGGGCGCGCGCGGTTCCCCTTTCTCCGTGGGCGGGGTCGCCGCGGCGGGTCCGGCATCCTGCGGCCCGGCGCCCGGCGTGGGGCGCGGGCCGGAGCCGGGTCCCGGACCCGTCGCGGCGTGTGCGTGATCTGTCATGCGTCCATGGTGGCGGGTGAGACGGCCCGGCGGCAGTCGGGATGACCCTGGGCGAACCCTGATATCGGCCCTGAGAGGAGGCGGGGGAAGCGTTCGACGGCGAACGGGCCCGAAGATCAGGGGAGTCTCGGGGGCGGACCCTGATGCCCGGGCCTGCCCGGCGTGTGAACATCGATGGCATGCCGGATGCCGCAGCGTTGCCACTCGTCGAACCGCGGCCCCCGCGCAAGCTCTACCGCAGCAGCGACGGACGCTGGCTCGGAGGCGTGGCGCGAGGGCTCGCAGGGCACCTCGGGCTGCCTGTGATCTGGCTGCGCCTCATGTTCGTCTTCCTGTTCATGTCGGACGGCCTCGGTGCGCTGCTGTACGCGGCCTTCTGGTTCTTCGTCCCGCTCGGAGTAGGCGGCGTCGAGGTCCAGCGGCCCCCGTCGCTCGTCAGCACCGAGACCTCGCCCGACGGCCGCCGCAGACTCGTCGCCCGCAAGCCCGACAAGGGGCAGATCGTCGCCCTGCTCCTCATGGTCGTCGTGGCGATGAGTTTCGTCGGCAGTGTGAATCTCGGCGGAGGCGCCAAGGCCTATCTGTTCCCGCTCGTCCTCGTCGCCGCCGGTGTCGCCCTGGTCTGGCGCCAGGCGGACAACGCCCGGCGCGCCCGCTGGATGGAGGTCGGCAGACGTCGGCGCACTCTCACCCTTGTCCGAGCCGCGGCCGGCGTCCTGCTGGTCACGGCGGGCGTGTCCGGCGTCTTCGTACTCCAGGGCTCCGCCGCCCACCTCGGCTCGGTCCTGCAGGCGGCGCTCGCGGTGCTGGTCGGGATAGCGCTGCTGGCCGGCCCGTATCTCGTCCGGATGACCCAGGACCTCTCCGAGGAACGCCTGATGCGCATTCGCGCCCAGGAACGCGCGGAGGTCGCCGCCCATGTGCACGACTCGGTGTTGCACACCCTGACCCTGATCCAGCGCAACGCGGAGAGCGCGAACGAGGTGCGCCGCCTCGCCCGCGCCCAGGAACGCGAACTGCGCAACTGGCTCTACAACCCGGAGGGCACCGGCAAGGAGGAGGCCGACGAACCCGGCACCCTCGCCGAGGCGGTGCGGCGCAGCGCGGCCGAGGTCGAGGACAAGCACGGCGTCCCCATAGAGGTGGTGGTCGTCGGTGACTGCCCGCTCGACGACAGAACCGGCGCACAGATGCAGGCCGCGAGGGAAGCGATGGTGAACGCCGCCAAGTACGGTGGCGAGGGCGGCGCGGTGCAGGTCTACGCCGAGGTCGAGGGAAGGACGGTCTTCGTGTCCATCAGGGACCGCGGACCCGGCTTCGACCTCGACTCCATACCCGTCGACCGCATGGGCGTCAGAGAATCGATCATCGGCCGCATGGAGCGCAACGGAGGTACGGCGCGACTGCGCGCGGTACCGAGTGGCGGCACGGAGGTCGAGCTGGAGATGGAGAGGGCGGAGAGCACGTCATGAGCGAGGCGCACGGGGAGAACGGCCGGGCCGGTTCGGCCGGTCCGGCGGAGTCGGCCGAACCGACAGCACCTGCCGAGCCCGCACAGGCCGGCGAGCCCGCGCAGGCCGGTGAGCCGGCCGACGGCGGCGAGGGCGGCGGCGCGGGCGGGCGGCGGGTGCGCGTGGTGCTCGTCGACGACCACCGTATGTTCCGTACGGGTGTGCAGGCCGAGATCGGGCAGACCGAGCGGACCGGCGTGGAGGTGATCGGTGAGGCCGCCGATGTCGACCAGGCGGTCACCGTCATCACCGCCACCCGGCCCGAGGTGGTGCTCCTCGACGTCCATCTGCCGGGCGGCGGCGGTGTCGAGGTCCTGCGCCGCTGCGCCTCGTTGATGGCCGACGCGGCACAGCCGGTCCGCTTCCTGGCGCTGTCCGTCTCGGACGCGGCGGAGGACGTCATCGGTGTGATCCGTGGCGGCGCGCGCGGATACGTCACGAAGACGATCACCGGCACGGATCTCGTCGACTCCATCTTCCGCGTCCAGGACGGCGACGCGGTGTTCTCGCCGCGCCTCGCCGGGTTCGTGCTGGACGCGTTCGCGTCCACGGACGCCCCGCCGGTGGACGAGGACCTCGACCGTCTCACCCAGCGCGAGCGGGAGGTACTGCGGCTGATCGCCCGGGGCTATGCGTACAAGGAGATCGCCAAACAGCTCTACATCTCGGTGAAGACGGTGGAGTCGCATGTGTCGGCCGTGCTCAGGAAGCTCCAGTTGTCGAACCGGCACGAGCTGACGCGATGGGCCACGGCACGGCGCCTCGTCTAGCCCCGCCCCACACCCGCCTCACACCACCCTCGTGGCTCCCGCGAAGGGCATCTCGTCCACAGGGGCCACCCGTACCGGCGCCGACGGGTTCGGGGCGTGGATCATCTGGCCGCGGCCCACGTAGATGCCCACATGACTGATGCCCGAGTAGAAGAACACCAGGTCCCCGGGGAGGAGTTCGGACCGTGAGACACGCTGGCCGGCGTTGATCTGGGCGTAGGTGGTGCGGGGCAGGGAGATGCCCGCGTCGCGGTAGGCGGCCTGGACGAGGCCCGAGCAGTCGAAGGCGTCCGGCCCGGTGGCGCCCCACACATAGGGGCTGCCGAGCTTCCGGTAGGCGTAGGAGACAGCCGCCGCCGCACGCGAGTTGGGGGCCTCGGCCACTCCCGAGGTCCCGGAAGAGCCGGACGCCCCGGTGACTCCGGTGACTCCGGTCGCCCCCGGCGCGCCCAGGCTCTCCCGGGCACTCACCGACGACCGTGATGCATGCCCACCGGCCCAGCCTCCGCCGGCACCGCCGCCCTCCGCCGCGAGCCGGGCACGTTCCTCCGCGCTGAGGCGGGACAACAGCCGGCGGGCCTCGCCCAGCTTGCCCGCCACGGTCTTCTTGTGGCGGTTCAGCTCGGCCTGGCGGGCCTTGAGAGAGGCCAGTTCGACGTGGGCGGCCCCGCGCAACTGCTCGATCTCCCGCAGTTGCCCGCGTACCCGGGCCACGTCCGACGCCTGTCTGCTGCCCGCCCGTTCGGCGAAGGCGGCGCCGTCCAGATAGCCGTCGGGGTCCTCGGAGAGGGCGAGTTGCAGCGCGGGGTCGAGCCCGCCGGAGCGGTACTGCGCCGCCGCCATCGAACCCAGCGACTCGCGCGCCGTGTTGAGCCGCTCCTCCCGGCGCGCCGCCTCGTCCCGCAGGGTGCCCAGCCGCCGCTCCGCCCGCTCGGCCTGCTCCTTCGCGCCGTTGTACTTCTCGGTGGCGACCTCCGCCTCCTCGTACAGCTTGTGCACCTTGGCCTCGACCTGCGCGGGGGTCAGTTGTGGCTCGGCGTACCCGATACCGTCGAAGCCGGTCGCCGTCGCCGCGCCCGCGAGGGCGATCGTCGCGGCGGTGCGGGCCGTATTGCCGTTGAGCGAGCGCTGTCGGGGCTTGCGGTGCGCTGCCACCGGGGCGTCACGTCCTTTCGTACGACCGCCACCGCGACGACCGCCGGACGACTGCCTGGGAAGCGGACCCAGGAGGGCGGTTGCGCGTCCGGCGACGGCTCGCACAGGGGGAGCGGTCCGCCGCCGGACTTTCTCGGCGGTGGTGTCCGACTGCCGCCCCTGGTCCGGACGGCGGTGGGGAGCCGGTCACCTGGTGGAGGACGCTAAACCTGAGGGGGCGTGGGGGTAACGCCATGTACGGAACTGGCTTGAGCCGACCACCGGGTGACCGCATGCGACCGTGATCGAGTTCCCGCGCCGCCGACTTCACGCAGACGGCTGACCGATGCGGAGGTTCACGGGACACGTGGGGGTGGCTCAGTGCTATGGGGTGGGTGCATATATGCGGGGTCCCCGGGCGCGGACGGCCACGCGCCCCACGAGCACCGCACGCCTGGCCCTGGCCCCGATCCTGGCCGGGCCTGTCTCGGCCGGCCAGGATCGGGGCCAGG
>NZ_LIQQ01000809.1 GCF_001418565.1 Streptomyces graminilatus | reverse complement strand
GTGGGGGGCGGGTGGAGGTGAGGGTGGAGAGAGGCGCGGATAGGGCGGTTCCGGTCAGGTTCCGGCCGTCAGTGCCAAGTACACCGCCGCGAAGTCCGTGGTGGCGATCAGTTCCGCCAGGGTCTCCAGTTCGGCGCCGTCCTCCGGTTCGATTTCGCTGATCGCCGTGTCGTGGCCGAGGGCGAGTTCGCGGGCGGCGGGGGCGGCGCTGAGGCCGCCGGTCGGGCGGTCGCGGAGCAGTACCACGCGCGCGTGCAGCGCGGGTGCCTCGCTCACCCGGTCCCGGAAGAAGTCGTCGGGGTCGGCGCCCGCGGCGAGCCTGCTCGCGAGGAGGGCGCCGTGCCCGGCCAGCGCCTCGGGGAGTTCGGCGGCGAGCGCGGGGCGGCCGGCGAGTTCGGCGAGGGCGGCCGCGAACCGGCGGCCCGCGGGCCCGGCCGACGTGCCCTCGGTCCAGATCACCGGAAGCGTGTCCGCGAGTTCGGCGGCGAGGGTCTTGGCCGGATTGCTGTACGTCGCGATGGCCGGGCCGCACCGTTCGGCGATGCGGTCGAGGCGGTCGGCGACCTTCTCCAGCGCGTCCGGCGGGGCGGTGAGCAGGCCGGTGCGGTCGAGGAGCGCCAGCAGCGGGGTGAGCAGCGCCCACAGGACGCCGGGGGCGGACGCGGCGGGCGGCTGGTCCGCCTCGTCCTGGTCGTACGGGGCGGTGGCCATCCGTACGAACAGGCCATGGGCCGCGCCCTGCACCGTCTCGGTGAGCGGGGTGTCGGCGGGGGCGACGGCGACGACCGTGCAGCCTCGGCGGTAGGCCTGCTCGGCGAGCAGGGACAGGCCCGGTTCGGTGCCGTCGGGGGTGGCGATCAGGAGCAGGTCCACGGAGCCGGACCAGCCCGGCAGCTCCCAGCGCAGGGCGCCTGCGGCGGGGGCGACGCCGGTGGGGGCCAGGCGGACGACGGGGCTGGTCGCGCCGGCGAGGGTGCCGAGGAGGTCGGCGACGCAGGTCGCGGCTGCGCCGGGGCCCGCGATCAGGACGGCGCGGGGGCGGCCGTCCGGTCTCAGGTCGTTGATGCCTGCTTCCGCCGCGTGGCGGGCGGCGGTGCGGACGCGGGCGCCTGCCTCGGCCGCGCCGCGCAGGAGGCCGCGGCGGTCTGCGTCCGCCAACGCCGCGGGGGCGTCGAGCAGCGATTCGTCGAGCATGGGTGGCACCTCCGATCGCCGGGCGGGCTTACGCGGGGCGGCGGGCCTCGTCGACGAGCAGTACGGGGATTCCGTCCCGGACGGGGTATGCCAGGCCGCAGTCCTGGCCTGTGCAGATCAGCTCGGACTCCTGCTCCTTGAGGGGGGCGTGGCAGGCCGGGCAGGCGAGGATCTCCAGGAGGCCGGCTTCGAGCGGCATGGGGTGTCCCTTCGGGGGTCCGGTGATGTGGCTGATGTGGCCTGGTCAGGGTACCGCCGTGGGAGGTGGGGTGTCGGGG
>NZ_LIQQ01000808.1 GCF_001418565.1 Streptomyces graminilatus | reverse complement strand
CAGCCGGGCGTACAACCTGATCCTGCGTGGCTCGCTCCAGGCCCGCTTCACGGACGCGCAGTGCGGATTCAAGGCCATCCGGCGTGATGTCGCCCAGATCCTGCTGCCGCTCGTCGAGGACACCGGCTGGTTCTTCGACACCGAGATGCTGGTGCTCGCCGAACGCGCGGGCCTGCGCATCCACGAGGTGCCGGTCGACTGGGTGGACGACCCGGACTCGACCGTCCACATCGTCAGGACCGCGGCCGACGACCTGAAGGGCGTGTGGCGCGTGGGCAGGGCCCTGGCCGGCGGCTCGCTGCCGCTGGACCGGCTCGCCCGGCCCTTCGGCGACGATCCGCGCGACCGCGACATCGAGGACGTACCGAAGGGACTGGCCCGCCAGCTCGTCGGGTTCTGTGTGGTCGGCGGTATGTCGACGCTCTTCTATCTGCTGCTCTACAGCGCGTTCCGGGGCTTCGCCGGCTCGCAGACCGCCAACGCGCTCGCGCTGCTCGTCTCCGCCGTCGTGAACACCGCGGCCAACCGGCGCCTGACCTTCGGGGTGCGCGGCCGGGGCGGGGCGATGCGTCACCAGGCGCAGGGCCTGGTCGTGTTCGGCATCGGCCTCGCCCTCACCAGCGGCTCGCTCGCCGCCCTCGACGCGGCGACCAGCGCCCCCGGGCACTCCGCGGAACTGGCGGTGCTCATCACGGCCAACCTCGCGGCGACCGTGCTGCGGTTCCTGCTCTTCAGGGCCTGGGTGTTCCCCGATCAGATGTTCCCCGGTCAGGGCTGCCCCGATCAGGGCGACGACGCGTACGGGACGTACGGGACGTACGGCGAGAACGAAGTGTACGAGGCGCACGAGGCGTACGAGGACCGCACCACGGGCCCGGAACCGTACAGCGACGCCTGCCCGACCACCACGCGGCTCCAGCCGGTGCGCCCGCACGACACCCAGGATCAGAGGAACCCGCGATGACGACACCCGTACAGCAGGCGCCAGTTACCGGTAATGCAGGGCCTGTTTCCGCCTCGGGAGAGCCCAAGCAGCCCTTCGTACGCCGACTTTGGCGCGGTCGGCCGGAGGATCACCGTTGGGTGCGGCCGGCGTTCCTCGGCGCGCTGCTGGTGATCGGCGCGCTCTACACCTGGAACCTGACCGCCTCCGGATACGCCAACTCCTTCTACGCGGCGGCGGTTCAGGCCGGCAGCCAGTCCTGGAAGGCGTTCTTCTTCGGCTCGCTCGACTCGGCCAACGCCATCACCGTCGACAAGCCCCCGGCCTCCCTCTGGCCGATGGCGCTGTCGGTGCGGCTGTTCGGCCTCAGCTCCTTCGCGATCCTGTTTCCGCAGGTCCTGATGGCCGTCGCCACGGCGGGTGTGCTGTACGCGTCCGTTCGGCGCCGGTTCGGTGCCATGGCCGGGTTCCTCACGATGGCGGTGTTCGCGCTGACACCCGTCGCCGTGCTGATGTTCCGCTTCGACAACCCCGACGCGCTCCTCGCGCTTCTCCTCGCCGCAGCGGTGTACTGCACCCAGCGCGCCATGGAGAAGGCCGAGACGACGTGGCTGCTCTGGGCGGGTACGGCGATCGGTTTCGCCTTCCTGGTCAAGACGTTGCAGGCCTTCCTGATCCTGCCCGTACTGGCACTGGTGTACGTGATCTGCGCGCCGGCCGGTGTCCGCAGGCGGGTCGGACAGGTGCTGGCCGCCGGGCTCGCGATGGTCGTCGCGGGCGGCTGGTGGGTCACGATCGTCGAACTGTGGCCGGCGTCCTCGCGCCCCTACGTCGGTGGCTCGCAGACCAACTCCTTCCTTGAACTGACCTTCGGATACAACGGACTTGGCCGTATCAACGGCGACGAGACCGGCAGCGTCGGTGGCGGTGGCGGCCGCTTCGGTGGTGGTCGTGGCGGTGGCGGCGGCACCGGGATGTGGGGTGAGACCGGCTGGGACCGGATGTTCAGCTCCGGCAGCGGCGGCCAGATCTCCTGGCTGATCCCGGCCGCGCTGATCCTGCTCGTCGCGGCGCTCTGGGCCGTACGCAGGGCCAAGCGCGCGGACGCCACCCGCGCCGCGTTCCTCCTCTGGGGCGGCTCGCTGCTGATCACCATGGTGATCTTCAGCTTTATGCAGGGCATCTTCCACGACTACTACACCGTCGCCCTCGCCCCTTACCTCGCACCGCTGGTCGGTATGGGCGCGGCCCTGCTCTGGCAGGAGCGGGACAGGATGTGGGCGTCGCTGACGCTCGCGGCGGCCATGACGGCCACGGCGGTCTGGGGGTACGTCCTTCTCAACCGCTCCTCCGACTATCTGCCCTGGCTGAAGTGGATTGTGCTGGTGGGCGGTCTGGCGGTCGCGCCGGGTCTGGCCTTCGTCCACCGGGTCGGGCGT
>NZ_LIQQ01000807.1 GCF_001418565.1 Streptomyces graminilatus | reverse complement strand
CCCGCTGGACGAGGTCCCGGACGTCTACGAGGGTGTCATCTCGATCTTCCGCGACCACGGCTACCGGCGGCTGCGCACCCGCGCCCGCCTGAAGTTCCTGCTGGCCGACTGGGGCGTGGAGAAGTTCCGCCAGGTCCTGGAGGACGACTACCTGAAGCGCAAGCTGACCGACGGCCCGGCCCCGGCCCAGCCCGTCGAGCGCTGGCGCGACCACGTCGGCGTGCACCGCCAGAAGGACGGCCGCTTCTACGTCGGTTTCGCCCCGCGCGTGGGCCGGGTGGACGGCACGCTCCTCACCAAGATCGCCGACCTGGCCGAGGCGCACGGCTCGGGCCGCCTCAGCACCACCGTCGAGCAGAAGATGATCGTGCTCGATGTGGAGGAGGGGCAGGTCGACTCGCTCGTCGAGGGCCTGGAGGCGCTCGACCTGACCGTCAAGCCGTCCCCGTTCCGGCGCGGCACGATGGCCTGCACCGGCATCGAGTACTGCAAGCTCGCGATCGTCGAGACGAAGGCGCGCGGCGCCTCCCTGATCGACGAACTGGAGCGCCGTATCCCGGAGTTCGACGAGCCGATCACCATCAACATCAACGGCTGCCCGAACGCCTGCGCCCGTATCCAGGTCGCGGACATCGGTCTCAAGGGGCAGTTGGTCCTCAACGACGCGGGCGAGCAGGTCGAGGGCTTCCAGGTCCACCTGGGCGGCGCCCTCGGTCTGGAGGCCGGGTTCGGCCGCAAGGTCCGTGGTCTGAAGGTGACTTCGGACGAGCTGCCGGACTACGTCGAGCGCGTGCTGAAGAACTTCCAGGCGGACCGCGAGGACGGCGAGCGGTTCGCCACCTGGGCGGCCCGTGCCTCCGAGGAGGCCCTGTCATGAGCGAGCGTGCCGCCCCCTTCTACTGCCCCTACTGCGGCGACGAGGACCTGCGCCCGAACGAGCAGGGCCACGGCGCCTGGGAATGCGGAGCCTGCAATCGAGCCTTCCAACTGAAGTTCCTCGGGCTGCTGTCCCGTGGACTTCAGCGCACCGACGGTGGAGGGGACGAGATATGACGACGACTCAGGAAGACCGTACGACCGAGGAGTTGAAGGCGCTCGCCGAGCAGGCGGGGCGTGACCTGGAGGACGCCTCCGCGCTGGAGATCCTCCAGTGGGCCACCACCACCTTCGGCGACCGCTTCTGCGTGACCTCCTCCATGGAGGACGCGGTGGTCGCCCACCTCGCCTCCCGTGCCATGCCCGGCGTGGACGTCG
>NZ_LIQQ01000806.1 GCF_001418565.1 Streptomyces graminilatus | reverse complement strand
AAGAGACAGCCACCAGCCCGCCGCCAGGCACCCCCTACCGGTCTTTAGCCGGGCCAAAGCGTCAGGCCCGACCATCACCGCAGGGCGGATCCCAGGACCCGGGCCGTGCGGCTCGGCGGCCCGGCCGTCCCTGGGTGAGCCAACCGAAGATGGGAGAACCATGCGCTGGGAAAGCGTTTACGTGGCGGGGACGGGGGCCTGGCTCCCCGAACCGTTCTCCGCCCGCGCCGCCGTGGAGGCGGGTGACTACGATCCCGAGCAGTTCGAGGCGGACGGCCTGCTGTCCGTCCGCGTGGCCGGCGACGACGTCGCGCCACCCGACATGGCGGTGCAGGCCGCCACGACCGCGCTCAAGCGGTCCGCCCTCGCCCCGGAGACCGTGCGCCTGCTGCTGCACAACTACGTCTGGTTCCAGGGCCAGAACATGTGGCCGGTGGCGTCGTACGTCGCGGACCACGCCGTCCACTGGAGCGTGCCGGCGTTCGAGGTGAAGCAGGAGTGCAACGCGGCGATCGCCTCGCTGGAGCTGGCCGCCCGCCAGCTGACCACCGAGGCCGACGACGCCGCCGTGGTGCTCACCACCGCCGACCGCTTCGCCGAGCCGCTGATCAAGCGCTGGAGTGCCGAGGCCGGCCTCGTCTACGCCGACGGCGGCACCGCCCTGGTGCTCTCCAACCGCGACGGTTTCGCCCGCGTCCTGTCGACCGCGACCCGCGCCGACAACCGGATGGAGGCGCTGGCCAGGGGCGCGGGCCTCGCCCCGCTGCCCTCTCAGGAGCCGTACGACCACGCCGAACGCTTCGCCCACTACCTGCGCTCCGGCGGCGGAAACATCCGCGAGGCCACCGACCGCCTGATCGCCATGGTCAAGGGCGCCGTCGACGACGCCCTCGCGGACGCCGGGACCGAGCGCGAGGACATCGCCCACGCCGTCATCCCGACCGGTGGCCGCAGCAAGATGACCTGGCAGGCCGAGCAGTTGCTCGGGGTGCCCGAGGACCGCACCACCTGGGAGTTCGGCCGCCGCACCGGACACCTCGGCGCCGGCGACCAGTTCGC
>NZ_LIQQ01000805.1 GCF_001418565.1 Streptomyces graminilatus | reverse complement strand
GGTCCCGCCCAACCGCCGTTGCCGTGACCGGAGTCGCTCAACCGGTGCTGACCACCACCGTCTTGGCCGCCTTGTCGTGCAGGCCCTGCTTGTACGGCTTGTCGAAGAAGCTCCAGCCGCCCGCGATCGCCGTCCAGATGCAGGCGCAGCAGAACGCGAACGGGATCCACAGCACGAGCGCCCGGACGAACGAGGTCTGCACGGAGGGCGTGGCGCCGTCGTCGAGGTTGGCCAGCCGGAGCCGCAGCCACTTCTTGCCGAGCGTCTGCCCGGTGCGGGACATCAGGATCGTGTCGTACGCGACGTAGAGCACGGCGGCGATGACCGACTGGCCGACCGAGTTGCCGTAGTCCATGTTGTCACTGCTGAAGTTGTAGTCGTTGACGCGGAAACCCCAGGTGAGCAGCCAGACGACGATCCCGACGAGGATCATGTCGATGAGCCGCGCGAGCGTGCGCCGGCCGCTGTCGGCGAGCGGGGGCATACCCGCGAGGGGGTCGCCCGAGCCGCCGTACGGATCACCGCCGCCTCCGTAGGGGGGACCACCGCCTCCGTACGGGGAGCCGCCGCCCGGGGGGCTCGCACTGCCGTACGGATCGCCCGCGCCGTACGACGGAGGCGGTGGCTGCTTCCTGAACGGGTCGTCGTCCGGCGGCTGACCGGAGCCGGGAGGCGGTTCGCTGCTCATGGCCCGAGTGGACCGCGAACCACCCGGATCCGCATCCGGCACGGGGCCGTACGGGGGACCGGATCAGGTGACGCGTACGCCGTACCCGTCCGCCCCGCGTCGAACGTACGACCGCCGGACACCCTCCCCCGCCGAACAGCCGTGTGTGCTCGGCGGTGTTCGCTCAGCCCGCGACGAAGGTGTGGGCCGCCTTGTCGTGCCAGCACTGGCGCCACGGGCGGTCGAACAGGCACCACAGGACACCCAGGAGGCCGATGCCGAGCAGCCCCGGGACGGCGTAGACGAGCCAGCGGCGCAATGCCCCGCCGAACGACGGGGGTTCGTGGCCCTCGATGTCCCGGACCTCCAGACCGACCAGCTTCTTGCCGAGGGTGCTGCCCCACTTGGCCGTGGGCCACGCCTCGGACAGGATCCCGGCCAGCAGCAGCACGGCCAGCACCAGGCCCAGGTACAGCCCGGTCGTGCCGTCGAGCAGCCAGACGGTCACGGTCTCGCCGGTGAGTTTGGCCGCGTCGATCTTCTCCTGGATGTGGTCGGCGGCCATGGAGCCCAGCGGTACGGCGGCCACGGCGGTGACCGCGCCGAGCACGAGGGTGTCCACCAGCCGCGCGAACAGCCGCTTGCCGAGGCCCGCCGGACGCGCCGCCGCCTGCCGGCGGGCGGCGGCCTGGAACACGTCCTCGACGGGCGGCTTCCAGGGCGCGAGGCGCTGCTCTCCGCCCTCCTCGGGCCCGGGTCCACCCAGCCGGTGCACCTGCTGGGCCCAGGAGGGCTGGCCGCCGCCGACGGCCACGCCGGGGGCCATCGCCGCACCGGGAGCGCTCTGCTGGGGGACGACCGGGGGCGGGGGCAGCGG
>NZ_LIQQ01000804.1 GCF_001418565.1 Streptomyces graminilatus | reverse complement strand
GGCTTTGTGGAGGCGGGGGGTTATGTGGCGGTCGACGCCGACAACTACACGCGGAGAGTGGGGAGTTGGCGACAACTGGACCGTATCGGCCGGACGGGCGCCGGGATGACTCCGTGGCCGGTGACGGCTCCGCGCCGGACGCCGGGCGGGGCTTCGTCCCCTCGCCTGGAGTACGAGGTCGGCCTGCTGTCGGCGGGTGAGGTGACGGTGTGGGCGTATCTGTCGCCGCGCAACCCCGCACTGCCCACGGGTGGGCTGCGCTACGCGGTGTCGTTCGACGAGGCCGAGCCGCAGCAGGTCGACATCCACGCGGTCACGGGTGCGGACGACGGGCTGATGAACAAGCAGTGGGCCCGGCACACGTCCGACAACGTGAACCGGACGGCGACCCGGCACACGGTGGCCGGGGCGGGCGTCCACCGGCTGAAGTTCTGGGCCGTCGACCCGACGGTGGTGGTTCAGCGGCTGGTGATCGACACGGGCGGGCTGACACCGACGTATCTGGGGCCGCTGGAGAGCCGGCGGGTCCGCTGAACACGAGCAGACAGGCAGTACACACCGAGTGAGGGGACCGTACATGAACGTCTTCCGCATGCGCGTTTCCGTGGCGGCGTTTGCCGCGACGCTGCTGATCACCGGCACGGCCGCCGCCCAGCCGGCGTCGGCGCACCCGAATCCCGTCCCGCTGAGGACACTGGCGGCCGGCACCGGCGTACGGATCGGCACCGCCGTGGACATGGCGGCCCTGGCCGCCGACACGACGTACCGCGGAACGACTGCCCGGGAGTTCAACTCGGTGACCGCCGAGAACGTCATGAAGTGGGAGTCGGTGGAGCCGACCCGGGGGACGTACGACTGGGGTCCGGCGGACGACCTGGTCCGTTACGCGCGGGCGCACGGGCAGGCGGTACGGGGTCACACGCTGGTGTGGCACAACCAGTTGCCGGGATGGCTGACGGCGGGGGTGGCGGACGGCTCGATCGACTCGGCCGAGCTGCGGACGATCCTCCGCAACCACATCACCAAGGAGGTGAAGCGGTACAAGGGCAGGATCTATCAGTGGGACGTGGTGAACGAGGTCTTCGAGGAGGACGGCTCGCTGCGGGAGTCGATCTGGCTGCGGAGGCTGGGCCCGTCGTACATAGAGGACGCCTTCCGCTGGGCCCACGCGGCGGACCCAAAGGCAAAACTCTTCCTCAACGACTACAACGTCGAGGGCGTCAACGCGAAGTCGACGGCCTACTACGAGCTGGCGAAGCGGCTGCGGGCGGCCAAGATCCCGGTCCAGGGCTTCGGCATCCAGGGGCACCTGGCCATCCAGTACGGCTTCCCCGGCCAGGTCGCCGAGAACCTCGCCCGCTTCGAGAAACTGGGCATGCAGACGGCGTTCACAGAGGTCGACGTACGCATGATCCTCCCGGTGGACGAAGCGAAGCTGGCGACTCAGGCGACGTACTTCCGAGGCCTCCTCGACGCGTGCGTCCAGGCACGCCGGTGCACCTCGTTCACGGTGTGGGGCTTCAGCGACAAGTACTCGTGGGTGCCGGGTGTCTTCGGCGGGGAGGGCGCGGCGACGCTGATGGACGAGGGGTTCGTGCGGAAGCCGGCGTTCACGGCGGTGGGGGAGGGGCTGGCGGAGGGCCGCTGACGGTTCGGGGTGATGAACCCTTACGGGTGATCGTGCGGGGCGGGCGGGTGCCGTTGGACGGTTCGCGTGGGCTGCTGCTTAGCTGGTGGGAGGACAGTGCCCGGCCTGCGTGAGCAAGCGACGCGAATGAGAGAGGTGCCCGGTGGAGACTCCCCGTCTGGAGGAGGTGCGGCTGCACTCCTTCAAGAGCTTCACCGACCAGACGCTGCCCCTGCAGAACCTCACGGTGCTCATCGGGCGCAACGGCAGCGGCAAGTCCAACGCGCTCGACGCGCTGATGGTGCTGTCCCGGCTGGCCTCGGGGGAGTCGGTGCGGGA
>NZ_LIQQ01000803.1 GCF_001418565.1 Streptomyces graminilatus | reverse complement strand
TGCTCCGGTGAGGTCGTCGTCTGCTGGTGTGGGAGAGCTGTCGCAGCTGGTTGGTGGCACGGTGCTGGTGACCGGTGGCACGGGTGGTCTGGGTGCTGAGGTGGCGCGTTGGCTTGCGGGTGAGGGTGTGGGGCGTCTGCTGCTGGTGAGCCGGCGGGGTCCCGAGGCGCCTGGCGCGGCCGCGCTCCGGGCGGAGCTTGTGGAGCTGGGCTGCGATGTGGACATCGTGGCGTGTGATGTGTCGGATCGTGCGGCGCTCGCCGAGGTGCTGGCGGGGATTCCCGCTGAGTTCCCGTTGTGTGGTGTCGTGCACACGGCCGGAGTACTGGATGACGGTGTGGTCGAGACTCTGTCGCCGGAGCGGTTTGCGGGGGTGTGGGGGGCGAAGGTTGATGCGGCGGTTCATCTGGATGAGCTGACTGCTGGGTTGGCTGTGCCGTTGTCGTTGTTTGTGGCGTTCTCGTCGGTGGCGGGTTCGTGGGGTGGTGAGGGTCAGGGCAACTATGCGGCGGCGAACGCGGCGTTGGAGGCTCTGGTCGAACAGCGTCGGGCGCGAGGGCTCGTCGGGTCCTGTGTGGCGTGGGGTCCGTGGGCGGATGCCGGCATGGCTGCCGATGAGGCGGTGGCCGGGCGTATGCGGCGGCAGGGTGTTGTGCCGATGGAGCCGTCTAGGGCGTTGACGGTCCTGGGCCAGGTCGCCGCGTGCGACGAGGGCAGTCTCACGGTGGTGGAGGTGGACTGGGAACGCTATCTGCCGACGGTGACCACCGCCCCCAGTGCGCTCTTCGATGAGATTCCGCAGGTGCAGGCGCTTCGTTCTGAAGGGACGGCGGAGGGCTCGGGCGCACCGTCGCTGCGGTCACGGATGGCCGTGTTGCCGGAGGCTGAGCAGCGGGCGCTGCTGCTGGCGTTGGTGCGGGAGCAGGCTGCGCTGGTGCTGGGGCATGCGTCGGCGGAGATGGTCGTACCCGGGCGTGCCTTCAAGGATCTGGGCTTCGACTCGCTTTCCGCGGTGCAGTTCCGGAATCGGGTGAATGCGGTGACGGGTTTGGCGACGGCGCCGTCGTTGGTGTTCGACTATCCGACGCCGAATGAGCTTGCCGGGTATTTGTGGGGTGAGTTCGCGGGGGTTGTGGGTTCGGCTGGGCTGGTGCCGTTCGGGGCGGTGTCGGTGGCTGACGATCCGGTGGTGATCGTGGGTATGGGGTGCCGTTTCCCGGGTGGTGTGGGTTCGCCGGGTGAGTTGTGGGATCTGGTGGTGTCGGGGGCTGACGCGGTGTCGGG
>NZ_LIQQ01000802.1 GCF_001418565.1 Streptomyces graminilatus | reverse complement strand
GACGCCGGGCCCGTTCCCGGGCCCGTTCCCGGGCCCGTTCCCGGGCCGGTTCCCGGGCCGGACGTCGGGCCGGTTCCCGGGCCGGTTCCCGGGCCGGACGTCGGGCCGGTTCCCGGGCTGGTTCACGGGCCGGACGCCGGGCCCGTTCCCGAGCCGGACGTCGGGCCGGACGCCGGGCCCGTTCCCGGGTCGGACGCCGAGCCGGAAAACGGCCCGACGTCCGGTCGGCGCCTGGCCCGTTCTCAGGCCGGCGCCAGGCCTGTCTTCAGGCCCGCCCCGCACAACGGCACCACAGCCGTTCGTGTCCCGAGCGCGCCCTCCCGCACCGCCGCCCAGCAGGCGACCCCGGTCGATTCCACGTACAGGCCCTGGGACGCCAAGTCCCTCTGCGCATCCCGGATCTGATCCTCCGTCACCGTCAGGAACGTGCCGCCCGAGTCGCGGACCGCGCGCAGGATCTGGCGGGCCCGGGGCGGGGCGGTGATCGCGATGCCCTCGGCGAGGGTGGGGGACACCGGGGGCGCGGTGACGCCGGTCAGGTCGGTGGCGCCCTCCGTCCAGGCGTGCGCCAGCGGGGCGACCGCCGCCGACTGGACGGCGTACAGGGCGGGCCGCCGGTCGATGAACCCCGCCGAATGCAGCTCGGCGACGGCCAGGGCCGCCCCCAGCAGCAGGGTGCCGTTGCCGACCGGGACGACGATGACCTCGGGAAGTCGGCCTCCCATGTCCTCCCACAGCTCGTGGACGTAGGTTTTCGTGCCGTGCAGGAAGTACGGGTTGTAGACGTGGGAGGCGTAGAACGTGCCCGGGGTGTCCGCCGCCTCGCGGGCCGCCGCCGCGGCTGCCTCCCGGCCCCCGTCGACCAGGGTCACCTGGGCCCCGTGCGCCCGGATCTGCTCCAGCTTCTTCGCCGACGTGCCCTCGGGGACGTACACCGTGCAGGGCAGCCGGGCGCGGGCGCAGTACGCGGCGATCGCCGTACCCGCGTTGCCGCTGCTGTCGGCGACGACCCGTTCGGGATTCAGCCGGAGGGCCAGTTCGGCCAGGAGCACCGCGCCCCGGTCCTTGAAGGACAGGGTCGGCATCAGGAAGTCGAGCTTCGCCGAGATGCCGTCGCGCAGTTCCACGAGTGGGGTGCGGCCCTCGCCGAGGCTTGTGGTGGGGGAGGGAAGAGGGAGCGTTTCCGCGTAGCGCCACAGGGAGTTGACCCTGCCGGTCAGGGATTTGAGGGGCGCCGGGGTCGGTGCGAAGTCGAGGTCCAGGGGGCCTCGGCACAGAGGGCAGCACCAGGTGAGCGTGGATCCGGGGACACGGGTGCCGTCCGTGGGGCAGTAGCAGTCCGGCAGTGGGCTCATGTACGCAGAGTAGTCGGGGAGTAGCGCGGACGGGTAGGGACGGCAGGGGCGAAACTCCCTTACCATGCGCCAAGTCGCACGCCAGTTCACATCATCCGACGATCAGGTTCACCTCACCTGACGATCAAGTTCACCTCACCCGACGAGGAGCACGGCACTCGTGGCAATACCCCCGCCTCCCAGACCCGACCAGCCGCAGCCGCAGCCACAGCCGCCGTACCCCTCGTACACCTCGTATCCCTCCTACCAGTGCCATCCCGGCCAGGCTCCCGGTCACCCAGGTCAGCCCCCGGCCCCCTACGCCACCTGGTCCCAGGGCTACTCCCCGTACAACCGCCCGGCCCCTGTGAACGGCGTCGCCATCGCCTCCCTCGTGCTCGGCATCCTCTGCTTCGTGCCCGCCCTCGGTCTCGTCCTCGGGGTGGTCGCTCTTGTGCAGATCCGGAAGAAGGGGGAGCGCGGGAAGGGCATGGCGGTGACCGGGTCCGTGCTGTCGGCCGTCGGTCTCGCGCTGTGGGCCCTGCTGCTCGGCACCGGCGGGCTGTCCGGTGCCTGGGAAGGCGTCAAGGAGGCCGCCAAGGAGAACAACAGCACCTTCTCCCTCGCCAAGGGTGACTGCTTCGACTCCCCGGACGGCTCCCTGGAGGGCCTCACCTACGACGTCGACAACGTGCCCTGCTCCGGCGCGCACGACGGCGAGGTGTTCGCCGTCTTCAAGCTGCCCGCCGGCGCCTATCCGGGCCAGGACCGGGTCACCGAGATCGCCGACGACAGGTGCTACGCCCTTGAGGACAGTTACGCGATGGACGCCTGGGCCGTGCCCAACGACGTCGACGTCTACTACCTCACCCCGACCGGCCAGACCTGGCGCCTCGGCGACCGTGAGGTCACCTGCGTCTTCGGCAGCGTCGACACGAACGGCAGCCTCACCGGCTCGCTGCGCAAGGACGCGACGACACTCGACGCCGACCAGTTGACGTACCTGAAGGCGGCCCACGTCCTCAACAAGGCGATGGACACGGCTCCCGACGAGCAGTACATCGACGACGACCTGCCGGGACACAAGGCGTGGGCGCGGCGGGTGACGGCCGCGCTCGACGAGCAGACCCGGCTGCTGACCGAACACCGGTTCGCGGCCGGCGCCTCGCCCAGCGTCGCCGCCCTCGTGAAGGACCTGCGCGGCGCGCGCAAGGAGTGGGCGAAGGCCGCCGCGGCCACCGACGCCGACACCTTCTACGACCACTACGACACCGGAAACGCACTGCTCGACGCCGACCGCACGGTCACCCCGCGCAGGGCTCTGGGGCTCGCGACGACCCCGCCCTCGGACGACGCCCCGCAGAACCGCGGAGACGGCGGGGGCAGCGGGGGGAGTGGGGGCAGCGGGAACGGCGGGGAGAGAGTGCTCGTATAAACGTGTGAGCGTCGAGTGAACGTGTGAACGTGTGAGCGG
>NZ_LIQQ01000801.1 GCF_001418565.1 Streptomyces graminilatus | reverse complement strand
CCCCCACGCCCATCCCCAGCCACCCCGCTGAGTAGTTCACCGTCGAACTCGTACACGAAGGGAATCAGCTCACTCATGAGCCCATTCACTCACGTCACAGACCGGGGGCACCCCACACCGGAAACCACCGGCCCAGATCCTCCTCGATCCGCAGATCACCGGCGAGCGCGGCCCGCACCTGCAACTCAAGAGCGCTGTCCCGCCGCTGAGCGCCACCGCCACCGCCATCGCGACCGTCACCGTCGCCCGACGGCGAGAACGGATAGAAGGTCCCACGCTTGTACAGATAGACAAGCCCAAGCCGCCGAACCCCCTGCCCCGAACTCACCTCATCCTCGAACCCCACAACCGAACACAACAACTGAGGCCCGAACCCACTCGCCTCCAGCGCGCTGTTGACCGCGTGCAGATCCCCGACGAGCGCCGGAAGATCCTCCGGCGCGCGCCGCGACACCAGCCACGAGTACCCGTACTCGTCCCGGACCAGCTCGACAGGCGGCCCGGTCCGCTCCGCATCCGCGTCGAGCAGGGCCTGGACCTCCGTGCGTACGTCGTCGAAGGCCGCGCCCTCCACCGAGGCGAAGCACACCGACCCCCGGCCCGTGGGCGTGAAGCCGGCCGCCGCCTGAAGGGTCACAGCGGCCGACGGCAGCCCGAAGAGCCGGTCGAGATCGGGCGCGACGGGCTTGGTGCGCCCCAGCAGAATGTCCAGCAGTCCCATGGACCCTGTTCCCCTCAGCTCACGTGCGCCCCGCGCCGGGAGCCGCCGCCTCCCCCAACTCCCCGGAGATCCGCCCCAGTTGGTCGAGCCGCTGCTCAAGACTGGGATGGGTGGAGAAGTACCGTGCCAGGCCCGGCTCCTTGCCGAGGGCGGGCGTGAAGTAGAAGGCGTTGAAGGCCTGCGCGGTCCGCAGGTCCTTCGACGGGATCCGCGCGATGTCACCGGACACCTTGGTGAGCGCGGAGGCCAGCGCCGAGGGCCGCCCGGTGAGCAGCGCGGCGGAGCGGTCGGCGGCCAGTTCCCGGTACCGGGACAGGGCACGGATCAGCAGGAAACTGATCGTGTACACGGCTGCGGAGACGGCCATCACCGCCACGAAGACGACGGCGGTGTTCTGGTCCCGCCGGCCCCCGCCGAGCATCTGCGAGTAGAACGCGAACCGCACGACGAGCCCGGCGATGACGCCGAGGAAGGACGCGACGGTGATCACGGCGACGTCCTTGTGTGCCACATGGGACAGCTCGTGCGCGAGCACCCCTTCCAGCTCTTCCGGCTCCAGCCGCCGCAGCAACCCGGTGGTCACACACACCACGGCGTGATCGGCGTTCCGCCCGGTCGCGAACGCGTTCGGCATATCCATGTCCGACACGGCGACCATGGGCTTGGGCAGGTCGGCCACCGCGCACAGCCGGTCGATCACCCCGTGGAGCTGCGGATACTCCTCCCGCTCCACGACCCGCCCGCGCATCGCGAACAGCGCGACCCGGTCGGAGAACCAGTACTGCGCGGCCAGGAACCCGGCCCCGACCACGACGACGAGCACCCAGGACTTCAACAACACCACCAACGCGGCGACGAAGGCCACGTACAGCAGTCCGAGCAAGAACAGCGTGACCGTCATCCGCACGGTCAGCCGCCGATCGCTCCGTATTCGGCTCGGCATCAACATCACCCTGCCAGTCAGGCACTCGCCCCACTGCCCAGTGTGCACCCGCGCCGTCCCATGAAGCGGTCGCGATCCGTCCTAGGCGCAGCAAAGCCCGGAATCCCCGCCCGGCGGACTCGATGAGCGGCGGACTCCAGGAGCAGTCCGGGAGCCCGGTCGAGCAGTTCGCCGACCTCCGCCGTCCTCCGCCGACCTTCACGGCACGTCCGGAGCCGGAGTCCACCCCCTACCGAGTGCGTGGAGCAGGCCCCGGATACGGCTACGGCTACGGCTCCCCGATTACGGCTCCTGATTACGGCTAGTGCGCCGCCCGGAAGTTCACGTAACCGATCAGCAGGATCAGGATGGACACGCACGATATGACGATCGACGTCGACACCCACGACGACCGACGGCGGGGCCTCCTGTAGTCGGGCTCCGCACGGAAGGGCACCGGCTCCGGCGGGTTCTCCTTCCAGCGTGCGGCCAGCATCCGGGCCCGTGCCGAGGGCTCCTTGTGCGCGGCCTCACTCGCCCAGCGGTGGTCGAACTCCCACTCACCGTCGTCGTGCCCGGACTTCCCCGTCATCCCCGTGTTCCCCGTCATCCCTGCTGCCTTTCGTGCCCGGTCTGATCCCTGTGATCCGTCTGATCCGTCTGATCCCATGCCAGTGCGAGGTCCGTTCAGGCTAGTGCGCCCCTCTGACAACGCCCCGTCGGCCCTCACGACCGCCCCCCCCGACGCGACAGCGTCCTGCCACAG
>NZ_LIQQ01000800.1:235-1290 GCF_001418565.1 Streptomyces graminilatus | reverse complement strand
GACGGCGGCCGGGTCGGCGGGCTGGCCCTGCTCTCTCCCCTGATCCTGGTCCTGGGCGTCCGCGGAGGGCTCGGTGAAGGGAGCCGCTCTCAGAAACCGGATCTCGATCCGGTCCGGCTCACGGATGTAGCCGACGGACAGATCGGGGCAGTCCTCAAACACCTCGCCGTCAACCATCACGGTCAGGACACCGGGCAGCCCCGAGGGCCGGCCCATGTCAGGGTCGTCGGCCAACTGACCGGCCAGGACCTTCAGCGCGTAGGGAACGCCAGCCCCGAGCTGGGCGGCGATGTCACGTACGTCCGGCTGGATTTCGACCTTCACAGCCTGCTGCTCCTCGCTGATCGGATAAAGGGCCGTACCCCTCACGCAGTAGGACGCCCGCGCTCCCCGGCGGGCAGTGCGCCCTTTCTGCTGTGCGGAGCCAGGGCGGGCGATGGCGGGCCCCTGGGGGCGGCTGCTACGGGGATGTCGCTACGTGCCACGCCCGCATCGACAGGGATGGGAGGGTGACGGTGAAACAACTCCGCCCAGCCTGAAGACCATATTGGTGAACGAGAATCGGCAGCAGCCCGGCCCGAACGCCGGACGTGACTCATGCCTTCGGAGGGCGGAAACTCCCCCAGCCCCAGCCCCAGCCGGGGCACCAGTTCCAGCATCAGCAACTCAAGCATCGGCTCCTGGTCTAGTGATCAGCAGTGTGAAGCAGTCGGACACCTCCAGGGCCACCTGGCCGTACATGGAGCGCCAGCAGGAGAGCATGACGATCAGTGCGCCCTGGGGAACCTCGACGCCGTGGCGACGCGGTAGTCGGTGATCTGTTCGCGCAGCCGCAGGTCCAGCTCGTCGTCGGCGAGGACGGGGTAGGGACGGGACGCTGCCAAGGCCGCAGGGAACCCGACATGGCAATGGCGTCGCTGTCCGCCCGGCCCGCCCTGCCTCGGTATACGGACAGCAGGACTCGGTTCGCAACAGTCACGCGCCAGTGCAGCAGGGTGCGCCTTCGCCCTGTCACCGCACGTGGGACGTAACGCCGGTCAAGGGCCCTGGCCCCC
>NZ_LIQQ01000800.1:0-223 GCF_001418565.1 Streptomyces graminilatus | reverse complement strand
GCGCCACGTCCCGATGCGTCGTCCCACGGTTGCCCCGCGTGATCACGCGAGCAGAACTTTACCCCACGTCAGAGGTTGCTCCGAAGGGGACCGACGGGCGCGCGACAATCGGTGCATGAGCGGTGCGTCGGAGGGTCGGGCAGAAGTGGGCGGGCGGGACCGGGACGAGGAGGGGAGGGCGCGCAACGCGCGGCCGCGGGACGGTCTCGTACGCCCGCTGCCG
>NZ_LIQQ01000080.1 GCF_001418565.1 Streptomyces graminilatus | reverse complement strand
GCCGCCGCGCGAGGCCAACTGATCCTCTCCACGGGCCGGTCGGGCTCATGGGCACGGACTCCGGCGGAGACGTCCAGGCACCTGCTGACGGTGTTCGCGCAGGGCATCGGCGGTGCGGGCGATGTGCTCCCGTACTGGAAGATGGCCGCCTCGATCCGCCCGCTGGCCCGGATCGCCGCCTCCGGCGCGGAGTCGGGCCTCGCCCTGGACCTGCCCGCCCGGCTCCTTGAGCAGGCGTTCGGCCACGGCAGGGTGGCACGCTTCGAGGACGTCGACTTCCCCTCCCCGCTCACCCACGAGCCGACCCGCCGCTTCCTGACCGGCACTGGACTCCCGGAGGACGACTCCTTCTTCCAGCAGGACACGGAGATACCGCTGCCGACCCTCGCGGAGTACTGCGCGGACGAGGACACAGCGACTCAACTCCCCAAGGGTGCTGGGGACTTGATCCGCCTGGGTCGCCTGGGCAGCCCGACGGATGCCAACAGCCTGGTCCTGGACGGCAGCACGGGCACGATCCTGATCTGGAACGAGCCCGAGACGACTCTGCGCCCCCTGAACACGGACGTGTCGACTCTCACCTACACCCTGTGGCTGATACACCGGGCGAGGACGATCGACTTCGACGGGGAGGCAGGCAGGGTGCTCTGAACGGGGAGCAGCCTGCCGCGCTCTGGGCTGGCGTCAGCGGGTTTTCGGAGCGACGGGCGCACTGCTGCGCCCGTGGCCCGGGACGTCTGCCCGGATACGGGGCTCGCCCGCCTGTCCTACGGGCAGGCCCGCGCGCTGCTGGACGAGCACACCGCCGTGCGCGGGCCGGGCACCGGATGGGACCTGCACGAGTACCGCCATTCCGGCCTGACGCACCTTGGCGAGGCGGGGGCGAGCCTGCTGTTGCTGATGGCGAAGTCTCGGCACAAGAAGCCGGAGAACGTCCGCCGGTACTTCAAGCCGTCACCGGAGGCGATAGCTGAGGTCACCAGCCTTCTTGCCCCCGGGGACAGCAGGCGCTGAAAGGTGCGCACTGGGCGCCGCCGGTGCGTGGGTGTGTGCTTCCGCTCCCTTCGTATAGGGGGTTTGCCGGTGAAAATCAGCTCATGGGAAGTACGTGCACTTACGGTCGACTGTGTCCCGACTCGACCAGTCAAGGAGTGCTGATGGCTACGGCTACCTTCCAGCTCGGTGAGGTCCCGCACGGCTTCGCGTACAACGAGGACGGCAACCTCTTCCACTACAAGCACGTCATCCTCCTGGCCGCCCCGGCGGCCAACCAGAGCGGTGTGTGGGGCGACTCCTGGATCAGCTTCGGCTCGGACTGGGCGGATGTCCGGCTGCGGGTGGCCGTTCATGACGGCGCGAGCTGGGTCTGGGTCAAGCACATCGACGTGATCGCAGCGAACGGCCGGACCGCTCAGCAGCTTCCGCCCGGCGCGCAGAAGATCAGCATCGGCCGGGAGAAGAAGTCCGCCTCCGATTTCGTGGACAACGCCCCCGTCGGCTGGCTGCTGGAAGTCAAGTAGGGCGGCGCGGCCTGGTGCGGTGTCCCGGCCGGGACACCGCACCGTTTTTCCGCGGCAAGCCGGTATGGCCCCAAGTGGCGGCGGAACTGCGCCGCCGTCTCGACGCTGGGCAGTACCCGTCCGGCGAACGCTTCCCCGCCGTGAACGAGCTGGCCGCCGAGATGGACGTGGCCCCGTCCACGGTGCAGAAAGCCGTGGCCGCCCTCCGCGAGGAAGGACGGCTCTACACCGTGCTCGGGCAAGGCTCGTTCGTGAAGGTTGGCGAGTAGGCGGGGCGGTCGTCATCAGTGGCCGTCGGGATGCCTGGCGCGGGCGGCGCTCCGTAGACGGCCAAGTCGGCCAGCTCGGCGAAGGTTTCGGCGTACATGGTTACCTCGCTCGGCTGCGTGGTCGTGAGGTAGCCCGAGACCAACTCGACGTTGACCTGTGCCGAGTCGTACAGCCAGAACCCCTCGACCGGCCAGCGGGCACGATCCGGCCGCATGGGCACAACTCCCATGCTGACGTTGGGAAGTGAGCCGACGGTGATCAGGTGGGCAAGTTGCCCGATCATGACCTCTGACCCGCCGATGCCGGACCGCAAGACCGACTCCTCCACGAGGAATGCGAACTGCCGACCGGCCTCGTAGAGGACCCGCTGACGCTCCATCCGGGCCTCTACGGCATCCTCCACATCGTCCACGAGGCCGCGCCGCTGCTGGATCGCGCGCAGTGCTGCCGTGGCGTACGCGTGCGTCTGGATCATGCCCGGCACGAGCCAGGAAGAGTACGAGCGGAACCGGTGGGTGCGCTCGTACAGCGGCAAGCGCGCTTCCTGTGCCTGGCGCAGGCCCGCGCGTTCCATGCGCCGCCACTCGATCCATGTGCCCTCGACCGCGCGGAGGGAGGCGACCAGGTCTTCCGTCTGATCCTCCACACCGCACGCTGCGGACCACGCCCGGATGTCGTCGGCGGACGGGGGCGTACGGGCGTTCTCGATGCGGGACGACTTGGAGGCATGCCAGCCACAGAGCGAGGAGCAGCAGAGGTACGCACTCGGACGCGTACACAGCGACTTGATTGATGCTGTGAGCGATTCACTGCAGGGTAACGATGCCGTTCCACGCCCCAACTGAGACGACGGATCAAGAGGGCGGCACCCTTCCGGTGTGCCACCCTTTCCTTCTGCCTTGTCAGGCATCCAGAGGCCATGGCGGGATTCGAACCCACGTAACTCGCTTTGCAGGTTTGTCCGGGCTGTTCAGGGCTTGATCCGGAAGAGTTCAAGAGCGTTCAATTCCGTATGCGTGCGCGACATGAGGGCACCAAGTGAACGGCTCCGGACGGTCGCGTACGCCTATGAATGAGACGGAAACTGAGACGGAGGTGGGGTGGCCGCCATGGACGGCGCCTCCCGAGGAACGGTGCTCAAGGGAGCTATGCACTGCACTGCCTCCACGTGTCGGCGTGCTTGGGGCACCGACGGTAGTAGCTGTCATCAAGGTTGCGGCTGTGCGGTGCCCGGCCGTACTGGGGCCGCCATCCACGCCAGTGGCGTGTGTTGCAGCGATTGCACAGCGGTGCGCGTACAAATCCGTGAGTGTGGCAGTGGTCCCACACGGTCGCACGCGCAGTCATGCAGCCCGCGCACATGAACTGCGCGGCTGCTGGCCAGTTCTGCCGGCCGATGCGATCGACGCAGTAGCGTTCGCCGGCCAGTTCGCCGTCATAGATCACGGCGTTCGTGTCGCTGCCTCTCGGGCCGTAGACGACACCGGTACGGATGCACTCGCCAAGGTCTGCCACCACCGCGTCCCCAACCCGCTCAAACCAGCCTGCGGCATCCTGCCCATGGTGCGCTCCTAGGCATGAGCACTGGCATTCGATGCCCGTCGCTTCCAAACAATTTTTAGTGCACTGCGATAGCTGTGCCATGTCTCGCCAGAGCACGATGAACCCGTACCGGTCGACCGCCGCTGTCACCAGCCGCATGAGACTGCTGCGCGGTAGGGTCCACTGATCACCGTTGAACTCCGGGGAACGAATGCCTACCGTCTCGTGCAGCCAACGGCCGTTGCCCTTCCGGGGCGGCAGCTCGGCGATGACTTGCCCGTGCAGCGGAAGCCATACCGTCGGCACTGGCCCGATGCCGGGCTTCGTGACTACGCGCTCGCCGACGATGCGTACTGGTAAGTCGTTCGTCATGCCTCCACGGTGACAGGAAGATCGGCAGTCGGGAACCCCGCCTCCAGACTTGTCCGCGCTGGTCAAGGCTTGATCAGGACGTGATCGTGAAGGATCGTCCCAACACGCTTTCCAACTGTCCGCGCGGCCGTCCGGGGGCGTTCGTGGGGGTTCGCGCGGCAGGTCAGAGGGGGTGCGCGTACGGCGGTGAACGGTGGTGGCCGTTGGCGCACTGGACAAGAACCAGGACAACGAGCGGCTTGCAGATAAGGATGAGTCGGCAGATCTACAGAGGACTCCACTCATGTCGTGCGACCTGTCCCCGCCCCGCCCGCGAACCGTGCGACTCCGCCTGGTCGCTTCCCGCCACGACTGTCAGTGCACCCCTGTAGGCTGGCTTATTGATTCGAGCCCTCATCTGAGGGCCGGATTCCCTAAGCCTGGAGGCAGGATGATCGAATCGGTAGCAGCAGAGGCCCATGCCGGATATGAGGCTCGGGTCACCACCCTCGGTCTGCGGGGTGACGTGCTGCGTCAAGCGCTTGGAGCGAGCAACACGGAACGCGGACTGTGCTCGAAGGATCACGCAGCCAAGATCGCTCCCGGCATCTACGCGTACAACGGACTCGTTACGAGCCTGAGCCGCCAACTGGATGGCGAGGACGATTGGCGTCGCGTCAACCTGGCTGGCGTCCTTCCGGTCATGCTCAACTCTCGCACCCGTGTAGCCCTGGGTGTAGCGAGTGGCAGTCCGCTGACTGGCCAGAGGTCTGGGAGGCTGCAACCCAGCTCCCGCTACCCCAAGGGTGAGCTGACCAAGAAGCTGGTGGAGCGCAATGTGCCACTTGGGCAGATCGCCCTTCTTGGTCGCTCGGCCTTCCAGGCGGAGGAAGAGACCGACGAGCTGACCGGCTACAACCTCTGGCTCATGCTGGTCTACTTTGATCAAAAGAAGAAGGAGATCCGGCACGAAGTCTCGCTGCCCGAGCGACTGAACGCCAAGGGGTACGTGAAGGACTGGTATGACCGCATCCTCCCGCCAACGCCATATTCAGTCGATGGTGACGAGTTCGACTCCATCGACAACGACCCGAACGACGGGTTCGGCCCGCCTACTGAAGTTCCGGTCGAGAGGCGGAAGCCCTGACCATCTAGAAGGAAAGGAACCCAAATGTTCACGCCATCCCGGTTGACACTAGCTCGTAAGCGTCGCGGCATGACACTTGTCGAGCTTGGAAATCAGGTTGGCGTGAGCAGTCAAAGCATCTCGAACTACGAACACGATCGCCAGCAACCGTCGCCACACACCCTAGAGAAAATCGCAGAAGTTCTAGGTTTTCCACTGTCATTCTTTGCAGCCCCTGAGATCGACGAGATCGATCCGGCATCGGTAAGCTTTCGCGCCCGAAGTAAGCTATCAGCTTATATTCGCGATGCGGCATTGTCGGAATCGCGTCTAGCGGTGGAATTTAGCCACTGGATGGACGATCTATTCACCCTCCCAGCTCCGCACATCCCGACCCCGGGAAGGAAAATGTCTCCGGAGCTGAACGTTGATTACCTTCGTTCCGCCTGGAATATGGGTGAAAGCGAGTCCATCAGGAACATGATTCACTTGGTCGAGGCCCACGGAATTCGCGTCTTCTCACTTGCGCCAGAATATAAAGAAGTCGATGCATTCTCGTTCTGGCGCGACGGTCGTCCATATATCTTCCTCAACACGTTGAAGTCCGCAGCTCGTAGCCGATTCGACGTTGCCCATGAACTCGGTCATCTCATGATGCACTGCGATGATGAGTCTGGCGTGAGGACGCGAGCAGCCGAAAAGGAAGCGGACGAATTTGCATCCAACTTCCTGATGCCTCGACGCAGCATTGCGGCGAGAATTCCAGAAAGTCCCACCACTGATCAAATCATCAGGTCGAGGAAACATTGGAACGTATCGGCCCTGGCGCTGACGTATCGCCTACACTCTCTAGGCAGGATCACGGAATGGCAGTATCGCCAATCCGTGATCGAATTGGGTCGCCTAGGGTTCAGAACGGGAGAACCCGGCGACTCCTCTCGCGAGTCGTCAATGCTTATGCAAAAGGTGTTTAGCGCACTTTGGGCAGACGGCATCAGACCGCGACAGATCGCGGACCAGCTCAACACTTCCATCACAGAGTTGAACAGTTGGGTGTTCGGTCTTATGGCGTCACCAACACCTGAACAGGAAATTCACCCCTCAAACCGACCAGCCCAACTGAGGCTAGTTTAGCAAGGCTCTGCGCTAGCTATGTGAGGATGGTCGACGTAGAGCTGCATCCTTGCTTGCTTATCAACTGGGCCCAGAGTGGGAAACTTACGTCGGACGAGGGGTGGATGGATGGGGAGGACTTAGCGTTGCAGCAGGTGAACCCGCGTGGGACCTTTCAGAAGATCGCGGATGTACTCAAGACCCAGATCGAGGCGGACCCGAAGATGGCTGAGCTGCCGTCAGCCGCAGAGCTTGGGCGGGATCACGGGGTCTCGCGCGGTGTAGTACTCCGGGCGTTCGCAGTGCTCCGGAGCGAAGGTGTGGCGGAGCCGGTTCCCGGTGGCCGGTGGCGCGTAGTCAGGGGTAGCCAGCGGACCGATCGCCGGCCCCTCGCGGAACGGCTTGCCGAGGTCATCACGGATGATGGACTTGAGGTAGGGGCAACTTTCCCGAGTGCTTCCGCACTGTGCGACCGGTTCAGTGTTTCGCGCCCGACCGTGACGAAGGCACTGGAGAAGCTGGAAGCTGCGGGATGGCTGTCCGAGGGAGGGCAGGGCAAGCTGCGGACCGTGCGGGCCCTGCCGAATCGAGAGGAGCGTTCGTCACTTTGACGGGACTGGCTGAGTGGGCGTACCCGCTCGCGGAATCGCTGCTGGCTGAGCCGCTGCCGCGTCGCTGGAAGCACTCGCTCGGAGTCGCTGAGAGGGCGCGCACCATCGCTGCCGTCGTCGGCGAGGATGCGGAGCTCCTGGAAGCGGCTGCGGTACTACACGACATCGGTTACGCACCGGACATCGCCAAGACGGGGTTCCACCCGCTCGATGGTGCGCGCTACCTCCGGGACATCGCGGGCGCGGACGAACGGGTCGTGAGCCTGGTGGCGCACCACTCCTGTGCGTGGATGGAGGCGGAAGCGCGGGGCATGCGCGAGGAGCTTGAGGGCGAGTTCCCTCGCGAACCCGCCGGGCTGAACGACGCGTTGTGCTACTGCGACATGAACACGACGCCGGACGGCACGCCTACGAACCCTGTGGACCGGATCAACGAGATTGCCGGCCGCTATGGGCCGGACAGTCTGATCGGAACGTTCATCCGCCGTGCCGAGCCGGAGATCCTCGCGAGCACATCGCGCGTGCTCGAACGGGTCGCCGCCGCCAAGCGTCAGCCGATGTAGGGCGCGGTTCGCGCCTGGTCCATCGCGTGCTCGATGCGGAGCTGCATGGTGGGGTGGATGTCCAACTTCGACAGGTCCGATGGGGCGACCCATCGGACCTGCGTCGTCTCGTCACTCGTGCGCACCTCGCCCCCGACCGGCCTCGCGCGGAAGCAAATGCTGAACTGTTGCCGGACCTCGCCGTCGTCGTACTGCATCACGTGGCCGGGGTCGGTGTAGATCCCGGACATGTCGACGACTTCCGCCTTGATGCCGGTCTCTTCCCACACCTCGCGGACGACCGTGTCGCTGATCGACTCACCGGCGTCGTGCCCGCCGCCGGGCAGTGCCCAACGGCCGTTGTCAGACCGCTGGATCATTAGCACCTGTTCCGCGTCGTTCTGCACGAACGCCACAACCGAGGGAACCACGGAGTTGGCCGGCGGCGCGGCAGGGTCGTGCAGGTAGTCGATGCGTCCCATGGTCAGGCTCCGTTGAAGTCGCTGTCGGTGATCTGCCGGGCGTTCTGCCAGGTGTGTTCGATGCTATTCGCGTACGTCTCGAACAGCCCGCCGACGGACAGTCGCCGCAGGTGAAGCACGGGTGCCATGTAGGCCCCGATGCCGTAGACGTGCGGGTTCACGAGCATCTCGTCATCGGCGCGGTACATGGAGTTGTAGAGCGTCGAATCGTGGAGCCGGAACCCGATCTCGGGGTGGCTCGTGATGAGCGGGCGGTACAGAACCAGGGCGTTGCGAATCTTGCCGTCCATGATCCTGTGACCTTCGTCTATGCCGCGCTGCCGGACCGCGTCACAGCCCGGGTCTCCCAAGAGGATGCGCACCTGGACCCCTGCGGCAACCTTCGCCTTCAACAGGTCCTGAAACACTGGATCTTCAGACAGGAAAAGCCCGGAGTACACAAGCACGTCAAGGCGCTTCTGTGCCCGTGCGTAGATCTCACGCCACAGACCCGAGGGCACCGTGTGCCGATGCGGGTAGACGGTCGCGATCTCGGCTTTGGTCAGGTCCGTCGCGCTGTCGACGGCCCGGTCGTCCTCCCACAGCGTCGTGACGTCGACCTTGAGTGCTGCGGCCGTCGCGTACTGATGGCGCCTGTACGGCACTTTGCCCTGGGTGATCCAGCGTTCGACGGTCTTGGGATTGACGTCGATCTCGTCAGCCAGTCGCTGAACGGTCATGCCGCAGGCCAACAGGGCTGACCTCAAACGTTCGTTGGACATCTGTACCCCCGATGGGACGTCTAGGGACTTCTTGAAGGTACCGAGATGCCCTTGAGGTGTCCACGTAGGGGGTGACCAAGTCCCCTGACCTGCGGCGATTCTGATGGTGCGCCAAGAAGTCCCGGCGCGAAGCCAGGAAATCCCGTCGCTGCACTTGACGGACCCCCATGCAGTACCTGTAAAACAGGTACTGCATCACCGAGGACGCCCGGAGGGCCCCAGAAAGGGACCGCTCGATGGAAGCGGCAGTTTTTTGAGAACTCAACAGTGTGCCGACCCAACCACCTGAACACGGGTGGTCAATGGGTGCAGGTCACCATCCCGACCGACCATGTCGGGCCGGGTGACCTGCCCAGATCAGCCCCTCGGGGGGCGGTTCCTGGCATCGCTTGATCTGAATTCCGCAGCACCTTCGCGAGAGTCCGCCTCTCGCCTCCATCGGCTCAGCGGCCGAACGCCGCTGCCGGTTGCCTCCCCTGCTCGTCTCGCACGAACAGGGCTGAGGGGAGCCGGAACACCCCTTCACTTCCCCGGAGCTCTCATGACTGTTGCTGTCGAGATCGTTTCGTTCGGCTACCTGCACGCCGAGCCGCCCGCCGCGCACCTGACCATCGACCTGCGTCACCACTTTCGCGACCCGCACGTGTCGCCGGAACTGCGGTACATGACGGCCGATGACGAGCCCGTTCGTACCGCCGTGTTGAACACGCCCGGCATCACCGCGCTCGTGGAGGCCACCGCCACGGCGGTCACCGCGTTCGCGTCCGGCCCCAGCGCCGGAACTGTGACGGTGGCCGACGGATGCGCTGGCGGTCGCCACCGTGCGCCCACCTTCGCTCGTGCGCTCGCCGACAGGCTGCGCGCTGCGGGACATGACGTCACCGTTCGCCACCGCGATATGGGCAAGCCGGTCGTTCAGCGCTGATCGCACTATCTCCCCGATGGCCCCGGCCGGGTTCGAATCCCGCCCGGGGCGCTTGGCCCGCCGCTCGTGAGGCTGCGGCCCGCACTCCCGGTGCGGCGGCATTCCCGGACAAGGACAGCCCGCCGCTCCGTTCTCCATCCCGACGTAGTCAAGGAGTTCGTCCATGACCGAGCGCTCTTTCGTCTCCGCCACTTCCGGCCCGATCGTGCTGGGCCTGTCGCTGCCGGTCGGTAGCGTCCGCGTCCAGGTGATCGAGAACCTGATCACCGCCCGCGTGGTGCTGCGCACCGACGACAACACGGGGCCTGCGGCCGACGCGGTCAACCGTGCCCGCAGCCAGCAGAACGGGCGGGCATTCGGCATCGAGGTACCGGAGATGCCGAACGGCGTGGTCGTGCAGGGGCGACGCGGCACCGTCATTCAGAGCGTCCGCAGCATGAACATCGTGGGCGGCACGATCCGGATCAACGGTCGCGTGGTTTCCGGCGGCATGGCCGACATGCCGACCGTCAGTCCGATCGAAGTCACGGTCTGCCTGCCCGCACAGTCGTCCATCGCGGTCGTCTCGCAGTCCGCTGACGCCAAGGTCTACGGCTACGTCGACCGCATGGAATTCCGCTCCGTCTCCGGTGACCTGGGAGTCGATGGTGTCCGTGAGCTGCGGGCCAACACCACCTCTGGGGACATCCGCGTCGGTCGGGCCACCGAGCAGATCAACGCGCACTCGGTGTCCGGTGACATCAAGGTGCGGCTGTACGACGGGCACAGCGCCACCCTGAACACCACCTCGGGGGACATCGAGGTTCAGGCCACCAGCGGCGCCGCCGGGCACGTCAGCGCCCACAGCGTCTCCGGTGACGTCGAGGTCTCCGGCGCCCGGCACCTGAACGTGTCCGCCGACAGTGTCTCCGGCCGCGTCCGCAACCGCTGAACAGTCACGGCTCTTCCCCACCTTCCTGAGGAGTTGCCCAATGGCTGCCGCCACGTTCGCCGCTGTCTTCGTCGCCCTGTACGTCGCCCACAGTGTCGGTGACCACTGGGTTCAGACCTCACGCCAGTCCGCGCACAAGGGCCGCCCCGGATGGGTCGGCCGTCTCGCGGACGCCCGGCACGTCGCCACCCTCACTCTCACCAAGCTCGCCGTGCTCATCCCGGCTGCCGCGCTGCTGGGACTGCGGCTGTCCGTGCTCGGCGTCGTCGCCGGTCTCATGGTCGACGCGGCCTCGCACTGGTGGGCCGACCGGCGCACCACGCTCGCGTGGCTGGCCAAGGTCACCGGCAAGGGCGAGTTCTACCGGCTCGGTGCCCCGCGCGCTGGCCGCGACGACAACCCGCACATCGGAACCGGCGCGTACGCGCTTGACCAGTCCTTCCACCACCTGTGGCTGCTGGTCGCCGCGCTGATCATCGCCACCGTCTGACCCCCGTTCTTCGCGGGGCGGTCGCACTCCCGGACAGGACAGCCGACCGCCCCGCGCCCTTCCCGACGTATCCAAGGAGAGATCCACCATGCGTATGCGCACTTTCGTCGCCGGTCAGGAAGCGTTCGGCGACATCGAGTTCACGGAACTGGCCCTCGGCATCGACGTCGACCTGTTCCGGGGCCCGCTGGAGTCCGAGACGGGCGACGACCGCGCGGCCCGCGAGGACGCGGCCCGTGACGTTCTCGCCGACCTGGTCGCGATGGGCGAGGCCGGTGACGAGATCGCCGGTTGGGACGCCCTGTACGCGGACGCGTTGACCCGCACCGTGCCGTTCCTGCGTTCCGTTCGCGCTCTGCGGTCGGGGACGGGGGAAGCGGCATGAGCGAGCCCCGCAAGCCTCTGACCAGGGTTCAGATCGGTGTGCTGTCGGCCGCGTTCGTGCCGATGCTCGCCACGGGCGTGGTCGGCGGGATCGGTACGTACAGCAATATCGGGCACGCCTACGGCACCGGTACCGCCCTCGGTGCGCTCGGTGCCGGTGAGGGCGCTACCGCCGTTCTCGCCCTGGTACTGCTCGGGCTGACCATGCTGGGCCAGTCCTCGCCGCGCGTCGTACGGATGGGGCTGTGGGCGCTACCGGCCGCCGCCGCTGTAATGGGCGCCATGGCCGCGCCGGACCCGGGGCGTACGGTCGTCTACGCGCTGACCCCGATGGGCATGTCCGTGTCGGCGGAGGGCATGGCGTTCCTCGCGCGGCGGATCGTCGTACACACCGACGGCCGCGACGCGGAGAACGAGCGCCGTACCGCAGACATCGTTCAGGCCCTCGCCTACCACCGGGCGCGTGCCGCCCATCACCCGGTCGACCGGGTGCGCAAGCGGTCCGATCGGGCGTCGTGGCGTCTGGCCCGCAAGGTCGGGGCCGGGGACACGGCCCTCGGATCGAGGCTGCTGGACGTCCAGCGCGACCGGATCACGGACGGCGCGGATGCCGCGCTCGCGTCGATGTTCGGCGGCACGGCCCCCGCCCTCGCTCCGGATTCCGACGCGTACGCAAATGCGAAGGAATCGACTGGAACCAGTCGAGAACGGTCTACCTCTGACCTGTGTGAATCGACCGTGCCCGTGGTCGTGGTGACGCGGCTGGCGGTGCCCGATCCGGCGCCGGTCGATCTCGGCAAGTCGGGCATCGGTGTGAAGCCGATGCCTGCCGTCGTCCCGGCGGTGAAGCCGGTCCCGATCGCCCCGGCTCCCGCCGCTCCCGCCCGATCGGTCCCGGCCGTGTCGACCGCGCCGCGTCGGGCGACGGGCCGTGTCCCGGTCGCCGCGAAGTCGACCCGCACCCGCCGCACGCCCGATCAGCTCATGGCGGAAGCGCGGAAGGCGACGGCCGGCCTGACGGACGGGGAGGTGACCGGGGAGGGCATCCGCCGGGCCCTGCGCACCTCGCCCGCCAACGCCCGCAAGCTGCGTGACGCCCTGCTCGCCGAACGCGCCACCACGGTGGTGACACCGTGAGCACCCTCGCCGCGCTCTTACCGGCCGTGCCGCCCGTCATCGGGTGGGCGGTCCACGCCCGGTGGCTGCACGGACGACTGACCACCGCCCGACGCGACCCGCTCACCGGGTTGTGGACACGGGACGCGTTCACCCGGCGGGCCCGCCGCCTGCTGCGCGACCCGCGCGCCGTGGTCGTGCTGGCGGACGTCGACCACTTCAAGCAGGTCAACGACACCCACGGGCATGCGGCCGGTGACGTGCTGCTCGCCACGGTCGCCGCCCGCCTCGCCCACGGCACCACCCTCGGCGGTGTCGTGGGACGGCTCGGCGGGGACGAATTCGCCGCCGTCGTCGTCGACCGCGACGGCACGATGGCCGACCGGCTGCACACCCTCGCCCGCGTCCTCGCCCGGCCGCTCGACACCACCCCTGACGTGCACACCACGGTCTCCCTGGGGTGGGTACGGGCCGCCGACCACCCGGGCGAGGATCTGTCCGCGCTGCTGCGCCGCGCTGACGAAGCCATGTACGCGGCCAAGCGATCCGGCCGGTCCGGTCCTCGCCGCGCCCGTCTCGGGCGGCTGCTCGGAGTGGTCACCGGAAGCCGTCCCGGACGGCGCGGCGCGGCGTGAGCACGCTGCCGATCTTCCGGTGGCACCTCGCCCCGGACGGCTACGCCACCCGCCGTCAACTGCGGGCCCGAGACCTGCGGCCCGGCGGTCAAGACGTCGCCGCTCAACTCGAACGCCCCCGGCGGCGGGGCCGCCCGCCCCTGGTCGCCTACCTGTACCGCGTCGACCTCGCGAAACCGGTCCGGCCGATGACCCCGGGCCGGTGGCGGGCCCACGCCGCGATGATGCGCGCCCGCCGCACCTGCCCCGAGTGCGAACGAGATGCCGGATACGTCATCCCGCCCACGCTCGGATCGTGCGTGACCTGCGCCTATCCCGAGGAACAGCGCGCCGCTTGAACCATCCCGAACCCAGGTCCGGCCGCCCGACCTTCCACAGCAAGCCGGCCGGACCCTTCGACTCCCGAAGGAGTACGTACATCGTGACCGAGAACCCCGTGTTCCCGCCCCCGGACGAGCCGGAGGGCACCGACGAGCGGACGGCCGACGTGCTGCCGTTCCCGCTCAAGAAGGACACCACCCCGCCCACCGACCCCGAGATGCCCGCCGGTGGCGCGGTCAAGCCGGGCGAGTGGCAGGCCGAACTCCCCGACACCGACGACCCTGAGGCCGACGGACTTGACGAGGGCGCCCCGGTCGACCCGCCACGCGAGGTCTACCCGCCGTCCGTCAGCGAGTGGATGGAAGCGCGGGACAAGGCTCGTATGCCGGTGCTGCCGGACTGGGTGAAGCTCCCCGACCAGCGCAAAGCCGTCCGCAGGTGGGCCATTCGGCACTACTCGGCTGTGGTCGGCTACCACGCCGTTCGCCTGCCCTGCATCTACACCCCGAAGGTGCTGTGGTACTCGCCGCGCGGGGCGTGGCGCTGGTCGGCTGCGGTCGGCCGGTGGGTGTTCGACGCGGAGGGCAAGTCGCTTCGCATCGCGTCGGTGGCCAACGAGGACGCGGCCGAGTACCTGAAGCTGTCGCGGCAGCGAAACGACCGTGTCAGGCTGCGCGGCATCGTGGCCTTCCTCGCTGGCATCGTCGGGCTCGCCGCCACGTTGACGCTGTTCGTCATGGCGCCCTCGTGGATGCTCCTGCTGGCCGTCGCCGCGTTCACCACCACGCTCGGTGTGGTCGGTGCGCCGGCCGACCGGCCGCTGATCGACATGGCCAAGGTGACGTTCCGCAAGCGCAAGCTGTCCTCGGACATCGTCATCCGCGCGCACGAGGTGGCCGGACTGACCAGCAAGGATCAGACGATCGCCTTCCCGCGCCCGATCGGCCGGGACGGCGACGGATGGCGGGTCGTGGTGGATCTGCCGTACGGCAAGACGTTCGAGGACGCGATGAAGGCACATGCGCGTCTGGCGTCCGGTATGGACATCGCCCCGACCCAGTTGTTCCTGGACAAGGACGACACCAGTGGGCGGCGGGTGTCGTACTGGATCGCCGACCGTGACCCGCTCGCCGTGCCGTCCGGCAAGTCGCCGCTGCTGGGAGCGACTCGGGTGGACTTCTGGAAGCCGTTCCCGTGGGGTGTCGACGAACGCGGCAACCCGGTCATGGCCACGATGCTGTGGCTGTCACTGCTGGTCGGCGCCGTTCCGCGACAGGGCAAGACGTTCTCTGCCCGGACGATCGCGCTCGCCGCAGCGTTGGACCCGTACGTTCGCCTGTACCTGTTCGACGGGAAGGCGTCGCCGGACTGGCGCACGTTCGCCAAGGTCGCCCACCGCATCGGGTTCGGCATCGTGCCCAAGAACGGGGTGGACCCGGTTCAGCACCTGCTGACTTCGCTGCGGGAACTCAAGGCGGACGTCGAAGACCGCTACCACCGGCTGTCCGAACTGCCGCTGCACGTCTGCCCCGAGGGCAAGCTCACCCCGGAGATCAGCCGGGACAAGAAGCTCAACATGCCGCTCACGCTGTTCGTGGTGGACGAGGTGCAGGAGTACCTGACCCACCCCGAGCACGGCAAAGAGATCCTGTCCCTGATGGTCTACCTCGCTCGGGTCGCCCCGGCGGTCGGTGTCTCGGTGATGACGGCGACGCAGAAGCCGGACGACAAGGCGTGCCCCTCGGAGCTGCGTGACCAGCATCAGGCCCGGTTCGCCCTGCGGGTGGGCGCCTACCAGGTGTCGGACACGATCCTCGGTGCGGGCTCGTACTCGGAGGGGTTGGACGCGTCCAAGCTGCTCAAGTCCCACAAGGGCGTTGGCCTGCTCAAGGGCATGTCGGACGACTCCGGGATCGTGCGCACCTACCTCGCCGACGGCCGCGACGCCGAACGCATCCTGACCCGCGCCGCAGCGCTGCGCGAGGCCGAGGGCACCCTGTCCGGTGACGCGGCCGGCGAGGCCCCGGCCCTGGAGACGTCCGCGACGATCCTTGACGACGTCGCGGCCGTGCTCGGCAAGGGTGAGGTCAAGGTGTGGTCGGAAACGGTCGTCGACCGGCTCGCCGACCTGCGCCCCAACGTCTACGGCCCGTGGGCCGAGATGGAGCCCAAGCCCAAGGCGGAAGCGCTCACCGCAGCGCTCAAGCCGTTCGGCGTGGCCACCGAACAGATCAGCCGCCGCATCGACGGCAAGACCGTCAACAAGCGCGGCATCAAGCGCGAGGACATCGCCGCCGCGATTACGGAGCGCAACAAGAAGCGGGACGCCGGATAGGTCCGCAGGGTCGCTTGCGCAAGCGCCGGACGTCGCTTGCGCAAGCGACCCTGCTAGCGACTCAAACCGCCCCTGATCAGGTAGCTAGCGCGTAGCGACTGACCTGCGGAAAGCCTTTGAATCCCCCTGAGAGGCCCCTGATGAGCCTTGCCGTGCTCGCTGCCGCCGTCCTACTAGTCATCACCCTCGGTTACGTCGTCAAGTGCTGGTTGAGCCCGTTCGGTGACTGCCGCAAGTGCGACGGCATGGGCCACGGCTTCAAGACCGACCGCAAGGGCAAGACCAAGCGCGGCAAGGACTGCCGCCGCTGCCAGGCGACCGGCAAGCGCATACGCGTCGGCCGCTGGATCTACAACCGCGCCGCGCGCACCTACCGCGCCGGCACCCGCTGACCCCGCCCGGAGGACCCGTGGTCATCACCATCCCGCTCGTTCTACTGCTCGCCATCGGCGTCGTACTGCTGCTGCGCTTCAAGGCCGTCGGCGCCGGTGCGGCCGTCGCCGTCGCGCTCTTCGGCTTCTACCTCGCCCACACCGGCGCGGCCGACACCGTCAACGAACTCGTCACCGCCATAACCGACGCCCTGCCCGGCGTCGGCCGCTGACCCGGAAGGGAGACCAGCACCATGAACGAACCCACCGCATACAGGCGTCCGGCCGGACACGAGAGGGCGGCCGTGGAAGTCCACATCCCCACCCCGCTCGCCCCCACCCACACCGCGCCGCTCATGCCCATGCAGCCGGGCACCATCCCGGCTGTGACGAGCATCGTCCTGCCCGACGGCTGCGTCGTCACCGGCTACGCCATCGAGCCCCCCAAGCCCGAACCGGTCGCCGTCAAACCCGCCGTCTCCCGCGCGGCGGTGAACGTCGCGCTCGGAGGTGTGGGGTTCCTCGCGGTGTGCGGCGGACTGCTCATGCTCACCGCGTTCGTCACAGCCCTGACCGCCCTGGTAACCCAGCTCGTCATCCTCGCGGCCGTCATCTTCGGCGGCTGGATCGCCGTGCAGGTGTTCAGCGCGAGCGGGAGCCGTAGCGGGACGACGGTCAACATCCGCAAGGCAGTCATCAAGCGCAACAAGTTCTACGGCTGACAGGAGACCAACTCCCGTGCTCCGACTGCGTTTCCAGCGCACCGCGCTGCCCCGCAATGCCCTGATCCTGACCGACACGCCCCGCCCGGACTGCCGTGACTGCGACGGCGTGGGCGGCATCCCGCACGACTACGGCAACCACTACGACGGCGAGTACGAGGGCACCGATTGGGAGCCCCGCCCGTGCTGGACGGAGTGGCGCATGGTCCTGATGCCGCTTCCGCGTCTACCCCGGTGGCTGCGGCGCCGTGACAGCGACCGTGACCCGTGGGGGCTCGGCGGCTACAGCGACGAACCGCCCTTCTAGCTCTGCCCGTGGGCGGCGGCACTCCCGGACAAGGACAGCCCGCCGCCCACGGTCTCCGATCCCGACGTTGCAGAACAGGAGACCTACAGCATGACCCAACTGCGTGTGTTCGGCGAGGGCCCCTCGGTCTTTGCCACTCGAACGGGGCGCGTGTCCCGGCCGCGCCTGCTGGATCTGATCTCGTGAACGCCGCGACGAACGCCCTGGACGTCGCCCTCGCCCTCGCAGCGGCCGGTCTCCCGGTTCTGCCGCTGCGGCGGGGCAAGATGCCGTTCGGTAACTGCTGTTCCTGCAAGGACAGTGCTTGTGGGGACCGGCCGAACATGAAGGCGGCGGGCCCCTGCCGCTGCCCCGCGCCGTGTCACGCGTGGGCCGCCGCGACCACCGACCCGCACGTCCTCACCTCGCCCCTGTGGGCGCCGGCGTGGCGTGAGGCGGCGACGGTCGCCTACCACCCCGGCGGGGCTGGGCTGACGGTCGTCGACCTGGACAACGCGGCGGCCGTTGCATGGGCCCGCGCGACCCTGCCCGCCACCCGCACGGTGCCGACGACGCGCGGTGAACACTGGCTCTACCGGGGCGCCATGCCGTCGTCGAACGCGGTCCGGCCGGGTGTCGATATCAAGTCCCTCTCGCAGTACGCCCGTTGGCTCGGACCCGGTACCGGTCGTATGGCCGTTCTCCCGGCGGCAGTGCGCGCCCTGCTGGTGAGAGAAGAGACCACCCCCGCCCCGGGGGAGGTGGACTCTTCTCTTCCCGGCCGCGCCTCATGGGGCCGGTCGGTGGCCACCGGGTGCCGCCACACCGAGCGCTACGTCCGCACCGGCCTGGAACGCGGCCTCGCCCTCGTACGGGCCCGTACCGAATCCGGCGCCGGATCACAGGCGTTCGGCGTCGCACGGTTCCTCGCCGCACAGCACACCGCCTGTCCCGGACCGTGCGGACTTGCGGCGATCGGCGAAGAGATCGTGGCCGCCGCCGTCTTGGTGGGCGTTCCGGAGACCTACGCCCGCCGCGCGGTCGCCAACGGCCTTGAGACGGCCGTGGAGCGCGCGGCATGAACAAAGCATCCCGAACCGCCACGAACGGCCGTCAGGACGCCGTACAGCGCCCGCGACGGCTGACGGCGTGCGAACTGAGGGTCGCCGCCCGTATGGGCGTCCTTTCTGCGGTTGGTTCTGACCCGCAGACGGTCACCGTCACCGGCATCACCCCGGGGCTACAGATCCAGTGCGAGGGCGTGCCGGTCGCGGACTGGCTGTGTGTCTGTGGGCATCACGAACGCGCTCGGGGCCGTGCCGACGTCATCAGGCTGACCGCCCGCGTGAGCGTCGGCGTCTGCCCCCACACCACCAACGATGAAGGGAGGGCCGTTTCATGACTCCACAGCCTGTGGACAGTCCCGATCTGTGGGCCGGACTGCCCACCCTGGAAGACCTTTCCGGCGAGGACGACGTGGCACCGGACGTGTGGGAGGACCCCATTCCCCTCACCGGCCGCCGCGAGCGACCGACGTTCCCCGCCCACGTCTTCCCCGTCTGGTTGGGGGAGTTCGTGGCGGCCGTCGCGGAAGAGACACAGACCCCGGTCGACCTCGCCGGTTCGGTCGCCCTCGCCGTGCTCGCCACGGCGGCCGGCGGCCGGTCGGTGGTCCACGTACGCGGCCACTGGCGCGAGCCCACCAACCTCTACACCGTGGTGGCGCTCCCGCCCGGCAACCGCAAGTCCGCCGTATTCGGACTGCTCACCGACCCCTTGTACGAGGCGGAGAAACGGCTTCAGGTGGCGATGAAGCCCCGGATCGTGGAAGCGGAGTTGACGGCGCGGTTGGCAAAGGAAGCGGCGGACAAGGCCACCGTCAAGGCCGCGTCCGCCGACGGCGACAAGCGAGACGAGATGGTGAAGACCGCCGTTGGCCTCGCGCAGACCGCCGACGTACTCACCGTGCCGGCCGAACCCCTGTTGCTGGCGGACGACTGCACACCCGAGACCGTCACCTCGCTCATCGCGGAACAGGGCGGCCGGCTGTCGGTGATGAGCGACGAAGGAGGAATCTTCGACATCATCGCCGGCCGCTACTCGGGCAGTCCCAACATGGAAGTCTTCCTCAAAGGCCATGCCGGGGGACGCCTGAGGGTGAACCGCCAGACCCGTCGCGAGTACGTCGACGCCCCCGCCCTGACCATGGGACTGGCAGTTCAGCCCGATGTGTTGGTGGACATGGGGAAGATCAAGGGTGGGAAGGGGCGCGGTCTGCTGGGCCGTTTCCTGTACTCGCTGCCGGTGTCAACGGTCGGCGACCGGAAGGTCATCACCGACCCGGTCCCCGAACAGACCGCCGCCACCTACGCCGCGAGGG
>NZ_LIQQ01000008.1 GCF_001418565.1 Streptomyces graminilatus | reverse complement strand
CCGTCGCCGCCGCCCGCGCCGGTGCCTTCGCCCTTGCCGGGGACCTCGGGGTCGTACTCCTCGTCCCTCTCCCGGTCCGCGTCCTCGTGACTCGCGCCGCTCACACCGCACCCCCGTATTCGGGGGGCGCCCCTGGTGTGCCGGTGTCGTGGGCCGTGGACAGGAGCTGGAGGCCCAGGCGCAGGCGGCGGCGGGCCTCGGCCTCCGTGACGCCCAGGTCGGCGGCGGTCTGGCGGTAGTCGCGGCGCTGGAAGTACGCCAGCTCCAGGGCGGCGCGCAGCGGGGCCGGCATCGAGGTCACGATGTAGTCGGCGCGGGCGGCGACGGAGGCGCGGCGGACCCTGCGCTCCAGTTCCTCCATCGAGCTCCTGGAGGAGTTTGTGGAGGAACCCTTGGTGTCGGCGTACGTGTCGTCGGGGGCGTCCGGGTGCTCCGGGTGCTCCGGGTTCGCCGGGTCGCCGTTGGCCAGTGCGGCCGTCTCCGTCTGGCGCAGGCGCTGTACCGCGAGGCGGTGGGTCAGGGTGGCCACCCAGGAACGCAGGGGGCCCTGCTTGGGGTCGTAGGCCTCGGGGTGCTGCCAGACGTGGGCGAAGACCTCGCGGGTGATGCGGTCGGCGGCCTTCTCGTCGGCGAGGACTCGGTGGGCCAGGCCGTGCACGAGGGAGGCGAAGCGGTCGTACAGCTCGCCCAGTGCGGCTGCCTCCCCGCGTGCGAGCCGCTGCTGCATCTTGCGGTCCCAGCGGGGCGGTGCGTCCCTCTTCGGCATGCTGCCCCTCACCCCCGTACGTCTCGGTCGCCTCGGTTGTGCCGGTCGTGTCAGTTGTGCTGGTGGTGTCGGTCGTGTCGGTCGTGCCCGTGCCGTTTTCCCGTCCAGGTCCGGCGGTTGCCCGACCTCTCCTCGAATGTAGTCGGACCCTCCGACAGCCCACTCCGCTTTTGCGGCATTGTGCGCCCTCAAGGGGGCCTCGGATGGTAGAGAACCGGCGGGGGTCGACCGGTCGCGACGCAATTTATTCGTCTTTTGATCGAATGAGATCGCGTATGACCGAAACAAGTCCCCTGCAAACCGCTTGCAAGTCTCTTGCGATCCGGGCCGAGTCGATGTGCTGTGTTTGGTGACGTCGCTGCTGGGCAGCCGCGTCGACAGGAAGCGTAGGAAAAGCTTCCGTTTCTGCCGGACGAGTCGTACGAGTCGGACGAGGGGCCTCATGGTGGCGTTCAAGGTGACCGACGGCGAGCGAGCCGGCTGGACCGTGCTGCGGGTGTCCGGAGAGCTGGACCTGGTCACCTCGCCGGAGTTGCGACAGCGCGTGCACGACGTCGTCGCCGAGGGCGGGCACCGTCTTGTCCTCGACCTCTCGGAGGTCGACTTCTGCGACTCCAGCGGCGTCGGCGTCCTCATCGCCACCCGTCGCCTGATGCGTTCCTGCAAGGGCCACCTGCGCCTGATCCTGCCCGCGCAGGGCGCGGCGGAAGGTGCCCACGCCCACCACGTCAACCGGGTCCTCGGCGCCCTGGGGGTCCGCCGCCTCTTCGACGTCTACGCGGACCTAGGCACGGCCGCCGACGAGACGGCGGCCCCGCTCCAGCAGGCCTTCACGCGCGCATGACGGGCCTCTGACCGTCGTCACGCGCGCGTGACGCCGTTGTCCCGGAATTCACCCAGTCTTGGCACAGGGATCGTTTTCCGGCGCCGACGGGCGCCTACGCGTCGTACGCTCCGTGCGAGAGGACCTCTACGCGACGACCCGCGCGCGGATGTGCGCAATCCGTACGCGTAGAGGTGAGACACAGAGCCGATGCGCAACGTAGAACGTATGACGCAGGCGCGGCACGCAGACGTAAGGCAGGCCCGACAGACATGGTCAGCTCCGAGTACGGACGGAAGATCGCCGCCCGGTTCACCACCTTCGACCAGGACGGCAACGGCTACATCGACCGGGCCGACTTCAGCGTGGCGGCCAAGGCGCTGCTCGCCGAGTTCGGCACCCCCGCCCGGTCGGACAAGGGCCAGGCCCTCTACAACGGCGCCGAGGCCTTCTGGCAGGGCATGGCGGGGATAGCGGACCGCGACGGCGACCAGCGGATCACCCGCGACGAGTTCGTGAACGGCGCCGTGAAGCGCCTGCACGACAGCCCCGGCCGGTTCGCCGAGATCGCCCGCCCGTTCCTGCACGCGGCCCTGGCCGTGGCGGACCTGGACGATGACGGCGCGGCGACCCTCGCGGACACCGAGCGTGTCCTCAGGGCGCTCGGCGTGCCCGGTGACATCGCCGCGGTGGCCGCCGCGACGCTCGACACCGACGCCGACGGCCGGGTGGGCGAGACGGAGATCGTCGACGCGTTCGCCCGCTACTTCGACGTCTCCGACTCGGACGACGGCACCGAGGCGGACGCGGAGTCCGGAGCGGAAGCCGGAGCCGGCTCCGTGTAGCGCTCGCGCAGTTTGTACTTGAGCACCTTCCGCAGGGTGTCGTTGCGCGGAAGGGCGTCCACCAGCTCCAGCCGCTCCGGCAGCTTGTGCGTGGACAGCCCTTCCGCGCGCAGGTACGAGGTCAGCGCGGCGAGCGTCAACCCGCCGCCCACCCCGGCCCCATCCCCTTCGGCCCGCTCCACCACCGCGCAGACCAACTCCCCGCGCTCCGGGTCCGGCAGCCCGATCACCGCCACGTCGCCCACCTCCGGATGCGTGTGCAGCAGGTCCTCGATCTCCTTCGCCGAGATGTTCTCGCCCTTGCGGATGATGACGTCCTTGAGCCGCCCGGTGAGCACCAAGTGCCCGCTCCCGGTGAGGAATCCGAGGTCGCCGGTGCGCAGGAAGCCGTCCGCGTCGAAGGCCTCGGCGGTCTGCGCGGGGTCCAGATACCCCTGGCACACGGCCTCGCCCCGCAGCCGCACCTCGCCGTCCACGACCCGTATCTCCATGCCCTCCGGCGGGCGCCCCTCCGTCGTCGCCAGGTTGTCGACCGTGTCGTCCGGCGCCCCCATGGTGATCATCGGCACCTCGGTCATCCCGTACCCGTGGGTGAGCTGCACGCCCATCTCGCGTACGACGGAGTGGTAGACCTCCGGCGGCTTCGGTGCCCCGCCGCCCGCGAGGAGCCGCAGGGTGGGGATCACCGGAACGCCCGGCTGTTTGCGCTGCTCGGCGAGGAACATGGAGTAGAAGGCGGTGGACCCGCCGGCCACCGTCACCCCGTGCTTGCGGTACCCCTCCAACGCGTCCGGCAGCGCGAACTGCTCGAACATCACCGCCGGGAAGCCGTACAGCAGCAGCATCACCGTGTAGTCGGGGCCGGCGATATGGGCGTACGGAAAGGCCATCGAGCCCACGTCGGACTCGGTGAGCCGCAGCGCGTGGGCGAGACATGAGCCGCCCGCGATGAGCGAACGGTCCGTGTGGAGCACGCCCTTGGGGTCGGAGGTCGTGCCCGAGGTCCAGTAGATCCAGCGGACGGAGGTGCCGTCGGCGGGCGGGGGCGGCAGCAAGGACGGCTCCCCGTCCGGGAGTTCGGCGCTGTCGTACGCCCGGAAGACGCCCTTCGCGCCGAGCCGCCGCGCCATCTCCAGGTGGTCGAAGCCGCGCCACACGCCCGGCACCGCGAAGAACTCCGCCTTCGACTCCCGTAGCGCGAAGCCGACTTCGCGGTCCCGGTAGAAGGGGATGACCGGCGACTGCACCGCGCCCAGGCGGGCCAGCGCGAAGGAGAGGAGGGCGGTCTCGACACGGGTGGGCAACTGCCAGGCGACGACCGTGCCGGGGCGTACGCCCATGCCGTACAGGCCCGCCGCCACCCGCTCGGCACGGGTACGGAGTTCACCGAAGGTGAGCGAGCGGTCGTCCTGGAGCAGGACGGGCCGGTCGGGGGTGAGTTCGGCGCGCCGGGCCACCAGTTCCCAGAGGGTACGGGCCGAACCCAGGGCGTGTGCGATGTCGACGACGTTCACAGGGCCCCCTGGGACTGGCGCGGCTGAGGTCTTCAACAGTCTCTGACGGTTCATCAGATTGTGCGGGGAGCGTAGGGCTTGGCGCCTTGTCGGTCCATAGGCGCGGGACTAACCTTCTGGGAGCGAGGAACTGACGGTCCGTCAGATGATCAGCATCAGGCATCAGGCATCAGGCATCAGCCCGGCGGAGGGGACTCCATGACCGAACTGCCCCGCATCATCAGCGTCGACGATCACGTGATCGAGCCCGCGCACCTCTTCGAGACCTGGCTGCCGGCCAAGTACCGTGACCGGGGCCCGAAGCCCTTCACCGCCGGGATCGGCGAACTCGCCTACGTGGGCGGCAAATACCGGATCACCACCGACCCCGACGGCCCGGTCACCGACTGGTGGCAGTACGAGGACCTGCAGTTCCCGTACAAGCGGATCATCGCGGCCGTCGGGTTCTCCCGGGACGAGATGACCCTCGACGGCATCACACGCGAGCAGATGCGGCGCGGCTGCTGGGACCCGAAGGCCAGGCTCGCGGACATGGACCTCAACCATGTCGAGGGCTCCCTCTGCTTCCCCACCTTCCCGCGCTTCTGCGGGCAGACCTTCGCCGAGGCGCACGACAAGGAGGTCGCCCTCGCCTGCGTACGCGCCTACAACGACTGGATGGTGGAGGAGTGGTGCGGCGACAGCGGCGGCCGGCTGATCCCGCTGTGCCTGATCCCTTTGTGGGACATCGAGTTGGCGGTCGCGGAGATCCGGCGCAACGCCGCGCGCGGAGTCCGGGCGGTGACCTTCTCCGAGATCCCGACCCACCTCGGGCTGCCGTCGATCCACTCCGGCTACTGGGACCCCTTCTTCGCGGTGTGCGCCGAGACCGGCACGGTCGTCAACATGCACATCGGCAGCAGCAGCCAGATGCCCGCCGCCTCCCCGGACGCGCCGCCCGCCGTCCAGGCCTCGCTGAGCTTCAACAACGCGATGGCGTCGATGATGGACTTCCTGTTCAGCGGCGTGCTGGTGAAGTTCCCGACGCTCAAACTCGCCTACAGCGAAGGCCAGATGGGCTGGATCCCGTACGCCCTGGAGCGCGCCGACGACGTCTGGGAGGAGCACCGCGCGTGGGGCGGCGTGCGGGACCTCATCCCGGAGCCGCCCTCGACGTACTACTACCGGCAGATCTTCTGCTGCTTCTTCCGCGACAAGCACGGCGTCGCCTCGATCGACGTCGTCGGCCGCGACAACGCCACCTTCGAGACCGACTACCCGCACGTCGACTCGACCTTCCCGCACACCAAGGAGGTCGCCCTCGACCATGTGAAGGGCCTCGACGACGAGACCGTCCACAAGCTGATGCGCGGCAACGCCATCCGCATGCTCGGCCTCGACCTGGACAAGTAGTGGACCTCACGGACACGCCTCAAGAGGCGGAATTCCGGGCGGGGTTGCGGGAGTGGCTGGCGAAGACCCTGCCATCGCTGCCGGCCGCGCCCTCGCCCGACGACTGGCCCGGACGGCGCGCGTACGACCTCGGCTGGCAGCGGACGCTGTACGACGCCGGGTACGGCGAGGTCCACTGGGGCGCCGATCCCGCCGTACGGATGATCTTCCTGGAGGAGACGGAGAAGGCCGGCGCGCCCTATGTGGGCGCGAACTTCGTGGGGTTGCTGCACGCCGGGCCGACCGTCGCCGCCGAGGGGACCGAGGAACAGCAGGCGCGCTGGCTGCCGCCCGTGCTGCGCGGCGAGGAGGTCTGGTGTCAGGGGTTCAGCGAGCCGGACGCCGGATCCGACCTCGCGGCCCTGCGCACCCGCGCCCGTCGGGACGGCGACGAGTACGTGGTGAGCGGGTCGAAGATCTGGACCTCGCACGCCGAAGTCGCCGACTGGTGCGAGCTGTTGGTGCGAACGGACCCGGACGCGCCCAAGCACCGCGGCATCACCTGGCTGGCCATGCCCATGGACGCGCCGGGCGTCACCGTACGGCCGCTGCGCACGCTCGCCGGGTCGAACGAGTTCGCCGAGGTCTTCCTCGACGAGGTCCGGGTGCCCGTCGCCAACCGGGTCGGCGCGGAGAACGACGGCTGGCGCGTGACCATGGTGACGCTGTCCTTCGAACGCGGTACGGCCTTCGTCGGGGAGGTGGTCGCCTGCCGTCGCGTGCTGGGCGAACTCGCCCTGGCGGCACGGGAGAACGGGCGCTGGGACGACCCCGTACTGCGTCGGCGGCTCGGGCGGCTCAACGCCGAGTTCCGCGCGCTGTGGCGGCTGACCCAGTGGAACGTGAGCGAGGCGAGCGGGAGGGGCGACGGGGTGCCCGGGGTCGGCGGGTCGGTCTTCAAGCTGCGGTACTCGCACGCCCGCCAGGAGTTGTACGAGGCGGCGGCCGAGGTGCTGGGGGACGGCGGGGCCGCGCTGGATCTCCAACAGCCCTGGGTGCTCGACCGGTTGTCGTCCCTGTCGTACACCATCGCCGCCGGCACCTCCCAGATCCAGCACAGCATCGTGGCCGAGCGCGTTCTCGGCCTGCCGAAGGGACGGTGACGTTCGCCCATGCGCTTCCAACTGACCGAGGAACAGCGGGCGTTGCGGGCAGGCGTACGGGAGCTGCTGGCGGCGCGCTTCGGGCGCGAGCGGCTGCGGGCGGCCATGGAGGCCGATGGGGTACGCGCGGTACCCGAGCTGGACCGAGGGCTGTGGCGGGAGCTGGGGTCCGCCGGGTTCTTCTCGCTGCGGCTGCCGGAGGACGAGGGCGGGGTCGGACTGGGCCTGCCCGAGGCGGTGTTGGTGTTCGAGGAAGCGGGGCGCGTACTGCTGCCGGGCCCGCTGATCGCCACGCATCTCGCGGCGGGAGAGATCCCCGGGGCGGCGACGGGGGAGACGGTCGTGACCGCCGCCGACGGCGGCGGGGTGGTGGAGTGGCTGGAGGCGGCAGACGTCGTACGCGGATATGCCGGGGGTACCGCAGGCACGGTGGCGGTGCGGTCGGTCGATCCGCTCACGCCTCTCCATCGGGTGGCCGAGGCGCCCGCGCGCCTCCACCAGGTCGCAGCCGATCCGGACTCCGGCGACCGTACGGACGTACTCCTGACCTCTCTCCTCACCGCCGCCGAGCAGCTCGGCACCGCCGCCCGGGTGTGCGAGCTGGCCGCGCAACACGCACGGACCCGTGAGCAGTTCGGGCGGCCGGTCGGGGCCTTCCAGGCGGTGCAGCATCTCTGTGCGGGGATCCTGGTGCGGGTCGAGGTGGCGCGGGCGGCGGTGTACGCGGCCGCCGTCACCGTCGATGCGGCGGACATCGCGGCGGCCCGGCTGCTCGCCGACGAGGCGGCCGTACGCGGCGCCCGCGACTGCCTCCAGGTGCACGGCGGGATGGGCTTCACCTGGGAGGCGGACGTCCATCTGTATCTGAAGCGGGCGTGGGTACGGGCCCGGCGCCCCGGCGCGGTGACGGAGTGTGAGGAGATGCTCGCCGCCGCGTTACTGGTCGAAGCGCGGTGACCGGGGCCTGGAGCGGGAGTGGCTGGATTGATGTCGCCGATCGTGGCGCGATCGAAATGTGACGTGGACTATTTCAGATTACTGAGCGTCGATACCGGGTTGTGTCCTTCGGGCGACTCGTCACGGCCCGGAGTCGTGTGTCCGCTCCGGTACCTTCTGTGCCATGCGAGTGGTTCCGAGGTCGAGCCATCCCGGTGCCGCCCCTGAGGCGGCGCCGGATTCGGCGGTGTGCGCCGCTCCTTGGGCGGGTCGGAGTTCCGTACCCGCGTGTTCGACTCGGCGCGGTGAGCGTCGCACAGTATGCGGCAGGCGTACTCCTTCGCGTTGGAATATGCCCGAAGCGCTTGTTGGCGTGACTGTACGTCAACCATGCTTTCCCGTAAGGGAATCACGTTCTGTGATCCCCGATCTGGCCGTTGGCCCAACCGTTGTTCTGGGCATGCAGAAAATGGCTACGATCGTGGCCCTCGTGCGGCGCGAGGCGATGTGTCCGCCGGTTCGGATGGTGTGAGCGGTGCAGGTGCTTCAGGTGCAGCTAGAGATCCGGCCCGACCCCGCGGAGGTGGGGCGGGCCCGGAGATGGGCGCGGTCGAGGCTGGCCGGGTCCGGGGTCGCGGACGACGAGCCGCTGGCCGAGACGCTGATCCTCCTTGTCTCGGAACTGGTCACCAACGCGGTGGTGCACACCGGGTGCCCGGCGGTGCTGAGACTGTCGTTCCAGGGCGGACGCGGAGCGCGGTCCGGTGCTGGTGCCGGCACCAGTGCCAGTGCCAGTGCCTGTACGGGCGTGGGTGCCGACGGGGTCGTGCGGCTGGAGGTCGTCGACCTGAGCGACTGTCCCCCCGTGCCCCGGCACGCCGACGGCGACGAGACCAACGGGCGCGGGCTGGAGCTGGTCGACGGGCTCGCCGACCGGTGGGGCTGGAACGCCGAGGGCATCGGCAAGCGCATCTGGTGCGAACTGGACCGCTGCCCGGCTCCGGCACAGGTGTCGGCTTCGCCTCCGGCTCCTACTCCGGTGCTGCGGGGAGGCGGGAGTTCGGCCGCGGCGTCGGGTGTCACGAGCGCGGGGGGCGGCAGGGTCGCCACCGCGGGTACGTCTTCGGCGTACGGGGGCATGGCGGCGTACGGAGCCTTCTGACCGGACGGTCTTCGGCGGGACGGCCGCTTTGGCGTCGGGTGCGGCGCTCGGCGGGGCACGGATGCAGAATCGTCCGGGTTCTCGGGCCGGGTGCGGTGCGGTGCGCCGGGGTGTGCCCCTGTGCGCGGTTGTCGCAAAAAGGGCGAAAGCGATAAATCTCCGAACGGGTGTTGACGTGACGTGATCGCGTGAACACGCTTGTGTTCAGCGCGATCCGCCGGAGGGGACGGCGAGGGTTCGGTGACGGGAGCCCTCGGTGAGTGCGGTTCGTGTGTTCGGCGTCGGGCTCCTTCAGGGTCAGGGGGGTGGGGCGGGGACGCCGAGGCGGATGGCGGCGCGCGATGCCGTACTTGGGGTGGGCAATGGCGCGCCGCCGGCCGGCTGGAGGCAAGGAGTCCGACAGGGCTCGACAGGGTTCGACAGGGTTCGGTGAGGGCTCGGCAGGGTTGGGCGAGGGCTCGGCAGGGTTGGGCGAGGGCTCGGTCGGGTTGGGCGAGGGCTCGGTCGGGGCTTCTGTGAGGTTCCGGCCGGAGGTCAGAGGATCGCCACGGGCGCTACGGGACTGCCCGTGGCGCCCGTGAAGGGTTCCGGGGTCGCCGACAGCAGGAACTCGTACCGGCCTTCTTGTCCACAGGCTGTGGACAACTCTTCGAGATTCCAGTTCTGGCCCTGCGGCATACCCATCTCCACCAGGTCGAGCGCGTGTACGGGCATCCATAGATCGTCCGACTCCGGCGGGAAGATCTCGAAGGTGATCGTGTCGTTCGCGACCGCCGCGACATCCCGCGCGTGGAACCACTCCGGCGTACGGATCGAAAGTCCGGGCGACGGATACGTGTACCCGTGCCTGTCGCCGGCCAGATACGCCTGGATCTGCCCGGTCCGTACGAGCACGATGTCACCGGCACGCACGCGCGTGCCCGCCAGTTCCTCCGCGGCGTCCAGGTCCTCCGGGGTGACCGCGTGCCCCCCGTCGAGCCGGTCGACGCCCCGTGCGCGGGCCACGTCCAGCAGCACCCCGCGCGAGACGACGTGCCGCGCCTTGTCCGCGCCGGCGAATTCGGCGCCCGAGTGGGCCGTGATAGTGTCCGCCGGGCGCCCGTTGTAGAGCATCCCGGAGTGGGAGGCGTGGGCGAGGGCGTCCCAGTGGGTCGCGCTCTGGAGCCCCAGGGTCACGATGTCGTCGCTGGTAGCCACGGTTCCGCCGCCGGGCGGCCCGAACAGCTCCCGGTTGATCTGGATCATGGCGTGTACGGGGTTCAGCCGGCCCGGGATCGCCCCGGTCTGGACGCCGTCCTGCTGGAGCGGCAGGGCGAGGGGGATCCGGTGGCCGGTACGGACGGTCGCGGCGGCGTCCCGTACGACGGCGTCGGTGATGAGGTTGAGGGTGCCGATCTCGTCGTCGGTCCCCCAACGCCCCCAGTTGTTCACGCGTTTGGCGATGGCGTGGAACTCGGCCGGCAGTGGCATGGGTCCGGTCCTTCCTGGAGTCCGGTCGCTCCCGGGGCTTGCCTTCGATATCCGACGGGTCAAAAATCTAACGGTCCGTCAGAAACCGCGGGAAGGGGCCGGCGTGGGGAACTTCTTGGCAGGGAAGGTCGTCGCAGTGACGGGCGCGGGCCGGGGGATCGGCCGGGCGGTGGCGCTGGCCGCGGCGGCCGAGGGAGCGCGGGTCGTCGTCAACGACTACGGCGTCTCCATCGACGGTGCCTCGCCGACGAGCGAGATCGCCGAGGGCATCGTCAAGGAGATCGAGGCGGCGGGCGGCGAAGCGGTCGCGGTGGCCGATGACGTGTCCACCATGGCGGGCGGTCAGCGGGTCGTGGACGTGGCGGTGGAGTCGTACGGGCGTCTGGACGGTGTCGTGTGTGTCGCCGGGATCCTGCGCGAGCGGATGCTGTTCAACATGTCCGAGGAGGAGTGGGACCCGGTCGTCGCCACCCACCTCAAAGGCACGTTCACGGTGTTCAGGGCCGCGTCGGCGGTGATGCGGCAGCAACGGGCGGGCACGCTCATCGGGTTCACCAGCGGCAACCATCAGGGGTCGGTGTCCCAGGCCAACTACAGCGCCGCGAAGGGCGGGATCATCTCGCTCGTACGGAGCGCCGCGCTGGGCCTGCACAAGTACGGGGTGACCGCCAACGCCGTCGCGCCTGTCGCTCGTACGCGGATGTCGGCGAACGTTCCCATGGAGCTGGCGGAGATCGGGGAGCCGGAGGACGTGGCGGCCCTGGTCGTGTATCTGCTGTCCGACCGGGCGAAGGAGCAGCGGATCACCGGGCAGGTGTACACGGTCGCGGGGGCGAAGATCGCGGTGTGGGCGCAGCCGAGGGAGTTGCGGGCGGCGTACGCCTCCGGCGGTGGGTGGACGCCGGAACGGATCGCGGAGTTCTTGCCGGGGAGTGTTGGGGTTGATCCGATGCCGATGCTTTTGCAGTTGGAGCGGATGGAGGAGGCGGCGCGGGACCGGGCTCGGCCGAACGCCCGATAGCTCGGGGGTGCGTGTTGTTCGGCGGGTGCGGGCCGTCCGTGGCTTGTCGCGCAGTTCCCCGCGCCCCTGAGGTGGGACATCGCATCCTGGGTTGATTTGGAGAGGTCTGTGGACTTTGGGTTCAGCGCCGTTGACGAGGAGTTTCGGGCCGAGGCTCGGGAGTGGCTCGGGGCGCATGTTGACGAGGGTCTTGATCGGCGGGCCTGGGAGCGGGTTCTCGGTAAGGCAGGGTGGATCGGGGTCTCCTGGGGGGAGGACGGGTATGGGAATCGGCGTCTTGGGCTGACCCAACAGGTCGTCTGGGCCGAGGAGTACGCGCGGTCGGGGGCGCCGGCGCGGTCCGGGCACATTGGGGAGAATCTGCTCGCTCCCACGCTTCTCGCGCACGGGACCGAAGAACAGCGGGCCCGTTTTCTGCCGCCGGTCGCCGCGGGCGACGAACTCTGGTGCCAGGGCTACAGCGAGCCCGGCGCGGGTTCGGACCTGGCCGGGCTGAGCACGAGGGCCGAGCGGGACAGCGACGGTACGTACCGGATCACCGGGCAGAAGATCTGGACGTCCCTCGCCCATGAGGCGGACTGGTGTTTCGTGCTGGCCCGGACGGAGGCGGGGTCGGCGCGTCACCACGGGCTCAGTTTTCTGCTCGTCCCGATGGACCAGCCGGGGCGGATCGAGGTCCGGCCGATCCGGCAGATGACCGGGACCAGCGAATTCAACGAGGTCTTCTTCGACGGGGCACACGCGCGCGCGGAGCACGTCGTCGGAGGTGAGGGCGCCGGCTGGGGTGTCGCGATGAGTCTCCTCGGGTTCGAGCGGGGGGTGTCCACACTGGCCCAGCAGATCGGATTCGCCGGGGAGTTGGAGCGCGTGGTCCGGGCGGCCGTGGACAGTGGCGCGGTGGCGGATCCCGTCGTACGGGAGCGACTTGTGCGGCAGTGGGCCGAGTTGCGGGTGATGCGCTGGAACTCCCTGCGCACACTGGGTGGTTCGGGGGACGCCGGGGCGCCGAGCGTGGCCAAGCTGCTGTGGGGCGGATGGCATCAGCGGCTGGGGGAACTGGCGATGCTGGTGCGGGGCGCGGCTGCCGGGGTCGGCCCGGTGGAGTGGTCGCAGCCGGTTCCGTACGAACTCGACGCCGCACAGCACCTGTTCATGTTCTCCCGGGCCGACACGATCTACGGCGGCTCCGACCAGATCCAGCGCACGATCATCGCCGAGCGCGTGCTCGGTCTGCCCAGGGAGCCCAGGAACGTCGTCTGATGGGGAGTCGTCCGATGCGCGGTGTGCTGTTCGACGGTAAGCAGATCCAGGTCGTCGACGATCTGGAGGTGAGGGAACCGGCAGCCGGGGAGGTGCTGGTCGCGATCTCGGCGGCGGGGCTGTGCCACAGCGATCTGTCCGTGGTGGACGGCACCATCCCCTTCCCCGTCCCCGTCGTCCTCGGTCACGAGGGCGCGGGCATGGTGGAGGCCGTCGGGCCCGGTGTCACCCATGTGGCGCCCGGCGACCATGTGGCTCTCTCCACCCTCGCGAACTGCGGTGCGTGCGCGGAGTGCGACCGGGGACGGCCCACCATGTGCCGCCAGTCGATCGGGCGGCCGGGGCGGCCCTTCACGCGCGCGGGGCGGCCGGTTTTCCAGTTCGCGGCCAACTCCGCCTTCGCGGAACGCACGGTGGTGAAGGCCGTGCAGGCGGTACGCATCCCGAAGGACATCCCGATGACGTCGGCCGCGCTCATCGGGTGCGGGGTACTGACCGGGGTGGGGGCCGTGCTCAACCGGGCCCGGGTCGATCGCGGGGACAGCGTCGTGGTGATCGGCACGGGCGGGGTCGGGCTGAACGTCCTCCAGGGCGCGCGGATCGCGGGCGCCTCGCGGATCGTCGCCGTGGACGCGAACCCGGCGAAGGAGGCGATGGCGCGGCGGTTCGGCGCGACCCACTTCCTGACCTCGGCAGAGGGCGTGCGGGACGTGCTGCCGACGGGCGCGGACCACGTCTTCGAGTGCGTCGGGCGCGTGGAACTCGTACGGCAGGCCGTCGATCTGCTCGACCGGCACGGGCAGGCGGTCCTGCTCGGCGTCCCGTCCGCCACGGCGGAGGCGTCCTTCGTCGTCGCGTCCATGTTCCTGGACAAGTCGATCCTCGGCTGCCGCTACGGCTCCTCCCGCCCCCAGCGGGACATCCCGCTCTACGCTGACCTCTACCGTGAAGGACGCCTGCTGCTCGACGAGTTGGTGACGGAGACCTACCCGGTCGAGGACTTCGAGAAGGCGGTGGGGGACGCGGAGGCGGGGAGGGT
>NZ_LIQQ01000799.1 GCF_001418565.1 Streptomyces graminilatus | reverse complement strand
GGGACGACGTCCTGATCGTCGCCTCGGAGCGGGAGCCGAGGGAGTCGGTGATGGTCGGCAACCACGGTTCGATGACCCCTGCGGAACAGTTGGTCCCGCTCCTGCAAGTACGCTCCTGAGGCCCGTCCCCGCCCGACAGCCGCCCGCCCAGCCCTCCCGCCTCTTCCCGACCTCCGCGTATCTCGCCGAAAGGTGCTCGACCTCCCATGCCCGAGCTGGTGTTCTTCTCCGGAACGATGGATTGTGGGAAGTCGACGCTGGCGCTCCAGATCGGGCACAACCGGTCGGCCCGGGGCCTTCAGGGTGTGATCTTCACCCGCGACGACCGGGCGGGGGAGGGCAAGCTCTCCTCGCGGCTGGGCCTGGTGACGGAGGCGGTCGAGGCGGCCGTGGGCATGGATCTGCACGCCTATCTGGTGGACCAGATGTCCAGGGGCGGCAAGGTCGACTACGTGATCGTGGACGAGGCGCAGTTCCTCGCGCCGGACCAGATCGACCAGTTGGCGCGGGTGGTGGACGACCTGGGGCTGGACGTCTTCGCGTTCGGCATCACCACCGACTTCCGCACGAAGCTGTTCCCGGGCTCCCAGCGGCTGATCGAGCTGGCGGACCGCATAGAGACCCTCCAGGTGGAGGCGATGTGCTGGTGTGGGGCGCGGGCCACGCACAACGCCCGTACGGTCGGCGGCGAGATGGTGCTGNNCGCCGCCGACGTCGGCTACGAGGTGCTGTGCCGGCGCCACCATCGCCGCCGTATGACGAGCGCCTCCGCCCATGCCGGCGCGCTCTCGCCGGACGTCCTGCCGGTGGCCTCCGGCTGAGGGTTCCTCGGCGGGAGGGGAGATCGGCCTCCGGGTGTGCGGGCCGTCGGCCTCCCGGCCGCCGCAAGGCGGCGCAGCGGTCGAGCGGCCACTGGCCAGGCGGCTGCCGCCGGTTCACCCTGCTCACCACGTCGAGGCGGGCGGACGTACCGAGGACGCGGGTCAGGGGGTGACGGGAGAACCGAGGGGCGAGCCTGTCCTGCTCCACGGCGGCGACAGCGCCCTCGGGTGTGGTGGTGGCCCGGGTCCTGTCGGCCGAATCGGCCTGACAGCGCCCCTCGGTGCTGCTTTCCGGCCGTTCTCGATACGATGAAGGTCACAATAACGTATCGGGCATTTCGTGCTTCAACCTTCACCTGAAGCACACAAGTTGGCTAAGTTGACCTCCGAACACTTTCCCAAACCCGCAGTCCCTGTCTGACGGTTGGTTCGGGAGACGCACCACGGAAGGAGCTCGTCCCGCATGGCGCCGGAACGAACCCGAGATGATGGGCCCAGCCGTGAGGAGGTCCAGCAGGTGATCAACAGCCTCTACGACCAGGCCGAGCGCGTCAGCGGAACCTTCAACGCCACCCGCGCGATGAGGCTCGGGATACGCAAGCGGGTCACCACGGAGCCGGAGACCGCCCGCAGGCGCTCCGATCCCACCCTGGACGAGGTCGCCCGCCCCTGGTTCGACGTGGGGCGCGCCCAGTTGGGCCCGACCCTGCCCGCGGTACTGCCGCCCGACAGGAGGCCGGCCCGCGCACCGGAGCCACGGCCCACCCGGCCCTCGGGCCCGCAGGTCGAGCTGGCCGCCCTTCCGGTCGCGGAGCTGACCCCCGGACCTGTCGCCGCGCTGGCCGCCGCCCCGACGGCCGCGCCGCAGCCCCGGCCCATGGCCGAACTGCCGCCCGTGCGCATCGCCGAACCGCCCGCCTCACCCAGGAACGCGCTGCAGGCCGTGCCGGCACCGCGCCAGGAAGCCCCGGGTGACCTGAGCGCGCTTTCGGGTGAGCCCAGTTGGTTCCCGTCGGCAGCCCAGGGCGGCTCTCCGCTCGGGGCGGCTGTCCCGCTGCCCCGCGAGGACG
>NZ_LIQQ01000798.1 GCF_001418565.1 Streptomyces graminilatus | reverse complement strand
CCGGGTGGGCCTCTCCGCCCTCCTCGCCCGCGACGACCTCGCCCTGCGTCAGATCGCCGGGCCGACCGCCCCCGACCCGGCGATCCACTGGGCGCACGCGTCGGAGATGGCGGACCCGTACCCGTATCTGCTCGGCGGTGAGCTGCTGCTGACCGCCGGGATGCACATTCCGGAGGCAGCGGACCCGGCAGCGACGGCGTACTTCGAGGGTTACGTGGGCCGGATCGTGGCCGGAGGCGGCGCCGCCCTCGGGTTCGGAGTCGCGCCGGTGCACGACACGGTGCCGCGCGCGCTGGTCGCGGCCTGTGACGCGTACGGGCTGCCGCTCGTCGAGGTCCCGCCGCGTACGACGTTCTCGGGCGTGGCCCGCGCGGTCTGGCAGCTCATGGCCGAGGTCCGGCTGGCCGAGCTGCGCCGGGTGACGGAGGCCCAGCAGAGCCTGGCCGCCGCCGCGTCCCGTCCGGACCCGGTCCCCTCCGTGCTGCGCCGGCTGGCCCAGCGGGTCGGCGGCCGGGCGGTGCTGTACGGGCCGGACGGGACGGAGATGGCGGCGGCGGGGCGGGAAACGGGCGCCCCCGAGGCGCTGGCCGCGCTCGCGGCCGTGGTCCGGGCCGACCACGGCCCGTCCTCCGCGTCCGACACCACGACCCCCGGCACCCATCTCACCGCCTACGCCCTCGGCACCGGCAGCGGCTTCGCGCTCGGCGTCGCGACACCCGAACGTACGTCCGGCGATCACACGATCGCGTCCGTGGCGGCCGTACTCCTCACCCTGCTCACCCACCTCAGCGGCGAACACCGCAGCGGCTCGGGCGCCGCCCGCTCGTCGGCCCTCGTACGGCTGCTGCTGGGGGCCGCCCCGGAGACGGTCGCCCCGTTGCTGGGCGGCGCCCCGGACCACCGTTGGACGGTCGTGCACGCGCGGCCCGAGGCTCCCGGCGCGCCGGCCTCCGCGCTCGCCACCGCGTTCGGCTCGCCGCTGGTCGACATCGACGGGGACGTCGTACGGATCCTGCTGCCCGCCGACCGCGAACCGGCCCCGCAGCCCGGCTGGACCTGCGGGGTGAGCGCCCCGGCCGGTCCGCGCGAGTGGCCGGACGCCGATGTCCAGGCGGCCCGTGCGCTGGCCCGCGCCAGGGCCACCCGCAGCCCGCTGGTCCGCCACGGCGAGCGGGCCGCGCTGTCGGACCTCGTCCCCGAGGCGGACGCGGCGGCCCACGCCCGTACGCTCCTCGCGCCGGTCGCCGCGACCCCCGCGCTGGTCGAGACGCTGCGCACCTGGCTCTCCCTGCACGGGAGTTGGGACCGTACGGCGGTCGCGCTGGCCGTGCACCGCAACACCGTGCGGCAGCGGATCGCGCGCTGCGCGGCCCTGCTCGACACGGACCTCGACGATCCGGACGTACGGATGGAACTGTGGTTCGCGCTCAAGCGGCACTGAGCACCACTCAACGGTGTCGAGGTGGCGTGAGCTGCGTCCCAGCGGTCGGGACGTCCGGGTGTTGGCGGTGTCGTCTGCCTCACAATGGGAGGCATGCCGATACCCGGGATTCCCAGCCGCGCCGAGCTTGTCGATCACCTTGTGAAAACCCGTATCGCGGGTGATGTCGCCACGCCTCGCGAGAACAATCTCTCCCATTACCGCAAGCTGGCGAACGGCGAACGGCACTACTGGCTCGGGCTGGAGCTGGGCGACCGCTGGACCGACGAGCAGGACGTTCTCGCGGTGATGGCCGAGCGGGTCGGCGTCAACGACGACCCCGAACACCGGTACGGCCAGGACACCATCGACCCCGAGCTGACGGTCGCCGCGCTGGAGCGGCTGGCGGCCCGGCTACGCAAGGCGGCCGACGGGCGGCAGCGGGTGCTGTTCGCGACCGGCCACCCGGGCGGTCTGCTCGACGTGCACCGCGCCACGGCCGACGCGCTGCGGGCCGCCGGCTGCGAGATCGTCGTCATCCCGGACGGTCTGACGACGGACGAGGGGTACGTCTTCCAGTTCGCGGACGTGGCGGTGCTGGAGCACGGGGCCTCGCTGTGGCACACGCACTCCGGCGAGCCGATGCGCGCCATCCTGACGGCGCTGGAGCGGCAGCGCCGCCCGCTGCCCGACCTGGTCGTCGCCGACCACGGCTGGGCGGGGTACGCGGCACAGCACGGCATCGACTCGGTCGGGTACGCCGACTGCAACGACCCGGCGCTGTTCCTGGCCGAGGCGGAAGGCACCCTCCAGGTGGCCGTTCCACTCGACGACCATGTGACGAGCCCGCGCTTCTACGACCCGCTGACGGCGTTCCTGCTCAGCGAGGCCGGGTTGCTCGGCGACTGAGAACCGCTGGTCAGGGCGTGCGCGGTACCCGGATCACGCCCTCCTGGATGACCGTGATGGCCAGTCGTCCGTCCTGCGTGTAGATGCGGCCCTGGCCGAGGCCACGGCCGCCGGACGCGGACGGTGACTCCTGGTCGTACAGCAGCCATTCGTCGGCGCGGAACGGGCGGTGGAACCACATCGCGTGGTCCAGGGAGGCGCCCACCACGTCGTTGACGGCCCAGCCGCCGCGTCCGTGCGCGAGCAGGATCGAGTCGAGCAGCGTGTAGTCGGAGACGTACGTGGCGAGGCAGACGTGCAGCAGCGGTTCGTCGACGGCGCCGCCGAGCTTGCCGTTCGTACGGAACCAGACCTGGGAGCGCGGTTCGCGGGGCTCGCCGAACCTGCCGTAGGGCGGGTCGTCGACGTAGCGGATGTCGACGGCCTCGCGGGACTGGAGGAACTTCTCGACGATCGCCGGGTCCAGGTGGGCGTACCCGGGGAGTTGTTCCTCGGCCGTGGGGA